>JACUUF010000001.1 GCA_014859465.1 Methyloprofundus sp.
GGACTTCCATTGATACCTACGCTTCTGCTAGGTGTAAAATCCCCCGATGAAACATTCTGATAATTCCAAACCACCTCGTTTAAGCCTTGCTTCTGCCAGCTACCGCCTTGGCAAGGCGCTAAAAACCGTTGACGCGACAAGTTCTGTATGAGTAATAGTCGCAGTAATCGTACCAATTATCATCATTAGTCCAACCACTCTGGCAGTTAGTTTTATTTCTTGATGTAGAGATGGAATGAGTGTTTGCTGGACAGCTTGGATAAGCTGGGTACGCATTAGTGTAATAGCCAGCCCTGGCCGTATTGACAAATGTTCTTTGAGTTTGACCATTAAAGGTCATCATGCCTAATAACTTCTCTTCACTGTCTACTATTCCAAAGTCCGCTGTGGAAGATTTCCAACTACCGGATTGGCAAACTAATCTAAAAAATAAGTGGCTTAATGCTGCATCGTCATAGGGTCAATTAAAATCCTTTCCCCTAGATGTTTAGTAAGGTAGCTATCTGGAGCCGGTACAGACTGACTTAACCCTATTCTTCGCAAAACTTCGGTCGCAATAAAAGATTTAGCTTCGATTATGGCCTGGTGCTTGCCTCCTTTTAAATTCGAAAGGGAGCATGATAAATCAGGCACTTCCACCTTCCAAGCGTTATCCTTAAATTTTGTAAGATATACTGGGTAGGGGTTAAAAACTTGCGCTACCGCTTGATGGGATTTCTTCTGCTGTTTTCCTAACTTTTTTACGATATTTGACGCACGTAAATGAGTGTACCTTCGAAGCATTGAGAGGCTCTTATGGCCAGATATAGTGGCAGCGGAAACAATATCAAGCCCATGCACCTCAAACAAGCGGCTTATACCTTCGTGTCGAAGATCGTGGAACCTTAAGTTGGTTATACCTAGTCTATTTATCATGGTTTTCCAAACGGTCTTGAGGCCGCAAGACTTGTAGGTAAATACAAATTCATTGTTATGCTGAAACTTTCGAAGCGTACTTACAGCCGTTTCAGTAAGAGGAACCTCCCGTGAAGAGCCATTCTTCGTCATGTGAAGCCTTACAATTCTTTTTTTAAGGTCAATGTCCGACCATTTCATGCCAAGAATTTCGCTCTGGCGCATGCATGTCTCAATCGCAATAAGAATAATAACCAGTAGTTCCGGGTTGGGGTATTTTCGAGCGTAATTAAATATCTGCTTCTCCTCTCTTGAGCTTAACCTTCTTTCACGAGCGGCGTTAGGTTTGGGTTTTCTCACCTTCTTGACAGGGTTTTCAATCTCAATACCCCATTCCAATATCGCGGTGTCGAAGATGTGTGACAGTAGGTTTAGCTCAGATAGCACGGTGCTTGAGGTAAGCAGGTTGCCGGTTTTTGGGTTTTTTGAGGCTAATCTACTATCTCTATAAGATGCAATGTGATGGCCTTTTATTGAGCTAATATCCATGCTAGATAGTATGCTTCGCTTGAGAACTGATAACTTGTGTACTTCGGTTTCGTAGCCTCTCTTTAGGATGCTGACTCTTGATTGGTATTCGTCTAAAGCCTGTTTAAATGTCAATTTTATGACCTTGCTAAAATTTTAATATATGTTAAACGATATTATAGGCTAGTTCCCATGATTTATTTTTGACTTGTATTTATTTTATCAGAAGGTTTATTAGATACAGGGACCCTGTACATACTTAAAAAGCACTAAATTCTAAATTATCAAATGATCGGCAACACCTTTTCAAATCAGGGATGCTATCCAAGTCTTTCCGTATAAAATTTATACACGAACAATCCTCACTCGTATTTTCTAGTATATATTCAAAAATTATTTAAATAATTTGTTTTAAATCAACACCTGGCCGAAAGTTATTTTTTTTATTGAAATCTACCTTCTTATCAGGGATAATTCTTTTGCATTTGGTTTGTTCGTATCGCAATAAAAAATAAGAATAGGATACTTTTTGAATGAGTAAACATGATATTTCGTATCATCAAGGTTATGTTTGTGCTAAAAACAGAGATAGCCTGGTTAGTCTTGATGCCTTGAAGTCTTCAGGCATTAAGGGCTGGAAAAGTCTTGTTGATTCTGCGTATTTACCAGATTTAGGCCTTCAGTGTGTTAAAAAATTACTTGATGAAACCCCTGTTAAGCAGATCGGTAAGTCTAGACAGTCCTTCTTGTTTGGGGTTTTTCAGGCCAAGCTTGAGAATAATGCTAGGGTTTTAGGTGCTTAGCCTTCAATAAAAGCAGGATTAATAACCCTGCTTTTATTGACAAAAATTATATTTACTTTATATTGTATATTATTTGATAAATTTTGAGTAAATTTTATGTTTCGATGGATTTTAAGTCCTGTTTTTTTGTTGATGTCTCTCTCCTCTTTTGCTTCAGTTGGTGATATTTTGAAGTCGGAAGAGGGTCGTGCAATTTATGAGCAAATTATCAGAGATCAATCGATGATGGAAGCACCTCTGACTGAGGAGGCGATTATAAGAATCATTACTGAGCAAATAGGTCTTGATCGTGCAGAGAAGATTCATCGAAAAGTTCAAACACAAAAGCGATCGCTTTTCATTTCTACAGCCACAACGAATCGCTCTGAAAGAGTAATTGTGGCACCAGGTTACTCAACCAGTTTAATTTTTCTAGATTCGTCAGGCCATCCATTCGAAGTAACTGATTACATTATAGGTGCTCAAGAATCTTTTAATATCATCCAGCCTCAAGCTAAACATATCTTGCTTGTTTCCCCTTCTGACTTCAGCTCTAGAAGTAACCTTCAAGTATTACTTAAAGGTGAGACCTCAATGGTAACCTTGATACTAGATTCGGTTAATCTTCGGCCTAGCTCAAATGAGCTGGCTGACGAGGTGGTTGAGTTGGTTATGCCTACAAGATCGCCTGACACGCCAGGTGAGAATATTACTTCATCTTTGTCCAACCCTGAAAATGAATTAAACGGAACCTTGCTTTCTTTTTTAGATCGCGTTCCTCCTGAGGACGCTCGACAGATAAATATATCCAATCCTGAGCCAGGTGAATTTGTTTGGCATTATCAGGGTAGATATTACTTTAGGACGAGAGAAGCGGTCTTTTTTCCGGTTTACTCCCGCGTTGTAAAAGGGCGAAGTGGTTTTTCGGTTTTTGAGATTTCGCCTAATCGATTGATTCGGGTTTTTAAGCAGTCTGGTGGAGAGAGAGTAATTGAGGTTAGCGATGATTAAAAAAATTGATTTTAAAAACCCGAAGAATAAAAGAATTGCTCTGCTTTCCATCTTTTTTGTTGTTATTCCACTGGTTTTGTTTTTATTGTTTTTTGGATATAGCAGTTCTGAAAAACTAACACCAGGATCTTCTGCGGCTGCATTAGGGTCTGAGAGAAATTTCAGTCCAAACCGAATTAATGATGAAGCTTCTGAACTCTATGTTGAGAACTTTACCCAGAATGAATTAAACAGAGCAAAAGAGTCTGAAGCGAGTGGTGTGAGCTATATTCCGCCAGTGATACCTGATGCCAGGGTACGAAAAGAAATTGGTGCTGTTGGTTTACCCTGTGCACCTGATGGGTTAGTTGGTGAGACTGAGTCTGGATCAAGGATTGTATGTGTAAATGGTACATGGGCTAACCAGCAGATTATTGATGACCTTTGTTCAAGCTTAGGCGGCGCTATTGGCTTGGGTGGCGTTTGCTCGCCCCCAGGATCAGTTACCAAAGATACGCTTGGCAATGAAATCGTGTGTTCAGTAGATGGTTTATGGATGTCGCCGGGCAAGGCTGGTTCAAACTGTTTTCCTAATGGAGCCAAATCATTCGATGGCAAAGGCAGTCCTTTGATTTGCAAAGATGGAAAGATGACTCATGCAAATAAAATTGGTTCGGATTGCAGTCCTGTAGGTTCTGTTTCTTTTGCGCCTGATGGTCCAGAGATTGTTTGCTCAAAAGATGGCTGGTCCAGTCCGGTTTCAAAAGGAGGGGACTGCTTACCTGTTGGTTCGGTTTCTTATGATAACCAGGGTAATCCAATGGTTTGCTCTAAAGATGGCTGGGCTAAAGCGGATGTTCAAGGTGGTCGATGTGATCCAGAAGGATCTAAGTCTTATAACCAGTCCGGTGACCAGATGATCTGTAAAGATGGCCGATGGTCTCAGATGGTTGTTGATGGGGCATCCTGCAACCCTATTAGGTCAACATCTTTTGATGCGAACGGTGAACCTAAAGTTTGCTCAAAAGATGGCTGGGCATCCCCTAGTGAAAAAGGGAGTGCTTGCTCACCTGTTGGTTCCGTTTCTTACGATAACAAGGGTAATCCTTTAATTTGTTCAAAAGATGGCTGGGCCGATGCTCAAAAAGCCGGTGGAGCCTGCTCGCCTGCTGGCTCGGTTTCTTATGATGATCAGGGTAATGCTTTGACCTGCTCAAAAGACGGTTGGGCTAAATCAGCTTCAAAAGGAAGTGCTTGCTCGCCTGTTGGTTCTACTGGGCTAGATAGAAATGGGCAGCCAATGGTTTGCTCAAAAGATGGTTGGGCATCACCGAGTGAGAAAGGGAGTGCTTGCTCACCTGTTGGCTCCGTTTCTTACGATAACAAGGGTAATCCTTTAATTTGCTCAAAAGATGGCTGGGCCGATGCTCAAAAAGCCGGTGGAGCCTGCTCGCCTGTTGGATCGGTTTCTTATGATACGCAAGGTAGTCCATTAACTTGCTCAAAAGATGGCTGGGCGAAGGCGTCTGAATTAGGTGAGTCGTGTTCATCTGAGGGTTCTGTTGCTTTTGATAAATCAGGTAATGCCATGATTTGTAAGAACGGTAAGTTTGTTGAGGGTGATCGTAATGGTGGAGCTTGTTCACCAAGTGGTTCTACAAGCGTTTCAAGTTCGGGTGAAAAGATGACTTGCAAGAATGGGCGCTGGTTTACTCAAAATGAGGAGGGTGGTAAATGCTCTCCTGATGGCGTAACAAGTGTTGATGGTTCTGGTCTTCCTATGACCTGTAGAAACGGTAAGTGGATGGCATCAAGAGCCCCAGGTAAAGAATGCTCCCCTAATGGCTCGGTAAGTGTGAGTAATAATGGTGAAAAGATGGTGTGTCGATCTGGAAAATGGACGGTACGCGCTTCTGAATCAGAAAAATGCTCTCCTAATGGCTCGGTTGGTATTGACACGAGAGGCAATACACTTCTTTGTAAGAATGGTGAGTGGCATGCGACCCGAGGCGAGGAGGGGAGTCCTTGTCGGCCAGACGGGGTAGAAGCGGTAACAAAAACCGGTGATGTCGTGACCTGTGTGAGTGGCCGGTTTAGAAAAGTAATTAGTGAGATTGGAAATCCCTGCTCTCAAGAAGGGTTGGCTGGAAAGAATACTCAGGGTGAAGCGATTGTTTGTCAAGATGGTAACTGGACTGAGGATAGCAAGGTTAAAGGTAAGCCATGTGAGAACGAAGGTGAAGTAGGCTATGACAGTCGTGGTAATGAGATTGTCTGTCATGAAAAAACCTGGGCTGATTCTCAAGCTGTAAAAGACGGTAGTGCTGGTAATGGACCTGAATTTGGTTATTCAGATCGGTCTCGCAAACCTTTTAGATTTAAAGAAGGGGAGCAAGAAGTCCTTCAAGCTGCCATGCTTGAACATAGAAGAAAAGTTATTAATAGTTATCGATCTAACACTTCAACGTTGGCAACTCATGTTTCAATTAATTTGAAAGAAGGCTTGGAGGGTGAGACTGGTACTCCTCGAATGGGGTCAAATCGTATAGATCAGACAGACCCCAGTATAACTATCAATGATGGGGCAGTTAACTCTAAGGGGCTTGGACAGGGTAGCTTCATGGATATCCTTGGGATTAAACCAGGGGATATAAAGATGGCTGTATCCTCTATTGCAGCAAATACGGATGTTTCTGAACACATAGTGGTTGAATTAATCTCTCAAGACTCTCGAAATTGGAAATTAATCGGAGGGCTTGAGAGAAGGGAGAAGTATATTGTAATGGAGTTTAATCGAGCAATAGATCAAGAGGGAAATAGCTACCCGATATCTGCTCTTGCGGTTGATCGATCAACAACGCTTCCCGGTGTTCGGAGTGGTGTTGATACTCACTTCTTTTCAAGGTGGGGAGCGGTCATTGCTTCATCATTTATTCAAGGTTTGGGTGAAGGCTTAATGAATAGTGGAACAACTGTTACATCGAATGCGACCACCGGTGTTATTTCATCTCGACCTGTTTTTGACACACAAGAGCAGGCTATAATTGCAGCGGCGAAAGTTGCTGAAACCGCAGGCCCTTTGATTTTAGAAAATTTTGGCCGAGCGCCTACTATCACTTTGGATCGCGGAGAAGTGATAGGCATTCTATTCTTGGAGACGAATATCTAATGAGCAACCAAAGTAATGTCTATACCTCGGCGGCTGATAATATTCTAATGGGCGAATTGAGTCGAGATGATGAAGTTATTGGCGGAGTGGTTGATGACATCCCTAGTGATGATTTTGAAGGCTTAGTTTTATCTGAAGAGAATACTGCTCCGGATGAGAGTGAAGAATTTGTCAAGGCTGATAATAAGAATGACGACTTTGATATTGATTTTGACTTTAGCTCAGTAAGTGTTAATGAGGATGAAAAACCTGTTGATATCGAAGCTGAATTTAGTGAGAAGTCTGAGAGTGATAAACCGGCTGAAGATTTAAAGGATTCATCTTCAGAATTGAAAGAAATTGATACTGAAGAAAATTTTGATACGGCTGCGATTGACGGCTTAAGTACTGCTAAACCGGAAGATTCTAATGAAGATTTAATTCATAACTCTTTTGATAATCCAGTAGTTGATAGCAAGGTTGAAATCGTTGAAATTGACGAAGAAGATGATGGATTGGATTTATCACTTGATAGCTATGAAGTTAACACAGAAGAAGAAGCTCCATCATACATTGATAGATCTCAAATTCCAGATCCGTCAGAGATGCTAGGTGGTAAAAAAGGTGTGCCTATCTCTCAGTTAAAAAGAAGTGAGACATCTAAGTCTAGTAAAGATTTAGATTCGGATGATGATCTGAATGAAGAAGTTGAAGAGTCGATAAATCAAGGTCAGGATTGGGAGGAAAGAGCGGTTAATGAGGATGTCGCCAAGGTTGAAGAGGAAAAGTCTTCGACTCAAAATAACCATGACTCTGGTAATGCTTCTTTTGAAGAATCTAATGGTTCTGCGCAGTCAGTCAAGCCTCGCAAGCTCAAAATAGGCATGAAGAAAGTCTTTATTTATGGGGTGGCTGGTTTTTTTGTTTTAGCAACGACTATAAATGTTGTTACAGGTCTTCTTTCTGGCGAGGACCCGACCAATGGCAATGCTTCAGTGGATTTATTGTCTCAGGGTGGGTTTTATTCTCAGCCGGTTGTTCCAATGAATGCAGGTGAATTTAGCTCCAATCAACCTGTTAAAGGATCGACGGGTCAATTGGGTGCGAATCCAATTAATACTAACCCTGTTAAGGCAACTGGCTCAAACAATGAATCAATGGCTAGGGATTCACAGGCGCAAAAGCTCGATGTCAATAAGGATGTGGAAGTGGTTAAACCTGTTGATCCGATCGAGCCTGAGAAAAATGTGGAGCCCCAGCTTAATGAGGGCAAGGTGCTGAACTTAGTTGAAAGCAAGGTTCTTCAAGCGACAAAAGATTACAACTCAAGTATGAGTCAAACTTTCTCCAAGATTAATGCTGAGCTTTCAGGATATGATCAACGAATCAAAATATTAGGTGCGAGCGTTGAAAAGTTGACCAATGATCTTTATGAGAAAAATAAAGTCATTGAAGAGCAAGCTAAAACGATTGCTAAGCTTTCTCAGGAGACCGAAGTATTTAGAAAGGCGAATATTGATAATTTGGCAACAAAAGCCGATCTTAACCGTGTGATCTGGCGCTATGGTCAGGTAAAAGATTCTGTTGGTTTATTGGAGAAAAAAGTTAATTCAGCACTCGCAGAAGTGGCTAAAAAGCCAATATTTAATGATTGGGTTGTGACCGGATTAACTGAGCATACCGTTCTTTTGAGGCGTGGAAACGAATATAAAACGGTTCGAGAAGGCCAGGAAATCAATGGCGTAAAGGTTATATCGGTCAATCCTGGGTCAGGTGTGATTAAAACCAATCTTGGTGAGGTGATCTATGAAGGCTGATCTTTATAGTCTTTATTTTGAAAAGACATGGGGTTTTGCTTTTTTAATCGTTCTTTTCTTTTTGCTTTTCTCACCGGTAGGTTTGGCGGGGGAAGGTGATTATGAAGCGATGGCGTCTCAACTTCAGTCTCAAATATTTGGAACTGGCAGCATTGATCAAACGAGTATTTATTCATTAGTAGTTAAGACCGTTGCGGCTTTGATGGGGATTGTTTTTATAGTAATAGGCTTGAGAATGGCTGTCTCACAGAAATCAAGAGAGGCACCAGGTCAGGTAATAGCAACCTTAATAGCTGGCGTTATGTTTATTAACTTTGCCCTAATAACGGATGTTTTATCAGCAAGTATTTTTGGCTCTTATAGTCAAAATCTGTATCACAATCCTTTAGATGTCGCTGTTGATTCTTCGCTTGATGCGGGAATCCAGGCTTATGTGAAATTGGCTATTGGTATTGTTGTTTTTTCAGGGGCGTTGGCCGTAATGAAGGGCACACATCTTTTGTCTAAACTGGGATCTGGCCAGCAAGATGTAAATATGGGTGTAGTTGCGTCCTTTTTAGTATCAGGAACAATAATGATAAACCTTGTTGTATTTGTTAAAATACTCAACAATAGTATAGGAGGGAATGTTCAAGCTATCTCAAATATTGCTAAACTCATTGGTGCAAATTAGGTTACTATATGCTATATAAAATGGAGTGAATGAAATGAAAAAAGTTTTAGGTTATTTTTTATCAGGGTCTGGATTGCTGGCTTTAGCTTTGCTGTTTCCTCAACTGGCTGTGGCTGGTGCTGTTCCGGATGCAAATGCCGTGGCGACAACTGTAACGACTCAAGCAAAGGGTATTGGGGCGTTGATTGTTGTTATTGCAGGATTGATTGGCCTTGTTTTTGTTGTTGTCGGCCTTGTCAAGTGGAGTACTGGTGGGCAAAGACAGGAAGGGATCGGCGGACCTGTTAAGTTTATTCTTTTTGGTGTCTTACTGATGTCTCCTTATTTGATCTCAGAAATTCTTACTAAGTCAACTGTTGGAGATACTGCTCAAATGCAGAAGTTTTAAATTATGACAGACCTCAAGCTTTCGATTAAAAAGAAGTTATTCCGCGTCCATGATGGAGAGTCCCTCATTAAGGATGCGGCTTACGCACATGCAAGACCTCAGATCCTTGAAAAAGATGAGTTTACTTGTCGATGCTGTGGTTTTCAATCAAAGCCTGACAAAGAGGCCAAGTCAGTAACGAGCTTGGCCTATTCAGGTTACCTTGAGGTTCATCATGTTGATGATGATCATGGAAACAATGAAATGACAAACCTGATGACGGTATGTCCTTATTGTCATCAGGTTTTCCATTTTGGATTTGCTGGCTATCGAAATGCCGGCTTTTTAGTTGATTTACCAGAAATTGATCAAGCGACATTGAATTTAATGATGCACGCGGTTGGCATAAGTATTCATCGTCGAGATGAATATTCGAAAACAGCGCTCTCTTTTTACAATGATGTTCTAAAGAAGCTTAAATATCGACTTGAAGACCGCTTAGGTGAAGGCGCGTCAGATCCTGCTGCGCTATCTCAGGCATTAAGTGTCTCAGGTACAAAGGCCTATCAAAATATGGATGAATTGTTGTCAGGCATTCGCTTGGTCCCAAACGTGGATACGCTGGACACGCCCTTTGCAAAGCATATCGAGTACTGGTCAGCGAACTCGATGATGGAGTCTGAGCAGTGGAACAATATTTTTGAGAATTTTTTAAAGAAAAAGTAGGTTTGTATGGCGACTCGTTACGGGACGGTTATTTTTGATGATCCAACCATTCATAAATCAGGCTGGGCTTGTGATGGGCTTGAGACTTTTCGAATTGAATCAACCTCTTCTCTTGACTCAGATGTAAATTGGCTGACCTCTCTAGACTTTGGTGCGATGCACGCAAGCGGACTGGCAACGAATGCCAGGTTCAGAATGTCAAATTATCTATCTGAGTATTTCATAAAACCACCTTCGCCGAACTCTGAGCGCCCATACGATATTATTAACCATCTTGGATTTGATAAAAATTATGGTGAAGATCACGTTAAGGCAATGCAGAAAGTTTTTGAGAATACGATGTGCTTACTTGAGAGTCATTCTGAAATTAAGAACCCTCCGCCTAATGCTTTATCTTTAGGTATTCGACGTCAGTTTCCGGCTGATTCTATTATTAGTGAAACTTTATTTAGAGCGGTAAGGGATTCAAATGTTGAATACATTGTTACTGAGCGTAACTCAGATATTGATTACAGTGACTTGATCGTGACCACTTGGCATAAGCCAAGAATCAACCACTCAAGAAGAATTCTATCTAATTACTTTCCGGATCTTCAGGGTGAATGGAAGCATGAGCTTCTTAGTGTGATTGGATATGAGGAGTCGCTTGAGCATCTAGAGAAAGATCGAGAAGAAGGTGTGTGTATTTACCGTGTCAAGCTGCGTGATTTTGACAAGCGAATTAACGATATTACAAATTTCGGTTCAGGTCGTGATGAGTCACGCTATTGGATTACATCGTTAGAGCTTCAGTTTTTAATGAATTATGTTGAGCATGTTGAGATTTATGAATCGTTTAAATGTACAGAATTTCAGAAACCTAGTGAGTTAATGGAAATCCTGAATGATCGATTTACACCGGTTCATGAGTTAAGTATTTCAGCTGGGCTTTATGCGCAAAACCTTTGGATGGGTATGACGAAACAAGGTAAGCCACCTATGCATATCACCAAGGGCCGGCCAACTGGAAATACCATGTCACCATTTATTAATGCGCTGGACCGAATTCTTCTTTTTGAAGATGTAATGTATTTAAGTGAAATGGGTGCACACATTATTGGTTATGGTCGAGGAAAGGTTAGATTTGCCGCGTCAAGCAAGCTGCTCGAGAACAAAGCTTGGATGAATGAAGTTTTAAAGAAAACAGAATTACTTCCGGTTTCAGGTTTGTTTGAAGAGGATTTTTATGAGATTGACCCTGGTAACCCAGTTCAAGTTTACCAAGGCCTTCTTTTGACTGGAAGCACTTCAAAAATTTTAGAAATAGATGAGAAGTTAACAAAAGGAATCAGAAAGTGAGCGAAGACTCAAAAGTTCTTGGTAAGAAATGGGTTGATGAAAAGGTATTAATTGAGTCAACAAACTGGAACCGTCAGCAGTACTCAAAGATGATGAAGTTTGCAGGAATTTCGGCGGTCTCCGCCCTAGTTATGGCGATTGTCGCCGTTATTGCATTAACGATTGCACTATCTCCGGCCGAGCCACGTTACTTTGCACTTGATGAAAACATGCAGGTGACACCACTCATTCCGCTAGAAAGGCCTTACGTTTCTGATAATGCTGTTATGAACTTTGCATCAAGCTCAGTAACAGAAGTTTTAACATTTAGTTTTATTGGACGAGACGCTCATTTCCAAAGAGTTAAGAAAAACTTCTCAGATCGTGCTTATTCAACGCTGACTGAATCTTTGGTAAATAACGGCATTATCAGCTCAGTTGAGGATGGTCGACTTAACTTGAATACAGTGTTGGACGGAGTGCCGGTTATTACGAATGCACAAATTGTAAATGGTGTGGCTACTTGGTTTTTAACGGTTCCAATTAAAATTGGTTATGAGTCAAGTTCAGGTGTTATTCGAACTCAGAATTTGATGGCTAGAGTGGTTATTCAGAGAGTTCACACTCTTATTCACCCTCGCGGCATTATTGTTGAGCAGGTTGTGTTTGTCCCCCGTTAAATTTGAATTTTTAAGGAATTTGTTTTTATGAGCGCTTTTTTTCAAGGTGTCGATAACTTTTTACACTCAATGGGGGGGTACTTTAATAAAACAGTTGAAAGCTATGTCTCTCTAGAAGCCGCTCCATTTGAGAAAAGCTTTGTTAGTAAAGACATGAGTTACTCTACCGTTATTGCTGTAAAAGGTCTATTAAGAATGACGGGTGATGAGGATTTTTTAAGGATTATTGAGTCGTTAAATAATTCTATTGCGCCTTATTTAAAGTCACCAGGTCATCGCCTTCAGATCGTCATGAGAACGGACCCCTTGTCTGCGAAAAGTTCAATTTCAAAAAGTGTGGATGCGGTTCGAAAAACAGCTGAAAACCTTGAAGTAGATTTAGATGTTATCTTGGATGAGTATGGCGAAAGGGTGAGTCAGTATTGCTCAGATGAGGAGGTGTACTTTACTCTCTGGACTATGCCGGTTGTCTTGAATAAAAGTGAGCGAAAAGATGCATTCGATGATATGAATGCAAGACTGGATAAGGGCGGAGTAAAGGCCGCAGACTCTCAGAAGGATCGGCGATTCTTAGAGGGTATGATTAATAAACATGAGTCCTTTGTTTCATCTATTGAAGCAACACTTCGAGACAATGAAATGGTTTACGAAACACTGGATTGCAAACAGGCGCTAAGAGCTGTTAGGAAGCACATTGATCCAGAATTTACGGACCATTATTGGGAGCCGATTCTAACGGGTGGCGATGTTCCTTTCTTTGAGAGGGAAGATTATCAAGCTGAAGATGACTTTTCTAATTTTTATTATCCTCGAATTGCAAATCAGGTTTTCCCCAGGGATCCATATGAGGTGGACTCGAAGATCGTCGAAATTGGAAATCGGATTTTTTATCCTCTTCAAGTTCTTATTCCATCAAGAAGTCCTATGATATTTAATGCATTATTTAGGAAGTTGACGGCTTCAAGAATGCCGATGCAGATCTCGTTTATGCTTGAAGGAGGAGGGATAAGTGGTCATGGATTAAAGCAGTTCTTATCAGGCTTAGCTAATTTTGGTAAGAATCGACTTTACACAAAAGCCATCAAGCTGATGCGAGAAAAAGAAAACAATGGTGCATCTATTGTGGGCTATAGAACCACGATTATGACTTGGGAAGAAGGCTCGAGGCATGATGTTGAAGCTATTCGGCGCTTAAAGAGACGTGGTTCAGAATTGGCTTCAATGGTTCAATCATGGGGGAATGCGGATCTGGGTGAAATTGGCGATCCTATGCTAGGGGTAGTGGGTTGTCTTCCAGTCATTTCAAATAAAAGCCCTTCGCCCTCTGCGTTAGCCCCTCTTGAGGAGGCCTTATTTACCTTGCCTTTAACCAGGCCTGCCAAAGTTTGGTCTGAAGGTTCGTATTTGATGCGCTCCAGAGATGGTAAATTTATACCTTATATGCCAGGTTCTTCCAAGCAAACGGCTTGGATTGATATCGGTGTGGCGCCGATGGGCTATGGTAAATCTGTTTCATTAAATACAACAAATTTAGCCTTTTTGTTGCAACCAGGTCTGGCTAGACTTCCTTATTTAAGCATGGTAGATGTTGGTCCTTCTTCATCAGGGATTGTCTCTTTATTCAAAAAGAGTTTGCCAGCCGATCAAAAGCATTTGGCGGTTTATCATCGCATGAGAATGGTTGATGAGCATGCTGTTAATCCTTGTGATACTCCTTTAGGTGGGCGCTACCCCACGCCAAACCATAAGAATTTTCTGATTAACTTCTTGTCGTTACTTGCGACGCCTTTAAATAAGGAAGACCCTGAAGATGGGGTAACTGGTATCTCTGAAATGGTTATCATGCAGGGCTACCGTGAGTTTAGTGATGAGCGAAATCCAAAGCCTTATAAGCAGAATATTATTAAGGATATAGATGATCTTCTTAAAGATCTTGGGGTGGATATTGATGAACCTATGAGTTGGTGGGAAGTGGTTGACTTCTTATTTGACCAAGGCCGAACCTATGAAGCGTCAATTGCACAGCGTTATGCTGTACCAACTGTGCCTGAACTAGCTAACTTTGCAAAAAGTTCTTCGGTCACTCAAAGCTACACTCATACAACGCCGGGTGGCGAGGTTATTACGGATTACTATTGGCGTTTAATTATGGAATCCGTCAGGATGTACCCGATTCTTCGTCTTCCAACCCAGTTTGATTTGAGTGAAGCTAAAATCATTTCCGTTGACTTGGATGAAGTGGCGCCAAAGGGTGGAGCGGCGGCCGATAGGCAAACGGGTGTTATGTACATGATCGCTCGGCACTTGGTGGCTGCAAAATTCTTCGTTATGCCACAAGATGTGGCCTCCTTCCCTGAACTATATATTGCACATCATAAAAGACGAATAAAAGAGCTAAGGGAAGACCCTAAAAGATTGGCTTATGACGAATGTCATCGTTTTATTCGTAATTCAGCCATTGCTAAGCAAATTGTAGGTGATTTGGAGACGGCGATTCGTGAGTCTCGCAAGTGGAATTTACACATTGGTCTTTACTCTCAAGCTATTACTGACTTCCCTGACATTATTGTTGAGCTGGCTTCAACGGTTTACATCATGGGGTATGGCAGTGAAAAGATGATCGAAGAGATCGTAAGTCGATTCAGCTTGAACAGTATTGAAAAAGAAGCGCTTAAGTCAATCGGCAAGCCCGGAAAATCCGGTGCCAATATGCTTGTCCGGCACCGGATAGGCGATGGTGTTTTTTGTCAGCTCATGACCTCGACTATTGGGGCAAAAATGATTTGGGCTTTCTCTAGTACGACTGAAGATACATCTGTTCGCAATGGCTTGTATGACCGAATAGGAATTGAGGGTGCCTTAACCGTGTTAGCGGCATTTTACCCTGGTGGATCGATCAAGGAAGAGGTTGAGCGTCGTCGTGAATATTATGCAACGGAAGGCTTAAAGATTGATGTAATTTCTGAATTTATAGAAGAGCTTATAGCTCATTATTCCAAAGAAAGGTTTAAATAAATTATGAAGCTATATATTGCTGAAAAACCAAGCTTAGCCAAAGAGATTGCAAAAGCACTGGGCGCAAAGAAGACTGAAAGAACGCATATTATCTTGAATAATAATGATGTTGTTACTTGGCAGTTTGGTCATATTTTTGAGCAGTATATGCCTGAAGATTATGACCCTGTTTATAAGCGATGGAAGCTTCAGCATTTGCCAATCATTCCGCCAAAATGGAAGCTACAGCCAAAAGAAGATGCAAAATCACAAGTGTTAGCTATTAAAAACCTCTTAAAGGATGCCTCTCTTGTTGTTAATGCTGGTGACCCAGATCGAGAAGGCCAGTTATTGGTTGATGAGACTCTTCAAGAATTGAACTGGACAGGGCCGGTGCAAAGATTATGGGTGACGGATTTAACAAAAGTTAAAGAAGCGTGTGAAAATACAAAAGATAACAAACATTATCAAGGTTTTTCAGATGCGGCACTTGCTAGATCTCGTGCTGATTGGCTGATCGGCCTTAATTTCACTCGTGCCTTTACAATGCGTCATCAATCGGCTGGCGGCAAAGGGGTCTTGAGTGTGGGGCGCGTCGTCACCCCCACACTTAGATTGGTTGTTGATCGGGAGCGTGAAATACGTAACTTTAAGCCGAAAGATTATTATGAGCTACAGGCTGAATTCAAAATAGCATCTGGCCAGTATACTGGTAAGTTATTGGCGCCAGAGGATATTAAAGACTCTGAAGGCTACGTCCTGATGAAAGAGTCGATTCAGGAAATTGCTAAAAAGATTGAAAATCAAGACTCAACAGTTAAGCAAGCTGATCGCAAGAAAAATAGCACCCAATCTCCAATGGCTTATACGTTGGCTGATCTTCAGAAAGCCTGCTCATCAAAGTATAAAATGGGTGCGAAAAAGGTTTTAGATATCGCACAAAGTTTATATGAAAAGCACAAAGTGTCGACTTACCCTCGATCAGAAAGCTCTTATCTTTCTATGGGTCAACATGCTCAGGCTCCTTCCATTTTTCCATCTTTAGTGAAGATGGGTATCCAATTTGATGAGCAAAAGGCTGTGGCAAGCAGGATTCATAAAGTCTTTGATGATTCAAAGCTAAAAGAGCATCACGGCATTATTCCAACTGGAAACGTGTCAACATCCATGACCCCTGACGAAAAGAAGGTGTTTGAATTAATATCAAAGCGTTATTTGGCTCTTTTTTATCCAGATAAGAAAACAGAGACTTTAAATGTCGTTACCACTTGTGGTGGTTTTGATTTTTCAACGAGAGCGACCCGATTAATTGATGCCGGCTGGACCGAAATTGATGGCACTGGTAAAAAAGAAGATTTGGCTGACTTGCCAAATATTCAAAGAGGGGATGATGGACAGTGTGTTGATTACACAATCGACTCTAAGAAAACCAAACCTCCGGCTTACTTTACTGAAGGTACCTTGATTGATGCTATGAAGGAAGTGGCGAAGTTCGTACAAGACCCGGTGATTAAGAAAAAATTGCGTGCAACCTCGGGAATAGGGACTTCAGCTACCCGGGCAGATATTATCGAGAAGATTAAAAAGACAGGCCTGGTGGAGGTGATAAGAGATAAAATCCACGCCACCCAAAAGGGCGAAGATTTAATTGACTCGCTTCCTGAGAAGATTACTGATCCAGGCATGACGGCTATCTGGGAAGATGCTTTAATGGCTATTGAAGAGCAGAAGTTAAGTGTTGAGGCTTTTACCAAGAATCAAGAAGGTTGGATAGCCCAGGTGATTGACAAGGCTTTGCATGGCGTTGAAGATGTCTTCTCAAAGCCGTCTAAGAAACAGGTTGAACTGGCTTTAGCGATTGTCGAAACACTAAAGATTGATGAACCGGACTACGAGGATCGGGATATTGTTGTCGCATTCATAGAGGCTAATATTGAAGAATTTAAAAAATCTGTAGATTACAATCCTACTGATAAGCTTTTGGATTATGTTAGGAATATCGCACAGACATTAAGTATTGATCTGCCGGATGGTTACGAGACTTCTTCCAAAAAGTGTTCGGCCTTTATTGAGAAAAACGTAGAGGATTTCAAGGCTAGCGTAGATTATCTACCATCAGATAAAACCATTTCTTTTGTTGAAAATATTGCTCGATCTTTAGAGATAGACCTTCCTACTATGTACAAAGAGTCATCTAAGAGATGCTCGGCCTTTATTGAAGAAAATAAACGCGCATTTGACGCATTGGTAAGACCTCCAACTGAAGGTCAGATTAAGTTTGCTCAAAGCTTGGCGGAGCGAAATGAAATTGATCTTCCAGAAGGTTTTGATAAGGATTCAAAGATTTGTCGAGCCTTTATTGAGAAATATAATAAATCGAGTGGAACAAAAGGAAAGAAGAGAAGAAAGTAACTTCTAATTAATGCTCAGTCAAAGCCCTTTCAGGGCTTTTTTTATGAGCTTTCGCGGCATTTTAGTATGTTATAATATTCTATATAAAATATACCAAAGGTAATGTAATGAATTATTCTCAATTAGAAATTAATGGCTTTAAACCTACGCATGAGCAGGTGGATATTCTCGATTGTGTAGCCGGATCGGTTACTTTTGGCCGGATGAAGATTGGCGCATTTGCTGGTGCTGGTAAATCGACTTCTTTGAAACTGACGGCCAAAGCTTTTCCTAAAAAGAAATTTCTTTATATTGTATTTAACAAATCCATGCAGATTGAAGCTCAGGAAGGGTTCAAAGGTCTCAATAACATCACAGTTAGGACGTCTCACTCTTTGGCTTTCCAGGGTACAAATGCCTCATCACGCTTTGGAGATCGCCTAAAGAGTCGTTTAAGCTACCATGATATAAAAGGTGCGCTTGGGATTGGGAGTGAATATGTAGGTGGCTTTCCACCATCGAGAGCGGTAGCGGCTGTTATAGGCGTAATTAATAACTTTTGCTACTCGTCTGAGCGCTCTTTCAAGCCTTCCATGCTGCCATCTGAATTTGTTAAAGAGGCTCAATTGTCAAAGTTACTTGATCGTTCAGGATCGAAGGACGCGAAAGCTTTGGCTAAATATGCTTGCATTCAGGCGACCAAGATCTGGAATGACTTTATTCTGGATGATGAAAAGAGTTTTCCTATTACCCATGATGCTTACCTTAAGATTTGGCAGCTAGAAGGAGCGAAGGGTTTGGGCAATTACGACATCATTATGCTTGACGAGGCGCAAGATGCGAACCCAGCGATACTAAAGGCGATTTCTGACCAAGAAAGCCAGTCGATCTATGTAGGTGATAAGCATCAGTCAATTTATGGTTGGCGCGGGTCTACAAATGCAATGGAATCGGTTGAAGGCAAGGAAATGTTTTTAACACAATCCTTCCGATTCGGTGAGAATATTGCCGGTGCTGCGAACATGATTTTGGATCTTAAACGTCAGTTTTTAGGCGAGCAATTCCCTCGAATCAAAGGATTTGAAAATGCATCGCCCGGTCAAGGTGGACATGCTATTTTATGCCGCACCAATGCTCAGGTAATTAACAATCTACTGGATCGTAGTGATTACGGTCTTATTGGGGACTTCAGTGAAGTGACAGGGCTTCTATACGATCTTAACCATTTGAGAGATGGCAACCTGAAAGAAATTAAAGATAAAGAAATCAAGCTTTACTCAAGCCTTGATGAGCTAAAAATCATCACTGAAGAAATGTCTGATCCTAGCGGTAAGACTTTAATTAAGCTTCATGATCGATTTCAGAACAACTTGGGTGGATTGAGCAAAATGCTCAAAGATCGTTCGGAACCGGGTCGTTATAAGAATGTCATTACAACTGCTCATAAATCAAAAGGTTTAGAGTGGTCAAATGTTAGTTTGTCGGATGATTTCCAATCTCTGTACAAGCCGGAAGAGGATGGGGTTAAGCTATTTTTGGAGAGTGCTTCAGATATAGAAGAATTGAATCTTATCTATGTAGGTGCGACTCGTGCCCAATCTACGTTGTTTAGTAGCGATATACTTGTTAAGACTCGTGATATTGTAAGAGGCTCGTTAAGAGTGACCAATAGAAGTGATTTTGAAAGGAAGTTGTTTGAAGGGGCTCAAGAGGACTTGAGCAACCCCTTAACGCTTTAATTTAAATACCAAGGCCGCCTCGAGCGGTCTTAAACTTTTTGAATAAAGGCATTAATTTGGGCTGTGCCTTTACATCATCAATAACAGGATCGGACTTTCTTTTTCTAAATTTTCTTTTTCGGTAAATAAATGCGGCTTTTGTTGGAAAGAGTGTTTTATCAAATTCAATACCAGTTGTGCTTGTAAAAAGATTCGCCCATGCCGTGTATTCTTTATCAAGAAAGAATTTTATAGCGCTATCAGCATTAATTCGACTTCCTTTTCTCAAGTCTTCCCAAGATGAAACAATAACGGCAGCGGCCAATTTAGCCGGGCCTGGAATATTGTCATTTTCTTGGGATTTTTCAAGCTCAATAATTGCATCGCTGAGATCTTTGCTAGAAAGAATAACCTCATCTGCAATTTTAACTTCTTCACTTGAAAGTGCTTCATCTTTTACTTCTTTTTTTTCTAAACTCATTTTAGAAAAAATCCTTCCTTAGTTTTAAATTGATTTTAGTCTTTATATTACTTTTGTGCAAGTGGGCCACTATTTTCCGAGTCAGACATTTCTTTAAGTTTCTGATGATAAGTCCATGAGGATTGAATGTCATGATAAAAACTCAGGTCTACTTCTAGCTGGTCTTTCACCATATCTAACCCCTCAATACAATGTAAATCATTGAAATCAGTTGGCTTATTTTTAAGTGATTTGAACATCGGAGTGGCAATAATTGCGTCCGTTTCTTGAGAAGCTAGTTCGGCATACTTTTGGCCCGTATTGACATATTCTTTATCTTCCGGCCAGTCAGCAGGGATGAATTGATCATTATCTGCGCAAATAACAAACTCTTTATTAGGATACAGGTTGCGAAAGTCGACAACGACCTTGTATAGATTTGAAGCGTTAAAGCAGCATATAACAGCTGAATCCTCAGAGAGAAATACACTCCCACCAGTAGAGACGCTTTCAGCAAAGTAGATGGGTTTATTGTCTTTTATTTGGCCAAATTTGATATAAGTGTTCTCAACTCGACCACCTCTTAAAAACATCTTAAAACCATCATCAAAGATGACCTGGATAGAGGAAAGGTATGGCTTTCCATTTTTATTGATCAACATGGGTACGCATAAAGCCGTTCCAGCCGGATAGATTTTATTTTCAATACCATGCTGATCTAGTACATCTTTAAGATCGCCTAAATCAATCACTCTTAAGTTTTTAGTTTGGATGTTTTGTATTTTTTTATTAATAAGATATTTAGGTAGATTGGCTTCTGAGATAGGACTGGTTGCTTTCCATATTTCTTTTGCTACTTTAGCCGAGGCTTCTTGCAGCAAGGCACGCTCTAAAGCTTCGGCTTCACGCGCTTTTTTAATGCGTTTATGAATTTCTTTTAAATCGTCTTTATTGACGTTTTGATCGGATTCAATTTTCCGATAATTGATCTTTAATGGATCACCCCCGCCAAGACGCCAATCACCAAAAGCACCCCCGATAAACTTTTTATTTCTGATTTCATCTTCAAATAAAACATACCAAGAACTTTTCTTTTTCCCAAACCGCCTCAATCTTCCATCAAATATAAATGAGGCAGGCGGGGAAATGCCGATATCAAGCATTTTTTCTTGTAATTCAGAAATCGCTTCTTCTCTTAGCACGAGGAATAACCTTTAAAAATTAATTGTCATCTTGATTTGCATGCAGGGGTAGCTTGTTCTCAAATTCAGACACTTGTTCGAATGATAAAAATTCATTCGGTGTGTAGTCTTCATAATTGCTTTGTTCATCGATATCGCAATTCATTGAGAAGTGCTGTCCAACAATGATATCAGGCTTGTCTTTCACATCATAAGACTGCTTGAGCTCAACACCTTTAATATGAGTTAGAGACGCGAGCACATTCTGGATCTTTTGAGATTCTTGAAAGCTCATCTTGCCAAAAACATCAAGGTACGGATTAAGATCTATCATAACAGAGACGTTATGACGATTAGTATCATACTGTGTAATACCGATACTAATATTGCAGTGCGGATAGTATTCAACCCCACCTTTTTTCCAGGGCTGAAGAACTTCTAGTGAAGATACAGGCACGCCGACTTCTTGAATCTTTTTTTCAACAAGTTCGATTTGAGCCATAGGCTTAATTGGTAAGCCATTCTTTTCGAATATCGAGTCCACTTCGTGCTTTTCAACCTTTGATTTATTACTATTTATAATATATCATAGTAAACTAACGACTGAGGTGAAAATTTGATATATTTTATTAAAAAACCGCTTGTTTTTTTAACTTCTGTGTTAGGTGTAATTTCTTTAGTGTTGCTAAGTCCTATTTCAGAGGCGAAAGACCTGAAGGGGACTCAGTGTAAAGTTGATTTTAGCCCCTCTCAGATTGAGGTTTTAACTAAATCTTATCGATATGGTCGGCCATTTGGATTGGAGTATACGTTGCCAGCTATTGCGTGGCAGGAATCTAGTGCCGGAGAAGTACTTATTAATGTGAGTGATCCTTCTTTTGGTTATTACCACGCCTTGTTATCGTCTGCGGCAAACAGAGAGCAGATTGTTAGTAATTCTGATCTGAATAAACTTGCTCATGCTTTGGTTAAGTCGATTGAGCTTAGCGCCTCCTTTGCTATAAGGGAATTGCTTTTTTGGAAACAGGTACATGGAGAGGGTGAGTGGTCCAAAATATGGGCTTCTTATAATGCCGGTTACAACTACGATTCAACCGCCGGCAAGCGTTATTCGGAAAGTATTTTGCAGAAAATTAATTATTTAAAAGATTGTCATGACTTTAATAGGAAATAGGGAGTATTTAAGTGTCTAGGTATTTAAAAATTAAGAGCGGGTTTAAATTAACTTCTTTAGCTATGAGTGTTTCTTTGATGGGTTTATCAGGGGCTTCTTTAGCGGATAATGCACCTCATGCGATTTTTTATGATGGTGTCTATCATGACTACAAATCCTTGGTAAAAAAGTCCAATGCTCGCTTTTCAGATCCGGTTTCCTATATTACAAACAGCCCTTCGGGCGGTTTAATTTATGTATTTCAGAATGGAAATATTGCTCACGAAAAGGACGGAATTCTTAGTGTAGGAAATGTTTTTTACAAAGACAAAAATCTTTTGGAGTTAATCCCTATTCAGAAGAGTCCTGTCAAAGAGGTTGTAAGTCAAGAAGAATCATTTGGGGACCTGGAAGATAGTGACCTTGAAAGTGCGGCCAAGCTTGTAATGCATGCGTTACTTAAAGGTGTGGCGGAGGCAAGGTCTGCGAGTTCAAATCCTGAGCAAGATAAGGGGTTTAAAGAGTTAGGCAAATTCCAAGCTGAAGGCAAGGTACCCGATAATGAAAAAAATGCGATAGAAGAGCTGCTTTTTAAGTCAGAACAAAATGAAATGACAGGAGATGTTAAGAATGAATTGATTGACTCGGCTTCTAATGATCCTAGAGTTAAGAAATTGATTGATGAACATGGTCGTGACGTGGCTTTTGACTTTATTGAAATGGCCGGCCTTACTCCTGAGCGTGTTTTTTATGAGCAAATGTATGCTCGCACGTTTGGCATAGAGCAAACTTTTGGTGAGGCGAGCGGCAAGCGCTTGGTTTTATTTGTTGATCCAAATTGTCCACATTCAAGAAACTTGTTTTCTGAGTTTCAGAGAAATAAGGAAAATCTTCAAGGTCTAACTGTCGACTGGGTGATTGCGAACAGAAGCGACCAAATGCTCGACAGTTATGAACAAGGTGCCTTGCTTCAAGACGGTGAATTTAAAAATGGAAAGTTAAAGATGGATTTTGTGCCAACCGAAGTTGATCCAAAATACCGCGTAAGAGTGATTCATAATACTAATGTCTTAAATTACATGACTAAGAGGGCCGGTTACGATCGTCTCGCCATGCCTTCGGCTTTCGGTATCAACCCAAATGGTGAGCCTTTCTTTATCAGAGGCTCGGTAGAGGTGGATGATTTTTTAATGACTTCACTGGGTAGCTTTGAAAAGCGCACTGCCTTTAATCGCAAGGCCGAGGTTGTTACTTCCGATATGCTTGATAAAACAGGGCTTGAGGAGTATTCAAAAAAAGGATTTAAAGAGTGAGAGCTAATTTTGTCAGATTTTTTAAAAGCCTTGGGTTGCGATCACTTGGTGTCGCAGCTTTGTATTACTTCCCTGTTGTAATTATAGGATCTATTTTTTTAGGAAGCTTTAATCATTTAGGTTTGGCGCTAGTTGTTATGTATTTCGCCTTCTTCTGCGTTATTGTAGCTTTTAACTATCGATCCTTTAAGGCTTCCCCGGGCGATTATCTTCTTTCTTTCTTATCTTATGTTTCGGCGCTTCTTATTATTTCAGGCCTGTATATTGGATTAGTGTTTGATATTGAAATCTATCAAACCATGTCAAAAATTAACGGCTCAGGGTTTTCTTTTGATAGCCTACCGTTATTTCTAATTATTTTCGACATGGTTTTCTTGTTACTTATCGCGTTAGGTTTAACAGTTAACCTAGTTAGAATAAGAAGCTCGATTATTTTAGGTCGGGATATCTCGTTACTTGATTTCTTCCGGTTTTTCTTTACGCCTAAGGTTGGCTCTTTTGTCATTATTTCATCGGTCGTTATTTTGGCTTTAACCCCTCTTCTCATTGGCTTTAACTTTATCCTGCTAGTTCATCTTCTTTTATTTACTTCTGATTTACTAACTGAGGATCGTCAAGTTGAGCAATCCTAAAAAAATAGATCCTGACTTGAAAAGTGCAATTATAAGAGCTTTAAGAATTGGTCGGTCAATCGAATCTGATGGGCTTGTTCTTGATTTAGACTTTATTTGCCGGACTATATGTCAGGATATTTCAGAAGTGCCTGGTATATTTAGATCGGAAATTGACTACTTTGATGGGTTTTATGAGGATCGATATGCCTCAGGTAGCCAGATTATTAAGGGATCTGGTGATTTCAATGATCAGATGTTAACTATTCCCATTAATAATGAAGCTAAAATAAATTTAAGGCTTTTTTATTTAAGAGAGTCAAAAGATTTAATTGATGTTCTTTCACTGGTTATTAGTAATCGAATTAAGGTTGTGTTTGAAAATATCTTTAAAGTAGCTCAAGTCATTGAAATGTTCGAAGACTTTTCAAAAGCGGTTATGACGGCTTTAAATGAAAAATCTGAACATACAGCAAAGCATTGTAAAAGCGTCCCTATTATTGCCAAATCCATTGCGCAACTGGTGAGTGATCATCCCGATATGTTTAACAATGAGACGTTTGATTCATCAAGACTGCATCAACTAGAGATTGCGGCCTGGCTTCATGATATTGGTAAAATATCTGTTAGTGACGCGGTACTTGAAAAGAGTAAGCGTCTTGAATTTTTCGGCAATACGGAAGATTCAATCCTTGATCGCTTGTCTTTGTATGAGATTCAGAAGGGTGAAAGACCTAAATGGTTTGATATTTTAAGAGCGGCGATCAAACGATCAAATAAAGGTGAAAATTTAACGGTGAGTGAGATCTTAGCCGTTAAAAAGTGCCAGCAGATGAATTATATGAGCGAGCATGGTGAGAAACCTTTATTAAAATCTTACGAGGCCGAAGCCTTATCTCTTCAAAGAGGTACGCTTACAAAGAATGAGCGCGAAATCATGGAGTCTCATGCAATGAAGGGTGTTCGAATACTTGATGAGATTGAGTTTCCAGACTTTTTATCCGAAGTTAAGGAATACGCCGTCAATCATCATGAGCGTATAGATGGTCAAGGCTATCCTCGCGGTTTAACCGGTGATCAGCTAAGCCTGGGCGCTAGGATTATGTGTGTGGCGGATGTGTTTGAAGCATTAATATCAAAAAGACCTTATAAAAAGCCAATCCCGAGAGGTCGTGTTAAAACGATTTTGTTGAACATGACACAGTCCGGACATTTGGATGAATTAATTGTATCGATCTTTATTAATTCAGATTTCTTCTGGCATTATGGTGAAGATTAATTTTTCATAAGAATGATATAATAAACAATAAAGCATATAACATGAGGTGAAACATGTTCAAAAAGAAAGTTTTATTAGCGGCCCTTGGTAGCCTTGCCTTTAGTGGTGTAGCTAATTCGATTAATGTTCCGGGCCCTGAGGATGCGCAGTTTCAGGCTGGACTATCTTCTATTGGAGTGGGTACGTCTTTAACGATACAAGGCATGTTGAATGGTTCTTCCGGGCCTGTTGTTGTTACAGGAAACTTGAGTGGAACCGCACCGGGGCTTCTTTCATCAGCTGAGTATGCAATGGGTATTCGCTCTTTAGGTGAATATCTAGCCGCTAAAATACAGGCTGGAGATGCAACATCTGTTTCAGAATTGAAAAAGATGAATAAAACCAATGAACAGGGGCCGGAGCAGAATATCCAGCTTGAGTCTGAGCGAATATTAACTGAAAAGAAAATGGAGACATATAACAAGCTTATTTCTCCAAACTCTCGACCCGAAGATGCCTGTACTGGTGCTTCGAGCCAAGGTGCAGCTTCGGCGGCCAGGTCAGCTGCAAAGAGAGCAAGTGATATCTCTACTA
The DNA here is from genome assembly GCA_014859465.1 of Methyloprofundus sp. Classification (GTDB taxonomy): domain Bacteria; phylum Pseudomonadota; class Gammaproteobacteria; order Methylococcales; family Methylomonadaceae; genus Methyloprofundus. Next base: position 25,596 of record JACUUF010000001.1, read on the forward strand.
TTGCCTTTAATAGTGACTTGGAAGGGATTGATTATACGGCTGTTGGTCAGGAAGGGCGAGCGAGGATTGAAATGCTGGATAATTACCAGATGGGGCCTAAATCAATGGCTGTAATGTTTGATAATGCGTTTAACCCTATGCCGAATCTAGATGGGACGGCCTCTGATTTGACAGATGTGTCCACGGCATTTAGAACAAGGGCTTATACGATTTTTAACCCCAAAATTCGAGCAGAAGTACCTCCTAGTAGCTGGGATACAGCGGAAGGTCGAGCTTATCGAGCCATTCTTAGGGAGAGGAATGATGGGTTGTCTGTTTATTTTGACGGTCTGAATTCAGTCTTTATGGATGCGATGCCAGTTGTTGAGGCAACAGGCCCTGATGGGAATATTGATCCTTTGATTTTAGAACGTATTCCAAAGCAAGAAGATGGCGAAGTGTTGCCGGAGTATAGAGATGTTTATAAACAGCTTCTAGAGTCGGGAATGATCTCTAGAAATGCTTTACGGGATATGGATGTATCGACGTTTAACTCAGTAAGTGCTTATGTAAAGAGAAATTCTCAGACTACAGAAGATATTACCTTACTCAGAGAGCAAGCGAACATGATGGCAAGAATGCTTGAGGTGCAAACTGATACTTTGAAGAGCGTGAACAAGCTGGTTGCTATGCAAGCTTTAAAAGATGGTCGTGACTTCGCTTTACAGTATGAAGATGATCTTGCAAGACTATATTCACAGGTTAGTAAATAGGATTTAAATTATGGCTGTAATGAATAGCGAAAAATTAAGTGAACATTCTTTTGAAATCTTAAAAGCGCTCGGTCTTGCTGTAAAGGATCGGGAGGAATGGGTGTTTGAAGGGGGTGATAGTAAGTATCTTTCTGATCACATGAAGGAAATGCTTGCAACAATTAAAAATTCTTCAGTCGACCCTAAGACGGCTCGTTCTATTATTGCTTTTATAAAAGTGACGGCCTTTATGCGGTTTGAGTCTTCCATTAAGGCACTGGCATTTATCAACTCAAGAGATCCAGAGTTTGTGACTACGGTTTTGAATTATGCTAAGAAGCGCGGTGAAAAACTCTACATTGAAGATGATCTAAATGCCGAGTCACTGGTTATGGTTGAACGATTTAAGCTTTTACTTGCTCTGGAGTTAATTGGTAAGGTTTTTGACAATGAGCGTCGTGAGCGGATCGCGAAGGTTTTGGAGGGAACAAACTATGTGTAAGGTTAAGATGTCTTTACTGGCTTTGATTATGGCGCTCTCAAGTAGTTCCGTTTTAGCTAATGATGAGCCTATTTGTGACGAAAGACTGAGTGCCGCCGCCAATGCTGCGGCCGCCATTAAGACGGCTCAGGAAAAAGAGCAGGTTGACAAATCGCTTTCTGAATCGCTTATTGAAAAAACAAAAGCTTGTTTGGACGGTATTTTTGACTGGCCTTTTGCTTTCGGCTTTTCACCTTTGAACTTTGAAATTGACCTTGAAGCCGAGCTTTGTGCGCTTGCCCAGCAAACAGTGGGTGAAACGGTAAATAACTTTAAAAATCAATTCCAGTTTAACGTGGGTTATGCCTCGATATTGGATACTTACTTACCACCTGACATGGCAGGTCGAGATGAGTTAATAGAGGTAGCTGGTCGTGGCTCATTTGGTTACGGCAAGGGTCAGAAACACGAAGAAGTCAAAGTGGCTCAGAACGCAATTGGTGTTGCTCGACGTAAAGCGGTTGATGCCTACATGGATGAAGGCGGTGACTTCAACTGGTCTGAGTGGATTAACGACAAGGCCTCTAGTCAAACTGGTGAGGTTCAAGACGCAGTAGACCTTCTTTGGTAGGTGGATGTCAACAACCCCGGGCTGAAGCCCGAGGCTTGCGGTGAAAACCAAAAGCCTCGTTGACCAGAGGGCTTAGTTTTTAAGCTAAGCAGCAGAATGTAACGGGTCGTTAAGACTTACCTTGGGGTGCTTCTTTAGCCCCAAGCTCTAAAAGGCGTTGAGAATGCTGGTATAGGGTAATTGCCGAATCTTGATGTCGCACCCACGGGTGGAGCCGGTTACATTCAATCTCGAAGGGAGATGGCTTTTAAAGCCACGTTACTAGCCCCGTAAGGGGAATGATTGGAGGATACCGTGTCGGTATTTGTATTGAGTAAAAACAAGAAGCCGTTGATGCCGTGCTCTGAAAAACGAGCACGGTTACTGCTGTCACGCGGTCGTGCGGTAGTGCATTTAATGGCACCGTTTACCATCCGGTTGAAAGACCGAAAGGATGGTACGTTACAACCGGTGCATGTCAAAATCGACCCGGGTTCAAAGCAAACCGGCTTGGGGTTAGTGTTTGAATCCCGTCAAGATTTAAAGGTGTTGTGGTTGGCGGTGTTACACCATCGCTCACACCAAATCAGTGAGCAATTAACGGCACGACGGGCCATGCGCCGTCGCAGACGTAACCAGCTTTGGCATCGTCCGGCACGACTTGATAACCGCACCCGCAAGGCCGACTGGCTGCCGCCCTCACTGCAACATCGTGTCGATACGACACTGGCCTGGGTTAAAAAGCTATCTAAGCTGGTGCCGGTATCGGACATTGGGCTGGAGCGGGTGAAATTCGATATGCAGAAAATGCTCAATGGCGACATTAGTGGCGTTGAGTACCAGCAAGGCACGCTATTTGGTTTTGAGGTCAAAGAATACCTTCTGGACAAACACAACCATACTTGCGCTTATTGCGGCGGTGTCAGTGGTGATAACAGGTTAGAAGTCGAACACGTTCACCCTCGCTCTAAAGGCGGTAGCAACAGCGTTAAAAACTTGGTGATGGCGTGTCGAACATGCAACGAAGCTAAGAGCAATATCCTGCTTGCTGACTGGAAAAGAATGCTTGGCAGATCAAAACTGGATAAAGCCCGTGCGGTCGGTATTGAAAAGACGCTAAAGGGTAAATGGGTTGGACTAAAGGATGCCGCAGCGGTCAATGCTACGCGCAATGCCCTTTTATCTCAAATCCTGTTTTTTGCTAAAGACGAGAAATCGGTATGCACCGGCACCGGTGCGATGACGAAGTTTAACCGCAAGCAACAAGGCATGCCCAAGCATCATACCTTAGATGCGGTATGCGTGGGCGAGGTGAATCACCCGATTGTAAACTGGCAACAACCGGTACTGGACATTCAATGCACCGGGAGAGGCAGTTATCAGCGCACTCGATTAGACAAGTATGGCTTTCCACGTGGCTACCTCATGCGCCAAAAAGCGGTGTATGGCTTTCAAACCGGTGACCAGGTTAAAGCCATTGTGCCAAGCGGCAAGAAGCAAGGCAACTATACAGGGCGTGTGGCTGTCCGAGCCAGTGGCAGTTTTAACATCCAAACCTCAGACGGTTTGGTGCAAGGGATTAGTCATAAACATTGCACACTGATTCAGCGTGGCAGTGGCTATGGCTTTAATTTAACAACGATAGCAATCATTAACGGAGGAAGCGAGAAACAGGCTGCCTAACGGCAGGCGCTATCCCTCTCCGGACTAAACCCCGGGGTCTCTCGCGCTTTTTAAGATGATTATTGATGAAAAAGATGTGCTTGCTTCTTTAAAGCAAATTGAGCTTACGGTTAGGAATCAATTTAAAAATGATTCAAGTTACCCGTTTTTTATTGAGGCGGCCAAGTGGATTGAGGAAGAGTGGCTAAATAAAGAGTATTATTTCCCTGAAATTCAATCTACCAGCAAGGGGCTTAGGGTTAACCCTAAAGCAACCGGTATCCCGCTTTATTTAAAGGTATCCAGTTATGAGGACTTTATGCAATCCTATTCTGGTCGAGTGGGTGCTTATGAAGAATCGGGCTCAATAAATGGCGGGTATGCGTTCACTTATTTAGATGAGTTTAAGAAGTTCTCTTTTGACTTTTTAATCAAAGTTCTTGAGGATATTTGCGCGTCATCGGATTTGCTTATTTCGGATAAAGAAGGTCGAATGACCCCTATTTATAAAATGATTTTATCTAAAGAGCTTTTTGAAGATGATGACCCAATGGTTTCTCAGGCGGCCAGAGAGTTGTATTCAGTCTTATTTAGCCAGGAACTTTCCGTTTTAACGCAGTTTTATCCATCTGAAGACGTGCTGGGTGAATACTCTAATGAATATGTTTTTAAGGGTTTGACCGTGAATTATTTACTTGGTGCCGCCTAAATCAAATGTCTGGGTTGGACTTTTGGCTGATTCTATCATGATATAATGGTAGAAAATATTAGTAATTAAGGGAGAATTTCATGAGTATTGTTGGTGGCTTCGCGGCAATGGCCGGCATTGATATTACGAGCGCAACTCAAGAAGAAGTGCGTGAGGCTTTTCATCAAGGACGCCGTGATGGCTATTCTGAAGGCTGGAATGCGCGGGATTTGGATTACCAGAATTTGGAATATAAGTATCAGGAAATCTCGAGTCGGCTTGATATGGTCAGGCAGGATTTAAGAGCTTATGAAAACCTATATAAACGCTGTCAGAAGCGTTATGATCTTTTAGCTAAGGCGGATGAAGCTACTGTTGACGCGGTCAATAATCGCGTTGAAAAAGGGGATAAGGTTTTACAGGTAGTCGGTGAAATGGGTCAATCAGAGAACTTAACCACAACCTGGAAAGAAAATCATCCAGAGGATTGGCAGGATGAAGATACCTTGGTTCTTGATACTGATTTTGATAGCTTGGCTGGCCAGAGAAACTCTGCATTAGAGGAGAAGAACAATGTCGAATAAAATTGGCAAGGATACTGACGGTCAAGTCGTCATCAACTCCCTAAAAGATTGTAAAAACTGCGATAATTTAGTTGAGTATTTAAAATCGAAGCATGGTGAACCGAATGACATTAAAGATAGGTATATCCATCTGAATGCCGAGCTTGAAGCGCTTAAATCTGAAATGGATAAAGAGGCCTTTGAACAATGGCGGAAAGAGCATCAAGCGATGATTGATGAGTTTAAGGAACGCTACCCATTAAAGGTGTCTAACGCAGTTGATCAACAGGCTCAGCCTTCAGCTCAAAGACAGGAACAGCCGTTAAAAGCCGAAGATATGCCGGGGCCAACTTATACAGCGGGTGGCATGGCTGTAAAACTGGTTAGCGGTGCGGTCTCTGGTTCCTTGAAAGGTGTGTTAAATACAAGTAAAGCTGTGGCTAAGCCTTTCTTAAATGGGGCGGTTGTGGCTAGTGATAAAGCGGCTTGCCAGCTTGAGAAGATGGCCAAGCATTCTAAAGAGCAGTGTTTTTCTAAGCGTTGCCAGGCTATGCCGGAAAGTTTTCAAGCAGCTCAATTAAAGGCTTCCAATAGACTTAATTCTCTAGTTGAGTCAATGGGAAGTACTGAAACGTCAAGACAGGCTTGGCTTAAAAATGCAAATGGCGAATACGATGCCGTTAACGTCTCTCATATAAAGGGCTGTTTTAGTGACATGATTCATGCTCAAAACAAGGTTTACAGTGAGGGCGTTCGGCTAAAGAAAATGTATGATGCTGACCCAGATCTTTTTCTTTCTAATCCAAAGAATGAGGCTTCAATGAAAGCTGTCATTGGTTTCTCTAAGAAAGAGAGTTTTCCTCTTGATGATATAAAGAAAAACCTTCTTGATGTTTTTGTGGATGAAAAAGATAAGAAATTTATTGAAACCGCACTTAATGATGTTGAAAAAGAGTTCGGTGGCAAGGCCGGAAAGATTCAAGAGGCTTTAGATGAAATGCGTGTCTTTTTTGAAAAGCTTTTGGCATTGTTTAAATACAAGAATTTATCGAGTGAGCAAGAAAGCGGGATGACCCAATCTTAATTAAGTGGGTATAGGTACTATATAATATAGGTTGTAAATTAATGTTTGGATTTTCTCGAAAAAAGAAAAAAAGTCAAAGCGAAGTACTTGATAGGCAAGAAGACTCTAATGAGTCTAAAGCCTTGTTTTCTGAGAATCGATCGGGTTCTCCGGAAGATAAGAAAGGCTGGTTTTTGCCAAAAGTATCGGTGAAAGATTCGATTAAAAAGCGTTTAGTTAATCGTCCAGATATTGGTACCGGTCGCTCAATTTCTCGATTAAAAGGGATTTTTACCCAGCGAAAAGAGATTGATGAAATTTATGATGAGTTTCAAAAGGTAGGCTATAACTTTGTCTTCTTACTGTTTTCATGGTCGATTTTGACCGAAAAAGAAGCGGAAGAGGTTATTGATAACCCTGATAAGAAAACGCCGATGGTGAATAGGAAGATTCAAGAGTCTTTAAGCATGCTTAAAGAGCTGAAACTGTACTCTTTAATCTCTCTAATAATCCTGTCTCTATTGTTAATAGTGCCGCACTTTTTTATCACAATAAATACCATTTATCATTTGCCGGTTTTTCTGATTTCTGTGGCTTTTTTAAGTGCGCTATTGATTAAGTATCTTAGTTATCGTTGGCGTGAAAATATTTTAGTAAACAGGCGTTTTTTACCGTTCTTTACCTGGTTGTTAGGAAAGAAAGAGGCTTAAAAGGAATAAGTTATGGCTGAACCATCAGAAGAACAAGTTAACACGTTAGCACAGCATCTCCCTAGCTTAGATGTCAATGAACGCGATTTCTCAATGATGTTGCTTGAGAATCTGTATGGCAGCTCCTGGACAGAAAATATTGGCCAAGCCTCTTCTATTCAGCATCAGTCGTTGTTTTCGATGTTCTCGACATTTAACTCTCTGGTTCTTTCGGCTGTGGCGTTTATTGTTCTTTATGCGGCTGTAATGGGTGTATTGGGTGCCGGTACGACAGGTACGCCTTTTGGTAAAAAAATGTCTTTATTCTGGACACCACTTCGTTTGGCCACCTCGATCGGCCTTTTGGCGCCCATGCCATTCGCAGGGGGTTTGGCCGTTATTCAGGTTATTATTCTCTCAGCCGTATTAGCTTCTATTAATATTGCCAATAAAATGAATTCGACTTTTTATGAGTTTATGTCAAGCTCACTTGTTTATGAAAGTGGCTCGACAGATACTAACTCAGGACTGCCCATTGGGGCTATTTCGGCCATAAAAGAAGTTCAGGGAGATAATTTTAAAGATAATATCATTCTTGCTTCTGTTTATTCGGGCGCCTTGAGAGGTTATGTTGATGCAATGTCTGAAGCTGGGGAGGCGACCGCTTTGGAAAATGCGGGTATTGAAGCTATTCCTTATGATCGATTTATTATGCTTGAGGTTGAGGAGCCAGGCTGGGTGGCTCAAGGCTTGGATTATATAGGGTTTGGCGATGAAAAAGACAATATTCAAAAAGTGACGATTAACTTTTATCCATTTAAAGCTAGTCAGAAATTACCTTGGTATAGCTGGAAGATCGGCTGGTTTGATGGGGTAGGGGTTCAACAAGATAGTGTTCAAGATGTTCTATCCTCTACCTTTAGCTACTCATGCCCAATTGGTGTGGGAAATACTTCGGCTTATTTTTTCCAGGAAGATGAAAACTTCGTAGCCTCAGTCGCTGAGCCTGACAATATGTGTCAAGAAATCGAGGCTATGCTGTTGAATGGTGGGGCGGCCAATGGCTTGGGCAGTCTTGCTTTACTGGGTGAGGAATTTGGTCGTTTATTTTATCAGAATCAAAAGGCATCCGGTGAAGAGGGGTCTTCGCTACCGGAGAATCCGTTAGATGCTGATCAGATATCAAGTTCGTCTCAAATGATTGATGTTGTTTTGGACATAGTTACAGAAGGTATGTCTGATTACTTTATGCTAACAAAAGCAGCGGAAGTTAACCGTGATTTTGCAGGGATTGCGAAAGAGGCTGGCTGGCTTATGGCTGGAACATTCTATATGACCAGAGCTAAGCTTATGAGAGATATTGAGCAAAACTTTAAGCTGAATTCTGAGGCTGTTATCCATGATAATGACGACCTTTATGTATTAATGGGCGAAAGATCAGAAACGCTTTATGATGGCTTGAAGAATATTTCTGAAACAGTGATGAAGTCGACCATTAATCCTGACACTATGAGCTTTAGAGGTTTAACTGAGCGTGCATCAGGAAGTCTTCTCGAGATAAATAGTGGAGGAAATGAACTAAGTAAAGGTATTGGTTCTTTGGTAGGTTGGATTGTAACCAAGGCAAACCCGGTTACTTTAATGAGTGATACGGACCCTATTAGAGCGCTTCAAAATACAGGGCGAACCTATCTGACTGTTGGGATTACTGGGGTTGTGATGGGGTATGGTATTTACAAAGGCTTTTCAGGATGGGGTAAGGGCAAATCTGAAGATGGTAAAGCTGAAGAGTCTGGCGAGCGTAGAGGGTTCTTTAAGTCTCTAACGGCTTCAATAGGTTATATGATCATGGGTTACTTTTTATTGATCATTTTTCTGGTAGGCGCCTTGCTTCTGGGTATGATGATCTCTGCCTTGATTTATGTTTTCTACATTCCTCTTATTCCAACGCTTATGTGGTTGTCTGGAGTTATTAACTGGGCTATTTTCACAATGGAAGCGATGATAGCCGGTCCTATTTGGGCAGCGGCGCATGCGGCACCAGAAGGTGAAGGGATTGCTGGTCAGCATGCCAAGCAGGGTTATGTATTGTTGCTTCAAATACTGCTAAGGCCAAGTCTTTTACTGCTTGGACTATTCCTTGGGTATGCCTTCTTAAAAATACTGGGCATTTTAATTGGTGCCTTGTTGATTCCTTCCATTATGGTTAACTCAATGGCTGGTGCATCTGAGACTGAATACTCAGGGATTGGAATGAGGTTTTTAGGTGGTTTGTCGGATTTGGCTTTGGCACCGCTTTATGTCTTGGCCGGCATCATTATTATTACCGTGGTGGCCGTAACTTATATTCATCGAGTGTTTGATATGACGTTCTCGTTTGCAGATAACGTTATGCGCTGGGCAGGGCATGGCTCTGGTGGGCTTGGTGAGAAAGACGATATGGGTCGATTCCAGCAGGCGGCAGCTGGCGCGGCCGGTGCGGCGCTTGGTAGTCAGGTAAGTCGATTCACGAGCGGAAGCATGGCAAGTACAATGAAAAGCTTGGCTTCGAAGTTGGCAGGATCTGGAACTTCCCAACAAATGGGGGATTCGGGCAGTTCGGGTGGCGACAAGAAAGGTAAAGGTGATGGTGGTAACGGTTCAGGTCCTGATAGGGATCCAACACCAACTCCAGTCGGAGGTGGTCCAGGCAGCTCAGGCTCTGGAGAAGGTGAAGGCGACAGTGGTAGCGACTCTCCTGAGGCAGCAGGCGGTGGTGATAAAAAGCCTGAGCCAAAGCTTGCCCCTGATGCAAAGCCAGGCCTAGCTTCTCCCGTCAGAGATTCTCCAGCAAAGCAGCGGTTCAATAAAGACAAGAGATCTTAACTTGACCAATAATTAGAATGTCATTAACCGGCCATTGGCCGGTTTTTTTGTGCATTATAAAGCCATTTCATTTATTGACAAGGTAACGCAACAGAATGCCGCCCTGGTAGAGGAAAATACTTCTGCTGCGGAAAGCATGTCGAGCCAGGCAAAAATTCTTGAGGATGATATGGCCTTTTTTAAGACTTAAGCATAGTCATTTAACAGCGTGTAAAAGGCCGGCATTTTTTTATGTCGGCCTTTTTATTTGATATACAATAAGGCATAATATGCACTAACCATATAAAAGAGATCTAGAGGGATGCCAACAGTCCCGGGCTTAAGCTAGTAATAACTAAACCCCGTGGTCTCTCGCGCTTCAGGATGAAGATTTATTTGAGATTAAGGTTGCGATTGTCAGAATTGATGATTTTCTGATTTAAAGGAGATTAGTTTGTGAGTGCACTAGGAAGAGATTTACTTAAAACGGTGGCTATTTTAGCTGTGTTTTCTTTTGCGGCTCCTGTAGTGGCGGGTAATCCATCACCTAAGAGCGTGGATGGTGCTAAAACAATAGGTGCAAAGGAAACAAGGGCGCTTTGGTTAAAAGGAGTGGCTTTTATTGACCCTCGATCAAGTGCTGACTGGGATGCCGGAAGAATACCCGGTTCCCTTCATATGGAGAGAGGTAAGCCAGTTTATAGTGAGCAAACCGTTTTAGATTTTGTTAAATATAAAACAGCGCCAATTGTGTCTTACTGTAACGCAGAAAGTTGCCATCGTTCAGCAAAGCTTGCTCAGGACCTAGTTAAGTGGGGTTTTTCTGAAGTTTACTACTTTCGTGATGGGTATCCAGCTTGGCTGGAGACTGGAAGCCCTTTTGAATAATTATTAAGCAAGCAGGAATAATCATGTTAAAAAGTCTGAAGAATCAATTGGCGTTTTTTAGCGTAGGCGCGGTACTCGTTACGGCTGGAATCTTTTACGTTGTTGATACGTTGCAACAAGCAAAGTCTGACCAGGCTATTTATGAAGAGAGAGCTATCGCCCAATCCTCCCTAATTGGGCGAATGAGCTTTAATAGTACTTTAAGGCTGCAAGAGAACCTTACTCAGGCCACAAGGAATGAAACTCTTTTATCGGCGATTGTATTAAAAGATATTGAAACAATTCGAAAGCATATCTTTACTTATGAAAACCGTTTAACAGCAAGTAATATTGTTTCTGAAATTAGAGTTACAGATAAGGAAGGTAGAATTCTCTACTCAAGAGATAAAAGTGAAATTGGCCAGCTAATTGGCCTGGGGATTGTTTCTGAGGCTGCAAGCGAGACCTTGATTAAGTCAGGATATGAGACCTATAAAGGGAAACTGGAAAACCACCTAAGCTTTCCATTGACTGAGAGGGGTCGAGTAATTGGGGTTCTTCACTTCTCACTTGATAGTGAGATGATGTTTTACCGCCTTGATAAATTAACAAATTCGGATCACTGGGTGATCGTTGATAACAAGGGAGAGACAATTGCCAGTGCGAATGGATCACTGAAAGGCCTGATTGAGAAGATTGATCTTGATCATAGGGACTTGGGCATGGAGACTTTTAAGATAGATGGTCGCATCTATTCTTCTGTATCCTCTTCTTTAAAGGACTACAAAGGTCAAGGGTTTTCAACTCTTACTACTTTTACCGATATTACAGATTCTTTTAATTCTGACAGGTTGGTTGAGTGGATGACATGGAGTGCCATTGTTATTTGGCTGCTTATAGTTGCAGTAGCTATTTTCTTTTTCTTAGGCCGCAAGCTTCGTCCTTTGAATGATATGAAAGAGATTGCCGGCTATATTAAAAATAACGGCGACCTGACTAAGCGAATTACTGTGATTGGCAATAATGAGATTGCTCAGTCAGCCAATGCTATTAATGACATTTTATCCATTGTGGATAGCTTAGTTCGCGACTCTAATAATTTGCTTTCTGAGATAGGTAAAGGAAATTTTGAGATTAATCACTTAAAGCTTGATCCCGCTAAGTATCAAGGTGACATGAAATCTTTTTCAACTGGATTGAATGATTCGGTTGAGTCTGTTCGCTTTACGATGAGTGAATTAGAATCGATTGCCAAAGAGCTTAATGAAGGTCGTTTTGATGCGAAAATGAGTAACGAAGTTCAGGGTACGATTCGACAAACAATGGATGGTCTTGCGTCTAGCTTATCCTCTATCGTGGGTGAGGTTAACTTGGTCATGAAAGGGGTTCAGGTTTCGGATTTTTCTAGAAAAGTCGATGTTGAAGCGAAAGGTGATCTGGGATTATTGGTAAGTTCTATCAATTCATCAATTGAAAATCTTTCAACCGGTTTTAATGACATTGTTAATGCATCTAAAAGAATGGCGAAAGGGGATTTTACAAAAGGTATTGATGCAGATTATCAGTACTCAATGGGTGAAGCGAAAAATTCGATTAACCAGTCCATGACTGATTTAAGCTATACGATGCGCCAAGTTATTGAATCAACGTCGGATATTAAACGCGCTATTAATGACGTGGCCAGTGGGACGGATTCATTAAATGACCGTACTCAGCAGCAGGCGGCTTCACTTGAAGAAACTTCTTCAGCTATGGAGGAGACCTCGGCTCAGGTTCAAGCTAACGTGGATTCAACTTCTCAAGCGCTTTCTATTGCCCAGAGTGAAACGAAGATCTTGCAGGAAGCAAATCGGTCAATGAGTTTGACTCAAGAAGCGATGAAGGGGATTAAAGATACCTCAAGCCAAATTCAAGAAATTACAAGCTTGATTGACTCGATCTCATTTCAGACCAACTTGCTTGCCTTGAATGCGGCAGTAGAAGCGGCACGCGCAGGCGATCATGGTCGTGGGTTTGCAGTGGTGGCTGGTGAAGTTCGCGCCTTGGCTGGCAAGTCAGCAGAAGCGGCCAAAGAGATCGGTGGACTGATTGAAAAGGCAGTGGAAGCTGTTGATGAAGGTGTGTTGAAAGTTGATGAGGTAAATGGTTACCTTGAGTCAGTTACGAGTGAAACTTATAAGTTAAGCGAAATAATTGAAAGCATCACGAGCGCTTCTGAACAGCAGTCACAAGGTATTAATGAGATTAATACGTCTGTATCTAATATCGATGGAATTACCCAGCAGAATGCGGCTCTGGTTGAACAGACTCATGCGTCCGTTGAGCAAATGCAGCAAATTTCAAATGAACTTTCAGATTTAATGATCAAGTTTAAATTAAAAGAAATTTAGCCATCATTAAAAGACAGGATATGATCCTGTCTTTTAATATTTTTTGAGATTTTTTAATGAATAAGCTAGTCGATACGGTAATTAAAAACTTGAAAGGGACAAGGCTTTCAAAAAGCAAGATTCAAGGAATAGGTTTGTTTTGCGAGCATGATATTGAAGGAGATTTTTTATTTGGCAAGCTTACTGGTCAGATATTAAGAGTTGAGGATTGTGCTCAGCTTAAAATGGCCTATGGCAAAACGACTTGTCGAGCCCCTTTTTCTCAATTTGAGTTTAATTCAAGCTCTATATCTGGAGAGGTCATGATTCGAGCTTTCAGGACTCATTTTGGCTATATTAATCATAGTAATCGACCGAACGTGTGCTTGAATTTAGAAACTCAAGAGGTTCTGTCTTTAAAAGATATTAATAAAGGGGAGGAGTTATTTATTGATTACAGATCTGATCCTGTTTTGAGTTGGTATTTTTCTGGTGAGGGTTGGCTTAATGGTTAGATTGACGAAATCTGAATTAAAACAGCAGAGTGTTGATCGATACCTATCTACGAAAAGATTTCTTGGCGGTGTCGATATTCCGACCGTCCCCAAGGTTATAAATGATTTGCGTGATGTCTTTTCTAGAAAGTTCGTCAATATTTTAGATGTGGCAAGAATCATTGAGTCCAATAATGTGATTGCAGGCGAGTTTATACATGCGGTCAATAGTGGTCGCTTTTTTGACAAGCCCAAATGCAAGATCTCAAAGGTTAAAGACGGACTTATTCTTAGTGGTGGTGATAATCCTGAACTTGTTGACTTCATTACAACTCTTGCCATGAAGAACGCCTTTCCTGATGAGGTTAAAGACCCGTCTTTCCATGAGATGATGGAGTACTGTTCAGATGTCGCCTACCTTTGCAAAGAAATTTCTGATGAGATGATTGAGATTGATAAGATTGAAGCTTATATTTTCGGGTTATTTGTTGACTGTGGTTATTTGTTATTAAACAAGAAGAACACAGCTTATTTTAATATTTTCACTCGCTCAAGAACCCAGCCTAGACGTGCTTTGGATATGGAATATAAAATGGGTGCCGATCATGCCAGTGCTGGATTTTTGATGGCAAAAGAATGGAGTCTTCCAAACTGGATTCAGGGTGGAATTCTTTTTCATAATGTGGAGATGGGCAGAGATGGATCTGTTCTGAGCGAAAAGACTCAAGACATGGTTTCGGTTTACTGGATTGCATCATATATATTAAATGAAATTAGCTATGGTGGATACATTACGCAAGAATATCGGGATGAATATAAGCGTCAAAGAGATAGGCTTGATTTATCTGAGATTTTTTTATCGCAAGTTCGTAAAACATTTATTATTGACAAAGGTTGAAAAACTTAATGAACTTAGAAAACATAAACAAAACAGCTGAGTTAAGCAAAAATAACTCAATGAGCTTAATGACTTTTAAAATGACAGATGAGCATAACAAGGACTTTGATAAGCATCCATTTTATGCTTTAAATATTTTTAAAATAAAAGAAGTATTGAATACATCAGAATATCAAATGAAAATGACCGCTATGGATGAGGATGGTTTTTTCATGGGGGTAATTGCTGTAAGAGGTGATTATATTAGTGTTTACGATACGGCTCGTTGGCTGGGGTATAAGGCACCTGAAAGCGATGACAGGAGCGTTATTATTGTCTGTGAAGTTAATAATAAGGTTATTGGGTTGCATGTAGCCTATATTCATGGGGTGTTTGAAAGGGATTGGAAGGAAATCACGCAATCCGATTCAATGGCGAATCAGTCGAAAGTGGTCTCTCAGACTCAGATCGATGACGAGCTTTGTTATATCTTAGATATAGAAGAGATGATTTCCCAAATAACCGGTACCGATCTTCACAAGGAAGCTCAAGTTGAAAAACTTGAGATTGTTCCAGAAAAAATTATTTTATTTGCCGATGACCAGGCAAGCATTCGTCAATACGTTAAATCTGTTTTTGATAATTTAGGAGTTAATTATCAGATTTATGAAGACGGATCTGGAATTATTAACTACCTGCAAAACCCAGATAATCAAAACAAGGTTGGCTTGGTTTTAACTGACTTGGAAATGCCAAATGTATCAGGTCATACTGTGATTAAAGAAGTAAAAGAAAATATGGGATTATCTATTCCTGTTGTTGTTCATTCCTCTATGACGGTTGGAGACTCTCAGCGTCAAGCCGCAGAGCTGGGTGCTGATACCTTCATTGGTAAGATTGACACACAAGAGATTGTTCGAGTGATCAATCATTATTTTGCTTAGATAGGAGTCTCTTTGTGAAAGACCATTGTGTTTTAAGGGAAAGCTTGATTGAGATTTGCAAAGAGGCGGATATTGACTATTCAGACATTGAGAAGAAGCGCTGCCACCCAGGCCAGGAATCAAGATGTTCTGAATGCTTGGTTCGCTTTGAGGCTTGCAGAGCAAAACTGAAAGGCTTGTCTAGAAAGGTCTGCTATTAACTATTCAAAGAGGGATTTTTTACTTGATTATTACGACTTACTTTTCAGGAGTGATACTGCTATCTATGGGTTTTTATATCTCAAATAAAGTCTTATCATTCATTATAGCTAGGTTTTATGCGTTTTAACTTTGTGAATGGCTTGAGCAAAAATGAGAGAGCCAGGTTCACTTTGGAAATTAATCTCAAGTTTTGGAGAGTTAAAGGTGATTAACCCTCCGGATGGCTTGTAACCGTCTTCCATGCTTCTGTTTACTTTTTCAGCAAGCTCAAACAAAGAGCTTGCCTGAATAATGATGTAAGGCTTTTTTTCGCTCAAAGCTAATCAGCCTGCCTTCTTAGGAAGGCTGGTATATCAAGGAAGTTCATGGAATGAGGGGCCTCCGGGGCAGAGGACCCGTTTACCGCTCTTTTTTGGCGATGCAACTCTTGAGCCGGGTTAATTGGAAATCCGCTATTTGAGACCGGTTCATCGGACTGTTTATCCAGTATGGCAACATTCTCTTGCTTTTTAGCTTCAGCCTGAGATACAGCTTGAACGGCATGAAGGTTTGGAGTGACTGCTCTTGGTCTTGGCTCCACTTTTTCAATTCCGGTTGCGACAACCGTCACGCGAATAAGGTCACCCAGCTCAGGATTGATCGATGTTCCGATAATGACTTTTGAGTCTTCTTTAGCCATTGAGTAAACAATATCGCCAATTTCGTTATATTCGCCAAGACTAAAGTCTTCACCACAGGTTATATTGACTAACAGCCCCCTGGCACCAGAAATGTTTTTCTGATCCAGGAGCGGGTTTTCAATTGCACGCCTAAGTGCTTTTTCAGCCCGACCTTCGCCGCTTGCCTCACCTATCCCCATCATGCCTATGCCAGACTCACTCATGACGGCTCTAAGATCTTCAAAGTCGACATTAATAATGCCTGGCTGGATAATAAGAACGGAGATGCCTTGAACTGAGTCATGTAGAACTTCATTGGCATGCTCAAATGCTTTTGCAAATTTAAAGTCTTGGCCAAGAACTTCTACAAGCCGGTCATTCGGGATAGTAATTAATGAGTCAACATGCTGCTTTAGTTTATCAATGCCTTCTTGAGCGATAAGATCTCTTCTCTCAAAGCTAAAGGGTCGACTTACTACGCCTACAGTTAGAATGCCCATGTCTCGAGCTGCTTTTGCTACAACCGGCGCTGAGCCCGTTCCTGTTCCACCACCCATTCCCGCCGTAATAAAGACCATGTCGGCATCTTCAATGTAGGACTTGATGGTATTTAATTCTTGCTCAGCGGCTCGCTTTCCTTTTTCGGGGTCGGCACCAGCCCCTAAACCAGTTTCTCCCAGTTGAATCTTTACAGGTGAGCTTAGGTGAGAAAGGGCTTGTGCATCTGTATTAGCGCATAAGAATTCGACGCCCTCAATGCCTGACTTTAGCATCCATTCCACGGCGTTTCCGCCACCCCCGCCCAATCCGATAACTTTGATAACAGGAAGGCCTGGTTCCCGATTTTGTTTTTTTACTTTTAAGTCAAATTTTAAATCCGACATACTCATCCTTTTTAGAAATTTTAAATTCTGGCCTTACTGTATTTTATATATTATTTTATTTAATAATTATAACCCAGCCAAACTGGACTGCAAGAGGGTTTAGTTGCTAATAAAGCATTATTTAATTTTTTCACTCAATGTAATTGAATTATGCAACAGTCGTTAACTGGTATAATTGTAGATAGTCATGAATTTATCCCGAGCGTCAATATGTATGAATTATTAGAATTTAAATTAGATCTAACCGACTTGGAAAGAAATTTTGTAATCGCTTACGAAGAAGGTGTTGCAAAAGGGATTGGTGAGATAATTGAGGGCTCGGTAACACTTAATTTTATTGATTCAAGCTCAGTTTCCATTGATGGCAGGGACTTTTCAGATATATTTGATGATTTAAATACTATCAATATTAATGGTCAAGCTTTCCGTTCGAATTACCAGTACTGCTTTAGTGATAATGACTGGACTCCTAGAGTGGACAGAGAGGCTTGTAATAAAAAGTTTGACGAATTACTAATTGGTCAAGACCCTGTTTTTCTTGAAAATGAAGACCAGAAAAGCTTTAATCTTATTAAAGAGCACATATCCTCAAGTCTTGATGACTATAAGATTGATTGGCTAGAACCTGTAAAACAAGCCATACAAGAAGCAAGTCCCTTCTATAATGAATATGCGTTTTTCGAAATGAAGAGTCTTAGTTATACAGACTTAATTAATCAAATCATCCTTTCTCTTAAATACCGTGATGCAGGCTTTAATTTTGAAGACGCAATAGGTGAAAAAGAGTTTAAGTACAGTCCCTCAGAAATAATAAAGAAAGGGATGTCTGGCTTTATTCACGATGTTTATCTAATTAGGGAGGGAGAGTATCTAGGTGATTACTGTGATGAAGGCATCTTAAATAATGCTAGATCACAGGTTTTTGAAGTTTTCAAATCACAATCACTGTCATTTGCCTCAGGCGTGTTAGATGAGATTGATTTCTCATATTACTGTCCCGGATCCGCTGCCGCTGAAATTATTGAGAAACTTAGATTTGGATTAACTTTTTCCTTAATAGAAAGCGACGATGGGCACTTTTTTAGTTTTGACAGAGAGCACTCTTTTCTTTCTGAAAAAAAGATGTTCGCCATTATTGAGCTTATGAGGGATGGCGTAACAGAGAAATTATCTTCTTTTGTAAAGACAGGCTCGTTTTCCGATATAGAAGAGCTAATGAATGATCTATACTTATTAGATAGTCATGAGGTAAGAGGTCTTTTAATTAATGATTTAATTGAGAGGAATAAAGACTCGTTAGAGCTTCTCAAGATTGCTGAGGAATATATTCATCTCTTAAACTCGAACAACAAAGAGCTGATTGAGGTTTCAAAGTATAAGTCAGATATAGGATTGGAGTTAAGCCATTCAGTCAATCGGTTATCTTAGGACTGGATTCTTGTCGAACACCCATGATTCAATAGAGTCATAATCAATGACAAGAGGATACCTTCCTATCTGAAGTAGATAGTTTTTAATTTCTGGAAATTCGAGAGACCAGATGTTCATTTCAGCCATCTGATCCTCACTTACTGGTTCGATTTGAGACCGGTAAAGCTGAGATTTTTTAATGTCTTCACAAGTCATTCGGTGCATTTTGTAGAAAGCTATAGATGCCACAAAGAATACAGCTAGAGTCGCAATAAAGGTTAAATTTATAGTGTTAACCTCCAAGTATTGATAGGCCGTAGCTTGCTTGATAAGGGGGATGATTAGAATTGCCACAAGCATGAGTAAAGTGATTGAACTTGCAAAAAACGTTGCTTCTTTCGTTTGCTTAGCCACTGAGATTAGTTCGTTATAACCTTCTTGCGTGATGTATTTTTTTCTTATATCAAACATGTTTGATATCTCAGTTGAGTTGAGAAAGTTCTTTTCAATATTTAGGATCATTTTCTAACCTTACCGTTGTTTTTATTGTTTCATTAGATATATACTGTACAATATACAATAATTAATTGCGAATGACAATCATGGCAAAGTCAAATAAATCAAAGACATCGAAGTATATAACCGTTAAAATAATTGAGACTACTGGTCTATTAAGATCTGGCCAGACCGTTGATCTTCCGGAGGAGAAAGCGATGGCTTTAATTACAACTTTTAAGGCTAAAAAGGCAAAATGAACAGCTTATCCCTGTCTCAAGTCAAAAAACTTTATGGCGAGAGAGTTTACAAACAGGTTAAAGAAAAGATGGCTTTAGAGAAGAAGGTGACTTCTTCTAAGTCGTCTGGCTCAGCGCTTTCAAAAAATAAAAACCTCCTTAGTCGAAAGAAAAACGAAAGTCCTTATGAACAGGTCTTGTTTGATATTTTTAAGGAAGTTTTTCATGAGTATACGGTTAGCTCTCAAGATCAGCTTATCCCTGGCAGAAAGTTTAAGGTCGACGTTTTAGTTCATGAGCTCAAGCTAGTTGGGGAGCTTGATGGCTATCTAAATCACGGATTTAACAAAGAAGGCTTTAAGCGTGATCGAATTAAGGACAGACTTTTAAAACTTGAAGGTTTTGAAATACTCAGATTTTATGCTTCTGAAATAGCAAGTGGTCCAGACGAGGCTAGGCAGGTTTTGTATAAAATGAAGGCGATTCGAAAGAAACTGATGGGTCTAAGTAGCAACAAATGAAAAATAAAATCATCATATCTGCAATTATTGATTTTTCTAAAAACTTTACAATTGAGGATGTCCTTATCGGGGAGCTGGTAGAGCTCTTTAAAGAGGACGAGAGTCATTTTAAAGAGTTTGACAAGGCTTTAAGACAGGTTATTGCTCGTGAGATAAAGGTTGAATTGATCCATGTGGATGACGAGACTGGAGAGCAGGTCTTTGATGAAAGAGGGTTTGAGATGCTCTTTAAGCGGTATCTAGATATCGGCCTTTTTTATAGTGAAAGTCAAGCTATTGACTCGTTTTCCTATTTTGTTAAGCACTTAATTACAGTTATTCCTGACAAATACACAAAGGAACTCGGTCTTTCTAAGGTTTTGACACCTGAATTTGTAAAAGAAAGGATGACTGATATATTTAACTCTTACTACAAACTTGACCAGGATAAGGTGTTGAGTTTGTTTGCAGCAGGGGTCCCTTCAAAGTCTTAAGGGCTGACTTCTTAGCAGGAATGAAAAAGAATAACTTTCTTGTTTCTATCTTCCTCACCAATAATTTTTCTTAATATTGCCTTTGTTTCCTTTGAAACGTGGACTAATGCATAGTATCTATCAACGTCCTTTCTTTTCTTTCGCCCTGTGTTGCCGTGGCTTTTATTTTTACTCATTGTTAGAATGAGTGTATTGTCTTTTCGATGAATACTGAAATAATGATTTCCATATAAATTGACAAATTTTTCACCAAAAGAGATCGAGATTGTACCTCTATCCTCAATTCCTCCGGTTGCAATACTTAATAAAAAGCCAGAGTTATTCATTCTAGATTGGCCAATTACGATCGGTGTTTTAGAGCTGAATCGAGCAATTTCAAGCATTCCATCATTGAAAGCGAGCTTCTTGGTAGTTTCGGCATTGGCTAACTTGCCTTGCGAGTCTTGGCTCTCTCTAAGCGCAGATTTCTTATTCTCTGACTTCTTTTTAGCTGGCCGCTTATGTGTGCTTGACTCTGTTTTCTCTTTTAATAAAGATGTATGAGCGGGGGGTTTATGTGTATTTTCATCAGAGCTGTTTGACTTAACAGTAAAGAGTTCCGGAAAGGCTTGCTCCATGCTCAAGAATGTTTGAGTATTGTTTTCGACTTTTGCTCTTTGTGAGCATTTATTGCAAGAGATCATTGAAACATTGTGTGAACCTCTTTTCTTAGTTAAGGCTTCAAAATTCCCATCACATGACTCCTTGGAGATCATAGCTTTCATTTCTTCACATTTAAAAAAACGCTTTTCACTCATGTATTAATATTCCTTAGCTTGGATTTAGAGCTTCATCGGTAAAATCATCCTGAGACATGAAGAATTCATCGTGCTCATAAAGTCCTATAGATGAAGCTGTTGTGATAGTGTTTTTTCCACCTTCTGTTTTTGAGAAGTATAAAGCGCTATCTGCGTTTGAGATAAATTCTAATATGTTAGATTCACCTCTATATTGAGCCACTCCAAATGAAGCGGTTATAGTAAGCACTATGTCATTGGATGCGCGAACATTTGTTCTCTTAAGGGCGTTTTTGGCTTTTTCAGCCACTTGAACCGCTTGGCTTTCTGGTACGCCTTCAAGCAATAGGGCGAACTCTTCTCCACCGTATCGATAGATTGAGCTTTGAGGTACGTCATGCTCAATAACCTCTTTGACTCTGATCAAGGCCTGATCACCAGTATTGTGACCGTGATTGTCATTGATCTTTTTAAAATCATCAATGTCTAAAATAATGATAGAAAACTCTGTATTGATTCGATTGTTCTGCTTTCTTAGTTCATTAAGCCTCTCATTGAAGGCTAATCGATTTTTGGCGCCTGTTAATGAGTCCTTTCTTGCCATTTCCTTGGCGTTCTCAAGTTCAGACTTAAGCTTCTCTATTTCAGCGTTAAGCTCAGAGTTTATACTCACAAGGCTTTCGTTTTGAGAAATGGCTGTTAAGGCTTCTTTTTTTGAAATATCAGGGTAGGCCTCTATGTTCTGATGGACTTTATTTAGGTTTTGACCCTGTTCTTTCAATATACTGGCGGATCGCTCTAAATTTGGATGAATGCGATCAACAATAATGTTTAATGCTTTTCCATTGTGCCTGTTTTCAATATAAGTGTGGAAGAGGTCAACTGTGACGGTATCATCAAGAGAGCCTTGAACAATCATTCGATTAACTTCATTTACAAGAGAGGTGTCCTCACCTTTTTCGTATTCATAGGCTAGGGTGTAGGCTACAGGGTTCGGCTCTAACCCATGTCTCTGCATAAAGGCGAAGGCTTGCTCTGCATTCTTTTGAGATCGATTTAGTTCTTCGTATGATTTTGACATGGCTTTCCCCATCAATTTATTACCTTGCATACATTATAACATAGCGCCTTTATCGTAAAATTGGATTGGGGAAATTGACAAATATCATCATAAAGCCCTAAAAATTAGCATTTCAGGCTTGCATTTTATATTCTGATATATAAAATAGAGTGAAAGCTAAGGCTTAAATATTTAAATTTCAAAATTTTGGAGCAACCAATGGGGCAAATTTTAAACCAAATTGTTCAGGATTCAAAGCCAATTGAGATGGTTATCGATAAAAAGGTGAAGCTGAGCTTTTCTCAGTTTGAAACTATTCGAGCAATGAATCATGAATTAACTCGATTTGGCTATAGAGTAAATTATAAAGAATTTATTTCTGACCAAACGGCCTCTTTTGTTGAGAAGGCGGTATCAGAACTTAACGAATACCTAGACTCTCTAAAAAAAGAGTCTTCCCTTTCTCCTTATGACAAATCAGTTAGAACCAGTCTTCTAGAGTCAGTAATGACTCAAACAAGAGGCTCTGAGGCTTATGCTCTTATTGATATTCAGGTTCCTTATTTAGCTTATAAGGAATTTGAGAAAATCAATAAGAAATTGGCTGAATTCGGCAAGGAAGTTTTGATTGAAGATATTATTTCGGCTCAAATCCCTCAAGCCGTTGAGCGAGTAAGTAGTGAGCTTAGTGCCACGATTAACAAGCTTAACCGAACAAAGGAAGCGATTGAGAGACAAAAATCTACTCAAGCTAAAGATGCTCTAGAGTCTTCCCAAGAGGAAAGACTAGAAGCCGTTAGTGATTCGATTGAAAAGATTGAGTCAAATGATGGGAATGAACAGCCTAGAGAGATTGAAAACCAGGTTCTAAACGGTGAAAATACTCACCAGAAAGAAGATCGTGAAATTCGCGATGAATATAAGCCGCAAGGCGATCAAGAAGAGAGTGAACGCTCTCATTTAAACCCTTAAGTTGTAAATTTAAAATTAAAGGAAGTTCGCATGTCAAAAAAAATGTTAATTGAAACCATTGCCCAGCAGAAAGGTGTAACTAAAGTTGAGGCGGGTCGAATTGTTGATGACTTTATCGAAGGTGTAACCTCTGTTTTAAAGAACGGTGAAGAAGTCTCTATTGTTGGCTTTGGCAAATTTGAAGTTAAAGCAACAAAGGCTCGCAAGGGTCGTAACCCTTCAACGGGCAAGGAAATCAGTATTGCGGCATCTAAGCGCCCGGTTTTTAAGGCTGGTAAAGCTTTAAAAGATGCGGTAAAATAGTCTAGATCGACTTAACTGATCAAACCAATGCATAAAAAACCCGGAATTATCCGGGTTTTTTATTTTAAATCTTTAAAGATTCTCGTAGTTCATCACCTAGATCAAGTTTATAGTGTGCAATCTTTAACTCTTCAATCGCTTGATTCCAGATATTAGCATTATCCTCAAAAAAATCGTTATCCTTTATTAGTTGATTCATTGCTTTCTCGACAAGATCTACTCCAATTTGGGCGATGTTAGTCTTAAGATCCTCTTTAACCTTATTAGCCTTAAGACCCCATTCAGCGTGCTCGACAGTTGGAGATTTGACGGCTTGGCGCCAGAGTATTTCCAAAGTTCCCCCTGGGTAAAAGGCGATAGCTTCTTTAAAGAAACCAAAATCGTTATCCTTTAGTTTTATATCAGCTATTTCGTTGAATAACTCTAGATCCCTGATAAGCCCTGGATTGACAGAATACCCATTATTAATCATATCGGCTATGTCGTCTGAAATAAAGGCATAGGGAAGGGCTTCTTTATGCTTCACCTTGTCTATAAATTGATCTTTAAAGAATAGCTTCGCTAGCGGAATATAACCGGCATTAATTGTTTTTCTCTGCATTTCCTTTTCAATATCTTCTCTCGAAATAATGGACTCTGCTGCTTCCAGTATAAGTTCTTCAGTTGATTTTAGGTTTTTTATATAGTGGTCGGAATACCTTCTTGTTAGCTCGTTTAGCTTATAGGTTTCTGATAAGAAGCTATCCGCTTTATCTGTGGCTGACCGTGCCATTGTCTTTATTTGCAGACCACTTATTTGGTCATGTGAGGAAAGGTCCAGCTCAAGCTCTTCGATAGACTCTTCAATGGTATCAGATGTATGTTCGAGCACCCATTCCTCAAAAAAGTCTATTGCCTGCTCAAGAGTGGAGAGCGTATTGCTCTCTGAGCGCATACTGAAGCTGTCGGAAAAAGCATCGACAAACATTTTACTTAAAATGAATTCGCCTGGATTTCCCTTTTCTATATATTCGAAAGGGTACCTTGGGTCTAAAAGATAGCTTTCACTTATAAAGCCAGGATTAAGATGAACGTGGCCTGATTGTGGATAGCCATCCATTTCTACCCCTGGATTGCTACATTCAAGGTTGTCAGAGAGTATGCCAAGATCATGATTTACAGTATCAAGGTAGTTATTCATGTCCTCGATAGGGTCCTCGAACTCGAAACTGGAGTCAAAGTAGTTTTGAATTAATTCAGTTAAAGCACTACTTAGTTTTTCATCAATTTCATCTATTGCTGGCTCTAACTCAGGATTCTTTTCGATTAGCTCGCTAATAAAAAACGCTTTATAGTGATAGAGTCTGAGAGCCATAGAATTGATTTCAATATCATATGGGTATTCATTTTCAGAATCATTCAAGTCTTTACCTGTTATCAGTCGAAGCGCATTTTCAGCATTGCTTTTATCCCACTCAAATGGGTTTTGTGTAATAAAAGGATAGTGCTCATATTGGAAGTCATAAAAGCCTCTATCTCCTTCAAGCCCGGATGATTCGACCATGCTATCAATAAGCTCTCTCGTTTTTTCTACATTCAAAGCAAAAGCGAGATGGGTTGACTCTGAGCTTGACCCTGAGCTGTTTTCAAGAAAGTCATTGAAGAACTCAATCCATTCAGCCCTGATATCCATATCTTCAGGAAGGTACCTTTTATAGCGAAGCATGAATGCAACAATGAAGTAATCTTTAATATCCTCTTCTTGGGGATATATTGACTGGATATGGCTAAACATGGCCGTAGCTTCATCGCTATTCAATACGGGGGTCTCAGGATTTTCAACCTCTATTTCTTCAATTTCTTGAAGGAGGTTAACGATGGGCTCAAGTTTTGGACTTGCATCGATTTCTTTTATTTTTTTCTTGATGGCTTCGATTTTTATATTCATGAGATTTTCCCTATTAAATGAAATAATATGAGTAATATTATATCATTCGGATAGAGGTTAATAAGTGAGGAAGGGGAAATTCAACCTTGGCATTAAAGCACCAGGTAGAGCCAGTCAAAAGCTCATGCTGCTTATCCGGACACTCTGGGGTAGGTTTTATTTATTTTTGACGGTCTTGGTGAGGCTTAAACGGAAATGTCTCGCTAGTTTGAGGCCTGGTCTTTCTGTCTTTAATTCCGGCTAGAACTTGCTTGATAACCTCTTCTTTTGATGGAATACTTTTAAGGCGGTCTTCTTCTCTTTTTTGGGCTCTTACCTTTAAGAATGCTTTGTATTTAGCAATCTCTTCTTCTTCGTCTCCAAGAAGGGTGATGTAGTAGGTGTCATAATATCGACTAATCATATCGGGAAAGTCAGTTGATATCTCCTCCTGTTTATACCAGGTGGCGATATGATCTAGTGCTTTTTTTAGTGGGTTTAAGACAAGGTTGTCAGATTTTTCCATTAACCTTTCTGACGCTTGATTTAGGCACAGAGCCTCTTCATCCTCATTTCCGAATAGGGCAGGATTTTCAAAAATCATTTTCAGGTAAGACATACCGATCAGTACATCTTTTTGCATTTTATTTTTAATTTCTAACATAAAAAAACCGGCTTAATGTATATCATACAATTATACATTTAGACCGGTTTGATTCAATAAAAACTATTGGTTTTACTGGTTTTTTAAGGACTGATAGGCTTGGTTTAAGACGGCAGGAGAAAAGCCTGACTCTACGACTTGCTTACCTTCTTCATTGTAATGAATAAAAGTAGGGGTGCCTTGAATTCGTAAATCAGATGATAAGCTGGCAATAAGCTTTAACCCGTCTAAGGTTTCTTGTGTTGCCTTTTCTCTTAATTTACCTATTTCAACATCGTTGGCTTTGGTAATTACAGCAATTGCATCATCAAATGCTTTCAGCTTGTTTTCCTTATTGTAAATTCCCTGCCATAGAGTATAGGTGCTTGGACCGGCAAGAGGGACAAACTGAATGTTGATATCAGGATCATTTAGGACTCCCGATTCTTTCATGTGCGCATAAGCTTTCATGCAAAATCCACAGTCAAGGCTAAAGAAAACACTTAACGTAGGTTTGTCTGCTTCAGATGTATTGATGGTTAGTCCTTTATCCTCAAACTGTTTTGCAACTTCTTTGTAATCCGGGGCAGGGTTTAGTAAGTCAGTAACCTCCATGCTTAATGACTGTTGACCTTTTGAAAAGTCAACAATGTCGCCTGAGTATAAGTACATTCCTTTTGGATCAGTAAAGACTACCTCTTTTGATCCAGTTTCCAGCTCAATCAAGTGGCCCTTTAGGTGATCATTGATAGAGGCGTGCTTATGAACTTTAATGCCCTGGTCTTTCATTACAAGACCAACTGGCGTACCTTCTAGAATATTGCTTTCACTTACTTCATACTGGGCAATAGCAGGGGTTGTTATGCTTAATATGGCAATCGCTAATAACGTCTTCTTCATTGTAAAACTTCCTTTTATTTTGAGTATCGTTGAATTGGGCTTAATTGCTCTGTGGTTGGATCGGGACAGCCCATCCCTTTTATGATGGCGATTTCTTCATCTAGATTTTCAGGCTTAACGGCTTTAAACCAGGCCTTTCTTTTTCCATTTGACCCGTCATCCCATCGGTATCCAATTTTTTTTAAATCATCTTTAATTTCGAAAGGGGCGCCGACAGATCTAATTAAAGTGTCCGAGGTGCTTGCCCGATTCATTAGATGTTTTATAAGGTTTATGCTGTGCACGGGATCTTTTTGATTAACAAGGTGCACCAAGGCCTCAGTATCAGCTAGTGCGGTATGAGCTTTAAAATATAACATTTTTGTTTTCATCAATAGCCACTCAAGCTTACCAACAGTATTGTATAGCTCGTCCCATTCAATATCTTTTAATGCGCAAGCCCAAGGCTTGCTTTTGAAAACATCTGAATATCTTTCACAAATGGGTCGATCAAACTGGGCATTAAAAGCAGAGAATATGTGGCAGTCTTGTGCAATACTGTTAATCTCTTCCCAATTAATCTTTTTACCTTTGAGAGCCTCATCCGTTAACCCTGTCTTTCTCTTAATAACCGGATCAAGTGGAGCAGATGGCTGTTCTTGTTGACATATTTTATCGCTAACGTGATAAATATCGCCCTGCGCATTTACCTTGACGACAATCATAGCGAACTCGATTATTTCACACTCATCGGTATCGAGTGAAGTCGTTTCCGTATCAACAAATCCGATACTGAAGGCTTTTTTGTTTTCTGGAATGTTTGTGGGTTTTAGATAATGATCAAGCCCTTTAAATTTTAGGAGAGAGATTTCATCCGGATCATCCTCAACCTTTAGATCGAAAATATTTGTCTGCATCTTGCAGCCCCTTAATTTTAATTAAATTTTTTGTTTAAAATATTTACAATTTTATTTACTTTAATTTTTCCTTGATGCCAAGATCGGGCTTCACCGCTTGTTAGTATAATAAAGGCATAACTTCGTTTTTCTTTATTCAAAGTGGAAACACTTTTATTAACTCGACCTATCTGTTTTAACATTTTAATTAATGTATTGCCAGTTTTTTCTTTTTCGATCAGTTCTTTTGTTGACTGGTTGATAAGTTCGATTCCAGTTCCATATCTAAGAATCTCATCCAAGTAAAATGTTTCATTGTTTATTTCAATGGCATCTCCAAACTCTTGGATTTGATAAATGGTAGATGGTTCCATATTTTCTACTGACTCAGGAATAGAGGTTACAGTTATATTAATTGCAATGTCGCCGCGATCATTTTTATCGGGTTCAAAGCTGACTTCTGAAAATCTTGCTATTTCCATGTGGCCGGGCGCACTGCTAATATGAAAGAAGCGTTCAATTCCTTTTTCATCCACAATGAAGCCATAGCCGTTATCCCTGAAATACTTGGTTACCGTGCCTTTTGTTTTATTATTTTGTAGCATTTTGTTACCTATTTTTGATATTTGAATGCAGTAATTTTATCTTCAGATCTGCAAGTTTTAATTGTCGGTAATTTTATCATGAACTCTTCTTTATTAATAGTTTTTGAAGTTTGATTCATTATAAAGAATGGTATAATGAACAGTAAGACATACTGTAAGAGTGTTTTATGAAAGGTTTATTTGAACTTCAGCGGATGGACGAGCATGGCTCTCCTGACTATCCAGTCACATACGTTACAAATTATCTACTGGTGAATCAATTAAGGGACCAGGGAGTCTGCTCGATTTCCCCACCTGTGTTTGGGCCGCGATATCTTAATGAGGTTTGTCAGTCAGAAGGCCTGATGGATTACAGAATGGGGTTGTGCGGAGGTTTGGCTGCTATCAGACTTAAAGAAGAGATTCCAGCGGATATTAAGGCTGCGATCGAAAAGTCTTTTTCAGACCATCCAAAGATGGCTGATTTCTTTAGAGTGTCTGAGATTGAACTTAGCTCCGCGTTTTATAGAAAGATGCTGCCCGACTGTAACGCCAAGCTAAGTTATACCTGGTTTTGAGGCTTTAGTAGGATCTCAAGGTTTTTGGATTCAGCGTATTCCAGCGCTTTGAATCCATTTTTTGGATCAAAGCTATGCTTTGCAGGGACAGCAAAAACCAATCTAATTGGATTGGATTTCTTTATGGAATATTTACGGCTCCAGTATCCATTGGTCTTAAAGAATTCCATTTTCCCAATAATTGCAAACATATCATTGTAGGATATTTTGAATCCTGAGTTTTTCCCAATGTTTTTGCATTGAATGAATACTGTTTCTTTTCTATTGTAGGCAATTAAGTCAACACCCTGGTCTGCACCACCCATTTCGAATCCGTGATAGATGACCTTATATCCCTTTTTCTCGAAAATATGGCCTATAAATCCTTCGTAAGCTTTTCCAATTTCTGACGGTGTCATTCGGACTTTGTTTGATTTTTTGGACCCGTGCTTAGGCTGGCTTGATCTTTGGTTTACAGTCTTCGCTCTAAAGGCTGTTTTGGCAAATATAAGTAATGATAAAAAAACTATTACAACTTGGTAAAGCGCTATGTCTGGCAAAATTTCAAGGAGATCGTGGTATTGCTTAATCTGATTGATGACGTTGTAATTTGAAATAATTTTTAAAGGATCATAGAAAAGCCCTGTCACAACAATAAGTGTGACGATAAGAGAGATCATGGAGGTTCCGCGTCCATATAGTCTATCAATCATTGACCACAGAAGGAGCGAGAGAAACAAAAGGGAAAGTTCATTCTTGTTTAGATGAATGGTCTTTGATAATTGATTTGAGAATGGAAATTCTTGGTTTTTTACTAAGTCAGCCACATTAAATGTTTCAGGGATAATATTTGACTGACTTAAAATTACGGACAAGGGGAGGATAAGCCCAATCATGAAAATGTAAGACTTCCATGAGAAAGATGAGATTAGATTTTGAATCATCTTATCGTTATAGGTGTGTTTGCATCCGTATCAATATAGGTAATAATGAATTGGTTTTTTGATAAAACGCCTTTTGCCTTATCAAGAGTTTTATAATAATGCATTCCTGGAATTATCTTGGCTCGGCTGTATGGGTAAATATCCATATTGCTGTGGAATTTAAAAGCCCTTTGGTATCGTTTAATATCAATAGGTTCTAATTCATCGAGCTTATAAGACAGAATGTCAATTTTTTTACCAGGGTGTTGATCTCTCAAATAATTGGATGCTTTAGCTACTGTTCTTATAACCTGGTCATTAAAAAAGAGCTTTTCATCTTTTAATTCAATGGCTATACCGCCAATAAAGTAATTATTGTATTCTGCATCTTTATTTTCTGGAGGGTTGCTAAGGGAGGTGAGCTGTATTTTTGAATAAAATATAGGCTCCGACATGGCTTTGTTTCTTAATCCTATCTGCCTAAAGTCTTCAGCTACTTGACTCGCTGTTTCTTTGTTCTTGGATTTTTGAATGTTTATTTCTTTTTGATTTTCGACATTGGTAAATGGTTTAGTTGCACAACCTTGAATTAGAAAAGCTAAGGATACCAGTAAATATATCGTCTTTTTCATATTTTTTCCAATGATAGACCTGAAATGGGATTTAAGAAATACTAAATGTTGTACAATATAGCATATGAATATTTTTTGTCAAATATGGCATTATGAGAGGCTTTAACTATGTCGGAACTATTGAGAGATCTTTCAATTGAAAAAGAAATTCGCTTTACGATTTTAAAAACGCAAACCAGTGGCCTAAGCAAAGATGATGTAATTCTCGCCCTAGATTACAAGTTGTTTGATGGTGACAATATTAAAGATTACCACTCTTACTATGCTCTGCCAGAGGGTTTTGATACTGTCGGCAGAGAGGGTTTTAGAGTTTCGGGAATCAATCCTGGGTCGTTAAGAGAAGGGATTGACGGTGTTGCAAGTCGTGCTTTTTTGAGAGAAAGGGTTTTGCCAAGGCTAGCCAGTGCAAGCTTTCTTGGGCACGATACAGTCTATGTCTGTGGTTTTAATATCGGATTTTCAATATCGACCATTGAGAATGAGCTGGGTTTAGCTGACAAGTCGGATGTTGCTGAAAACTGCCCTCTCGTGAAAATTATTGATACACAACGTGTTGCTCAGGTTATCAATGGTCGTCTTGAAGGGGATTTTGACGA
Source organism: Methyloprofundus sp. (assembly GCA_014859465.1). GTDB lineage: Bacteria > Pseudomonadota > Gammaproteobacteria > Methylococcales > Methylomonadaceae > Methyloprofundus. The sequence continues at coordinate 56,087 of JACUUF010000001.1, forward strand.
TATTTGTGTTCAATTTGGCGTAAGTAAGGATTTAACAAGTCGTATTGATAAAGAGGCTTCATTGCTTGAAAACATGATTAGCAAATATGGCTTGGATAGCGTGATATCCATGTCTTTCCAGCCAGTCAAAGTTACGATCAGCATTGATCCTAAGTCGCATGATTCAAGCGTTTCAACAGAACAAGATGAATCTAATAGTAGAGATCCTGACAACAATAATTTAAGTGATGCCAATAAAGAAGAATATCGAACTGAGATAAGTCAGAACAGTATATCTCAGGCGACCAAAAAGCAATTATTGGCAAAGATTAAGGTGGCTGTTTCTGATGGCGTGGTTTTTGATGTTTCAACCATGAGGGCGTTTGTTGAAGGCATGGATTTAAAGACCCGGGTGAAGCCAGATCAAGAAAACAGAATGTTCTTGGTTGAGGGTGAGCAATCTGTCATTCTTGGAATTAATGATTTAAGAAGCATTTCGCCTTCAATTGCTTCAAGAAGTACGGAAATGAATCAGGTCAGAAAAGAAGATTTTATTGGTCAGAGAATTTCAGACATGCTGGATGAGGGTGTAACAAAGTTAAGCTCATTTGAAGATTTCAATATTGAAAGTGCGGGAGTTTTTGATAATGAGGTTGACTTTAAAGTTTCACTTCAAAGGTACCTTGAAAAGAACATAAAGATTGGTCAATACGATGCGCAAAGCATTATTGATTTATTTAGGGATGATGAAAAGGTCGATTTTATCAAGAATCACTCGCTTGATGTTATTAAGGATATGGGGATTGGAACAGGTGAGCGCATCTTCATTAAAAACTTTAAGACTGAGCTAGACAGGGTTTATGGTGAAAAGGGTGCGATTGAATACATTCAGGTCAACATTGCAATGTATGAAATGGGTTATCCATTTGATGCGAGAGAAGCTCGCATTTTCGATGAGAGGAAACACCCTGCAAAAAAGCTGGAGACTCAGGAGTCTCAGACAATGACGATGCAATGAGTCCTGAGTTGGGTTTTCATCAATAATAAAATGATATAATGTGTAGTATAAAATACATTTTGGAGAATTAAATGGAACCGGTGAACGAACGATCGAATCACGACTTGTCTATCGTTAGCGTGACGTCAGGGAAAAGTCTTGATGAGAAATTATTCAATGAGCAAGCTGAACGCGCTAGGCTAGATCGATTTATTGAAGATCAAGATAGCCAGCTTCAACTTCAATGCTCAGAGAGTGCTTTGCTTCATTATTCAGAAGGGTTAATGAATCAGCTTTTATCTTCAACAAGTATTGATCAGACTTATGCGATTGCTGGCGAATTGAATGAGCTTTCTTCAAGCATTCAAAGTCCAGTAATCAGAAGGGCCGTAGAAGAGCGTGCTGCAGTCTATATTGAGCAATCTATTGAGCATGTCGACGAGATGTCTGATGCGGACGTTCGCGACCGCCACAAGCCGTTTAAAGATATGTTTGATCATTTTAAATCAGCTGACAAAGTAGCTGGTAAGGCAATGGATTTAAATGAGACGGTTGAGAGTCTTCAAAAGGTTCGAGAGCTTTCAAGGGGCGAGCTTGGATTGGGAGATGCCGGCGATGCGGCACTTGCCTATGTTGGAGAAGAATTGAAGGAGGCTTTGATAAGCAAGGCGTCTGGCGGTTTTCTGGATAAGTCTGGGGCTGCGAAAATGGCTATGGGTGCCTTTTAAATATGACGCCTTTGCAAATTAACGAAATGGTGTCTAAATATATCCACTTGCCACAAGGGTCTGGATTGTCACAGATTTTTAGAGAAGGGATAGAATTGCTTTCTTATAGTGATATTGAGAGCGCATCCTGTGTTTCTGGTTTGCTTGCTTTGTATGGTCGTGAAGACTCTATCGAGTTTCTCGATAGAAAAGGTTTTATAAAAAACTGGCATAGATCAGATATTTCAGATAATGAAGGCTTTAGCCATAATCTGATTTTAGCGGCCAGTAATGAAAACTTTGTATATGTTCAGCGCTACCTTGACCGACACCCCTTAAAGGATAGTGATATTTCAAGGCAGTTAATTGTTGAGATGGCTAAAGATGGTGGTCTTTTTTCGGTCGATATATTGGATTACTTTAATCCAGTTGACCTGGCTTTAATTGCTGAACCGGTTATCAAGGCCTGTCTTGACAGTGATAATCATTTTATGCTGTCAAACTTCCTATATTCGGCCGATTTGAGCAAGACATCAGTATTGGATATTGGTCACGATTTTGATTTTCACGCGAGGTACTCTCATGATCGTTCGATGGGATGTTTATCCTTTTTGCATTTGAGAGGCAATCTTGAAGGTCTTGAGTTTGACCAGCCGCAAATCCTAAAGGGGTTTCAGTCTGTTCTTGATCGACCGAGGGACTTAAGGCTTCTAAAACGTGTGGCAAGTTATTTTGACAGTGTTGGAATAGATCTTTCCGGTGGAAGTGATTTATTTATAAGCTTTTTTGGGGCCTTGAAGAATGAGGCTCAAAAGGAGTTATGGAGTATGGCTATGGTGCAACAGATTGGAAGTAAAAATCGTCAATACGAGAAGAAATCAGAATCCCATATTATCCGGTTGAGTGGTCGAAATAGTGTATCAAGTACCCAGGACATGATAAACGCATTAAAAGATTATAGCTCAATGCCAGTCGCTTCAAGTATAGGCTCGAAAGGAGCTCATATCTTTTGTGAGATGCATCAAGTGTCTGATGGCCGAAAATACTATCTTTCTCTTTATGATAATACAGGAAATGATGGCGAAAGCTTCTTTGGTGCCAGAGTTTCACTTATTAATGAAGATGGACTTTATGATTCATTTGAAATAAGGGATTGTGATCGTTTATTTATGATGCTAGTAGAGCTTGATGGGTCTGGCCAGGAGCTTGATGTTAAAGAAATGTACAGAGAGTCGGCTAACTCTTTACTTGATAATGAGTACAAGTCAGATTTGACTCAAGGGTACGGATCAGGATTGGTGAGTAGTATTTAAAAGCTGTTCTTAGGTCTTTTTAAATGGTTGCAAGCGAAAGAGCGATCAGATGAATAGGATAAAATCCATAGAAGAACCATTTCGGCATTCTATGGATTTTTTTATTGAGTGAAAAAAGAATGACCGGGAAAAACATGGCTGAAGCCATAAAGATAACGAAGGTAGTGTAGTCGTTAATCTGACTGGCTAAAATCAAAAGTATTCCAGCTGAAATAACTCCAGCTCGAATTAGGCAATCCGAGAAGTCTCTTATGAAAATAAGTCCCATTGTTGCGATAAAAATGGCTGTCGTACCATAACTTGTCCAGTCTTCAAGGAAGATGCTAACGCTAGCGATAAGAATGGTCATTATGAAAGATAAGGGGTTGTTTTTGGTTAGGTAGTGAAAGGCTAGTACGGCCAATAGTAAAGTTGTAAAGATACTCAATTTTTGTGAGAGTTCACCGGTTATAGAAAACGCAGCCCATTGATGGGCTATCTCTGCAATTGGTAGCCAAATCAGCAAACTTTTTATATAGCCTTTTGACTTGCTTGGGTCTTCAAATAGTCGATAAAGAATAATAAATAAAAACAATGGAAAAGCAATTCGTCCAATAAGGGTTGGCCAGACAAGTGATCTTTGAAATACAACCCAGTCAATATGGTCAATTACCATTGCAATTAAAGCGACCCACTTAATCCATTCAAGCTGATAATTATTCAGGGTTATGGTAGCTCTTTCCATTAAAATTCTTTCTTAGGCTTGAGTTATATTGCTATAATATACATTATATAAGCACTCATTAGAAATAAAAGGAAAGATTAGTGAGAAATTTTCTATCTAAAATAGGTCGTTCTCTTTCAGAGCCTATTTCACCGGGTTATTCTTCCAGAAAAGAATTTATTGAGATATTTGATGACAATGATACCTTAATTGCCGAGATATCTTCATCAGTTATGGCTCAAAAAATAAAGATTCAGCCAGATATTTTTAAGATAGTAGAAGATCGTATTTTATTTAAAGAATTCGCATGTCTTGAGGATGATTATTTGCGCTTATTTTTTAAAGAAAATTATTCTTTTAAGCCTGATAATTACTTGAGATACTTATTTGAGATCAGTCATAGTCAGAATGACTCTTTATCTCCAGTCATTTAGTAAGGATGTAAAACATCTATGAAAATACAGGGTTATGATTTAAGTTTTATTGATAAATTTCTTTTATCAAAATTTATGAGTCAAAATCAATTTCAATACCTGATAGAAATGGCAAGCAAGGGTGATGAAAAATGCATTTTAAAACTTGGTTATATTCAGAGCAGAATTGAAGGGGTTCCAATTAATTTTTCTCAAACTTTACCCCAGAATCCTATTGCTCACCTTCGATACAAGACAGATCATTCAACATTTTTTATTACAGAAAAAGATGTTGAAGAGCCAACCGAGTACAAAAGTGAACCGACAGATCATCAATGTTGTGCATACGGCCTTTCGGTTTTTAATAACGACTTTGACAGCGCGGTATATGGCCCGATTCCGCTGGGAAACTTAATTAAGAATGGGGCATTGCTTGACACTTCTTTTAAGCCCATTAAACTTGAAGTTAAGCAGTATGGGTGATCGCTCTCTGGCGCCGTCAAGTTCTGGTATTGATTTATCCCCTGGTCAGATTTATTTTTTAACCGGTTGTATGAGGACTTTTCAGTCCAGCTCTTTTCATACATTTTCTGAATCAATTTTAGAAAGTAACAAGGTTAAGCCAACTCCCATAAGCGGGTTCTTTCATCGGTTTTATACTCTTATCTCCCTGAATACGGGATTTACTTCCGTTCGATCAGTTTTTAACTCCGTATCAGAGAGCATTGAAAGGCTTTTAAAAAAGGCGATACTCAATTCGCAACTGGGGTGTTTTAGTTTTAGTATGAAAAACACCTTTAAGGAGCTTGATAGCTTGTCTTCCGTTTCATTTGACTACAAGAAGCTTGATTCTGATGATCGCTTCTTGGTGGAATCATCTTATCGCCTTATTGAGTTCCTATCGATAGCAAGGACGTTGAGAGATATCAAGTCAAAAGATAATTCCTTAACAAAAGGGTATCGTCGATTCATAAGAGATATTTTTTATATTTATGAGGGTGACATGGAGCATGGCAGCGGACTTGTCGAGCTTTTAGTTGAAGGCAGGCGAAAGCTTGCCTTGACAGGTGGGTCATTAGTCATGGGCGTTAGGCATATTGACGGTTTTTCAGTATCTGTATCGGCGACCACTTCAGGATTTTTGAAGGGTTTTAATGAAAGCGATGACTATTATAAGATTGATCGAGAAGACTATAGGGAGATAAAGATTGATTTTGATCAAAAATTATTGAACGCACCTGTCTGCTCATAAATGACAGACATTAAAAAACCCTGACATGCAGGGTTTTTATTTGAGATATTCAGTCTATTTCCAAGACCAATTAAGATCTTCTGATTCGGGTTTTTTAATGGATTTCTTAACTTCATGTGTCACATTTTTCATAGCAACAAGATCAACTTGATCACCTGTAAAGACTGTTTTAGCATCTTTGCTCAAATAAAGAACATGTCCGTTTTTAGTTTGAATTTCAAATATTTCGTTCATTCCAGTTAGTTTATTTACTTTTTGAACTTGTGCATGAGGCAATGCTTTTTGAGCTTGTTCAACTGTTAAAGCGTTAGCTCCAACAGATAGCGATGCGAAAGCGACGGCGATAAATCCCAGTAATGTTTTCTTCATTTTGACTCCTTATAGTTTAAGTTACTTGTACCAATGTACTGGATAAAGTATATTAAATAAACTTATGAAGAGTGTCAATTTTTTTATAAGGATTTTTATTCTGTCACTTGTAATCCTGGCTGGATTGGCTTTAATTGCTCTCTGTAGTCTTGTATTTTCATTCCGTTCTCACTTAAATAGACCTTTTCTAGATTCTGAAGAAAGCCGAGTGAAATGTCATAAAACTTGGATGTCGACATCGGCCCATTGGTGACAATAGAGTTTAGGCATCTCTCACAGAAGTCTTTTAGGTTTAATGTTGGGTCGTCTTTTTGCATGCCTTTTAATATGAATCCGGAAGGGCTTTTGAGCATGGTTTCGTACATGGATTCAGTCATATCAAGTTTTTGACACTTTCTTTCTTGCATTGTTACTACCTTTATTCGTTAATACCTATGAAATATTATACACTAAGCCTAGTGATGAAATTTTGAGTGGAAAGGGTATTTTTAAGCATTTGTGCCGTAAGATCATTAAAGATTGTTCACTATTACTGTATTTAGAGATAATTATGTGTATTTTAATGATTAGGTCATACAATTTAATTTATTTTAATGCTACTTGAATTTTAATCTATATTTTTTCATGATTTTAATTTTGTTTTAGTCTTCTGTCATGGAGTGAATTGCTGACATGTTAAAATTATAGGATCAAATAGCTTATAGGGAATAAAATCATGTCAGAGCATTCAGCGATTAATGCTTCTTTTAAGTTCGATAATGAGGCATCGTTTGATCAAGGGTTTTCTATTCTAAAGCCTTGGATAGATGATTCAGATGAGCCATTAGTTTTTAGAGGAATCGGTGTCATTATTATTCCATTGGACAGTTATCGCAATTTAACCCGGGTATTGGGGCAGGTTTGCGAGATTGCTTCTGAGTTTTCATTAATGGAATATTCAACGGATGGTGGCATCTTTGTAAGATGCGGTAATCATTTTGATATTGTTAATGTTGATGGGGATGGTGTTGCTGATCTTCTTTTTAATGAGGGGAAGGATCTTGATGCTTACTGCATTCTCCAATCTGGTTTTGATTATTTTGAACAATTGGTCAAGGATAATATATTTGATGAAACAAGTATAAATATTGACGATAAAACGATAGAGTTTTTAAGGTCTTTAGATTCTGAAAGGCTGGAAGCTGTTTTTGGTGAGCAGTACGCGGACTCCGTTAATGATGACATGTTTGAATATAAGGATGAGGTATTAGCTGAGCTTGCCTTAAGCCTAGTTGAAACACCGATTCTAACTCTGGAAGAGGCAAAAGAGTTGGATATGGAGAGGGAGCGATCAGAAATAGACTTCTATCGTAGCGAAGTTTTGAGTGAGCTTGAGATTTCTAATGTTATTCCATGAATCGAGCCAATCAATTTTGTTCATAGAGAAACGTTATGAGTGCGAAAATTAACCCAGAAAATACCGAAGAGCTGATTTCCTTAATGAATTCCACTGGGATATCTAAGTGGAAAGAGAGGCATGCATTGCAAGCCCTGGCATTAATTGAAGCGGGAGCGGATGTGAATGCAAAGAACAGATGGGGTAGCACGGGCACTTATTTGGACCGCATTTTATGGTAATCCTGGTGTCTTTAATGCGTTTCTGACTAAAGAGTGCGTTGATGTGAACGTACAAAATAGATTCGGCGCTAATGCACTTATGATAGCTGTGGCTCATGATCGCATTGACGCTGCTAAATTATTGCTAGAGGTAGAAGAGCTTAATATTAACTTGCAGGATGAGGCGGCGAGAACGGTGCTAGATATAACAAGGGAGGAAGCAAGCAATGATATTGTTTAACTTATTGAGCGTAAGATCGTAGAGCTCGAAGCAAAAAAGATGTCGGATTATGACTCTGAGCTTCGAGCGGACTTAGCGTCCTTTAATCTAAAGTAATAAGGCTGTATAAATAATGAAAGCCGTTGATGAGCAGAAAAGCAAAGAGTTGATTAAATTAATGAGTGCAGTTAGTCCACGGGAGTGGGAAAGAAAGCACTCAAAACAGGCTTTAGAACTTATTGAATCCGGTGCCGATGTGAATGCACAAGATGAAGATGGCTCGACTGCGTTAATGCTTGCGGTAATGTATGGTCATGCGCCGATTTTACAAGCATTACTTGAAGCGGGCTCAGATATTAATGCACAAGACAAATGGGGTAAGACGTCGATCATGAGGGTGGCAGAATATGATCGTACAGATATCGTTGAATTGTTACTTGAAGCCGGTGCGGATGTGGGTTTAAAGGATAATAATGGCTATACGGCGTTAGAATTAGCTAAAGAAGCAAGGTATGATTGCCTTGTCCAGTTAATTAATCAGAAGATTGCAGAGCTCGAAGCAAAGACGATGTTGGATTATACCTCTGATCTTCGAACGGATTTAACGCCTTCTATCTTAAGTCAATAAGGGTTTATCATGACCTCTATTTTACAACAAAGAGCGCCCTCTGTAAACATGTCTGCTTCGTAGATCGCAAATTCATCCCCGCGCGCATTGCGCGAGGCTTTCTTTGCTATTCATGGTAAAACTGAAGCTTATGGTCGAGCCTCACTTAAGGCCGAACTAAGAGGTTATGAGTTGGAGGCTTCATTTAACATTCTATTAAGGCAAGATGACGTTTTTGAGTATCTCGTGGATGCTCTGAGTGACCTGTCATTTAACATAGGCTCTGTGTCAGCAGATTATGATGATCTTGATCCTTTTTTGAGTTTTCAAGTGTATGATGCTGATCTTAGTATTGGGGAAATGTTAGGGCTTGGAAGTATTGTTAACTGGGAAACCTCAAGCCAGTTAAGGGATAGCCTGGACGCTTTGATTTTTGACAAGCTAAAAGCGTCCGAGGCTAAATCTCTGGATTCTTACAGGGACGAGCTGACAGAAGACTTAATCTTATTCTCGGTCAATTCCTCTCCAATCTCATGGCGATAATTTTTCAATCTAAGTGACTCGATCTCTTCTATTTTTTTCATCAGGTCTGCATGCTCGAACGTATTGAATACGGTATAAGGCCTAATTTTAATATCAAACTGCTCAATTACTAGATGATCTTTACCAATGCTTGATTTTAAAGTCTGATACAAGTCATTTTCATCAAGATGGTATTGCGATAAGGTTTGTCCTTTGTAGCTGCTTTTTGATTCGTAAATCTTAAACATTAAATCTTCATTGTATCCCAGGTATTCAAATTCGAAATCTTGGCCATTCTCATCTTTTAAGAAATCAGAATTTCGTACGGTTTCATAAATAGCCGCTATCTCGGGCTCTCCACCAAATATAGCAATCAATGTCTCAAGTCTTTTCTTTTCTAGATCACAAAGGAGCGCTTCTGATTCAATTTCATTGTCAATGAATTCTTGAATATGGATAATTTCTTCAGGATCAACGTTATATTGTTTGGCGTATCGAAGAATGGTTTTATTGACTTCTACCGGACTAGGTTTGTCCTGGTTTAAATCGGCAGCCTCAATGTCTTTAATGATTTTCCCATTAGTAACAACAAGGGTGCCGTTCTCAAACGGGACGATACAAAGTGTGTTTTTTTGATTCATTTCAATTAGCCTTTTGTGTTGTATATTGTTAATTATATCATGTTGGTTTAGTTAATTTCCGTAGGGTTTACGAAGGGTTTGAACTATTGAGAGTGGTATAAAGATATCGACTTAAGCTTAACAGACAATACAGGTCGAGCAGCGCTAGATATGGCTTATTTTAAAAGGTCATCCGAGCCTGCTGAACTTATTCAAAAGGAATTACTGAGACGCGAGGCTCAGGAGATTTCTGAGTATCGAGATTCTGTATTGGAGGAGGAGAGGTGGGCTTGGGGTCACGTTTTGTGACTTCAAGATAGTATTTTCATGCTGTTTATGCCAAAAAGAAGCTAAGCTGATCGTATTTCTTGTAAATCATATAATTACTCTCTAAGAGCTAAATGTTGATGTCTATTGGGGTTTTCGCTTTGATCAGTTACCAAATACGTGTGTAGAGTATAAAGAAAAAGCGCTTTTCTACACGACACGGCAAGCACTCCATTTGTCATTTGATAGTCTATTTCTATAATCTTTTTTTGCTCACTGTTTAATTGTGGATTAGGGATTAGGAAGAAAGTTTTATATGTATTCCAGTCGTTATCGTTTTCAATATGACTAAGCGAGTTTTTAATTTTAACTACAGATACGCCTCCTTGTATGCGAGGTAAGTTGAAATCTTTAAATGTAGCCGATGATTCCTCCCATCCTCTAATATGCCAGCGAAATCCGGAGCTAATCAAGCTATGCGGGTAAATTATCCGACTGCTTGGCTCGGGTGTGTTTAATGACAAATAGTCGAACTCAATAGCCAATTCATTTTTAATGGCTTTTTGAATGGCGCGGAACTTATCCATATCCATGCCCGAATTTACTGTTTCCAGTTGATGGCTAAAGTCTGGGTGACCTACAATGTTCAGGTAGTCAGAAAAGCGATATTTGTTTTTAGTTCGATAATCTTCACTTGGCACATATCCAAGACTGCGTGGGTGATAAATGATTTGCCCCGGCTTCTTTTCAGATATGAGGGAAAAAATTTTCGTAGCCGTAGATTCTTTTATATCAAATCGATCAATGAGGTCTTTGCGCGTAACACGCCCCTCAAAGAAAGCCTTATGTAAGGCAAAATCAATGTAATCTTTGTTATCCATAACTGGCTTATTTCCTTGCTTACGCTATCTCACTACTTATTAATTATATAGGGTACAAGGCCTAAAAAGTCACTTATATTTCAATACCTGTTGATTTTTAACACCTATTGTATTTTAATGGGATGTATAGGTAAATTATTTTATATATGGGGATGGTGGTGAGTCATTTTTTAACTGTATCCCGATACGATATTCTCACCTTTAGCGGGTGAGAACGGGTGATTCTACTTGGATTTGATTGTTAGCATGCATTCAAAATAAAAAGCCCGCTCAAAGCGGGTTTTGGGTTAGGAACATTTAAGTCCTTATTGCAGTAACGGCTCTCACCCCGGAATACGACAATAACTATATTGTTACACAGGTATATGGTTATTACAATTGTTTTTTATTTTATAAGGATCATAACATGAAATACCGCTTAGGTTTAGATATTGGCGTAGCATCTGTCGGTGCGGCGCTTTTAACTGATGATAGAATCCTTGCGCTTCATGTGCGCACGTTTGAAAAAGCTGAAACGGCCAAAGAAGGCGAATCACTCAATAAAATCCGTCGAGAAGCGCGTTTAACCCGTCGTCGTATTCGTCGTCGTGCTTTCCGTTTAACGCGTTTAAGACGTGCTTTGCATCAAGCCAATCTAATTGACACCCCGGATGTGGAATCCCTCAATATTGTCGGCATTTCGCCTTGGGATTTGCGTGCTAAAGCCTTAAGTCAAAAACTTGCGCCGCAAGAACTGGCAGCGGCCTTGTATCACATCGTTAAACACCGTGGTTTTCAGTCAAATCGTAAAAGTGAAGCCAAAGAAGATGAGAAAGCCGGACAAATGCTCAGTGGTGTGGCTAAAAACAAAGCACTGTTAGAGCAGAAAAACTATCAAACGATTGGCGAAATGGTCGCTAAAGATGAAAATTTTCAACAGGCCAAACGCAATAAAGGCGGGGATTATGGTCACACATTTGCCCGTCAAGATTTAGTTAATGAAGTTGAAAAACTCTTTGCAGCACAACAAAATTTAGCCAATTCTTACGCCACTGATGATCTAAAAAACAAAGTCATTGAACTGCTTTTAGCCCGAAAACCGGCTTTGAGTGGTGAAGCCTTATTAAAAATGGTGGGCAAGTGTACGTTTGAAACCACAGAGTATCGGGCTCCCAAAGCCTGCTATACCGTAGAGCGTTTTGTTTGGCTTACCAAACTCAACAACTTGCGTTTATTGTCAAATGGTGGCTCGCGCGCCTTAACCGAAGAAGAACGTCAAACGCTTATTGAGCTACCGTTTAACCAAGCCAAACTCACCTATAAACAAGTCCGTAAAAAGTTAGATTTAGCGGATGACATTAAATTTAACGGACTGAGTTATTACAGTAAAAACGGCAAAGACCCGGAAGAAACAAACCTGTTTGAAGCCAAATATTTTAACCAACTCAAAAAAGCCTATAAAGAAGCCGGACTTGAAAGCCAATGGCTACAAGACAGCCAAGATGCACACAAACTCGATCATTTAACCTATGCCCAAACCGTGTTTAAAGACGATAAAGAAAGCCAGGCCTGGTTGCTTGCCAAAGGAATTGAACAACCGGTGATAGACGCGGTATTAAACATGTCCTTTAGTGAATTTATTCGGTTATCGCTCAAAGCGCTCAATAACATTTTGCCGTTTATGGAGCAAGGTCAGCGTTATGATCAAGCAGTGGTTTCAGCCGGTTATCAGCATCATAGTGATTTAACAACAGCGCAAAAAACTAACTTTTTACCACCGCTGGATAAAGACGATTTTACCAATCCGGTGGTTTACCGGGCGATTAACCAAACACGTAAATTGGTGAATGCGATTGTTAAACAATACGGTGCGCCTATGTCGGTACATATTGAATTAGCGCGTGATCTAAATAAGTCATTTAAAGAACGCAAAGATATTGAACGTGAGCAAAAAGAAAATGAAGCCAATCGTAATCAAGAATTAGCCCAATTTATCGAGTTGTCTGGCAAGCAGCCAAATGGTCATGAGTTGGCCAAAATGCGCTTATATCGTGAGCAAGATGGACGGTGTGCTTATTCTCAAGAGCGGATTGAATTAGAGCGCTTATGCGAAATTGGTTATGTCGAAATCGACCATGCATTGCCCTATTCGCGCAGTTTTGATAATAGTTTTGGCAATAAGGTATTGGTTCATACCGCCGAAAACCGTAACAAAGGCAATCGCACGCCGTATGAATATTTGGGTGGAAAAGACAACAACCAGGCCTGGTTGCAATTTGAGGCTTGGGTTAAATCCACCATTAAAAACTTCCGTAAACAGCAAAAACTCCTGCGCAAAGATTTTGACGAAAAACAAGCCGCAGAGTTCCGTGATCGCAATTTAAACGACACTCGTTATGCCGGACGGGTGATGAAAAACCTGATCGAAACCCATCTTCAGTTGCACGACGAATCAACAGCACAAAAATGTGTGGTGGTATCCGGCCAACTTACCGCCTTTTTACGTGGGCGCTGGGGTCTAAATAAAGTGCGCGCCGATGGTGATAAACATCACGCATTGGATGCCGCTGTTGTAGCGGCCTGTTCGCATAGCATGGTCAAGCGGTTATCCGACTACGCGCGCAAACAAGAATTAGAGGCGGTCAAGCGAGACTTTGTTGATCCGCAAACCGGCGAGGTATTGGATATAAACGCCTTGCGTCAATTAGAAGCCCAATTTCCAACACCTTGGCCGCATTTCCGTAAAGAACTTTTAGCGCGTTTATCCGATGATCCGCAAGCCGAGTTAGCGAACATTTCAGAAATGGATGCCGAATGGATAACGCAAATTCAACCCCTACGGGTATCACGGATGCCAACGCGCCGCAGTTTGGGCGCAGCGCATCAAGAAACCGTGCGTTCGGCGAAACAGCTTGATCAAAATTTAAGCAGTGTTAAAACACCGTTATCGAAAATCAAACTTAAAGACTTAGAACGTATTCAGGGTTATGAAGACCTGCGCAATCAAACCCTGATTGAGGCCTTGCGCAAACGACTTAACACCTTTAGCGATAACCCTGAAAAAGCGTTTGCTGAACCTTTTTATAAACCCGGCAAAGCCAATGGGTTTAATGCAGATATTTCAAAGTTAGCCGATTATGCCGGTCAACCGGCGCACCAAGTAAAAACTTTACCGTTGCTAGACACCCAAAAAAGCGGTATGCCTTTGCGTGGTGGGGTGGTGAATAACGGCGATATGTTACGCATTGATTTATTCACCAAAGGCGGCAAATATTTTGTGGTGCCGATTTATGTCGCCGACGTGGTTAAGGCTGAATTGCCGAATCGAGCCGTGGTCGCTGGCAAGCTGGAAAATGAATGGACAGTGATGGATGAAAACTATGCGTTTTTATTTAGCCTATATCCAAATGATTGGCTTAAAGTCAGTTTTAAATCCAAGCCGACAATTGAGGGTTATTATGCCGGGCTGGATCGTTCAACTGGCGCCATACATTTATGGGCGCACGACCGGAATCAAGCCGTCGGTAAAGACGGTTTAATCCGCAGTATTGGTGTTAAATCAGCAGATAGCTTGCAAAAATACCATATTAATATTTTAGGCCGCGCTTATCTCGCGCAACCCGAAGTGCGTCAATCGCTGATTAAGCCTAAAACCAAAGAGGCTTAAATCATGGGCTGGCGCAGTGTTTTGATTAGTCAACCAGCGCATTTAAGTTATAAAAACCTAGCCTTGCAAATTAAACAAGACCAAGGCCAGGCACAAGTGATGTTGGAGGACATTGCCGCGATTGTGTTAGACAATCTGCAAATTACCCTCAGTGCACAGCTTTTATCGGCCTGCGCCCAATGTAATATCGCGGTGATTACTGTGGACGATACCCATTTACCCAATGGGGTATTACATGGATTTTTACCGCATTCGCGCGCCTTAAAAGTCATGCAGGCGCAGCTTGGAATGAGCCGCCCACAACAAAAACGCTTGTGGCAAACACTGATTCAACAAAAAATCATTAACCAAGCCAGTGCATTAACCGCACTAGGTCAAACAACCGCTTGTCATCAATTATACACTTTCGCCCGGCAAGTTAAATCCGGTGACCCAGATAATTACGAGGCGCAAGCGGCGCAATTGTATTTTAAAACCCTGTTTGGTAAAGGGTTTCAGCGCCGTGATGAAAGCCTTGTGAATGCGGCATTAAATTATAGCTATAGCCTAGTGCGCTCTGCGTTAGCGCGCTCCTTAGTCGCCTATGGTTTTTTACCGGCATTTGGTTTACAGCACCATAATGAGCAAAATGCGTTTAATTTAGCCGATGATTTAATCGAGCCTTATCGACCTCATATTGATTATTGGGTGATTCAAGCCTTAGCAGACATCGATCCGCAAACCAGCGACTTAACCACCGCCATAAAAGCGCAGTTGGTGAATTTTCTGCATCAAGATTTACCGCGTATCGAAAACAATCAACCTCAAGGCAAAAGCACTTTGCTGGCGTTAGTTGAAGCCAGTGTGATTAGTTTAAGTCAAACGATTAACCAACAAGCCGAACAACCACCAGGCCTGGTTTTGCCGGGAGCAATCGAATTATGAGTCAACTCACGAGGCGATTTATGCGACTAATGGTATTTTTTGATTTGCCGACCATGAGTAAGGCTGATAAAAAAGCCTACACCACCTTCCGTAAGTTTTTAATTAAAGATGGTTACGACATGATTCATGTGGTCGGTTTATGGCCGTATTGTCAATGGCTTTGATGATGCGCAAACCCATCTAAAACGTTTAAGTGCCAATTTACCCAAAGCCGGATCAGTTCGTTGTTTACAGATTAGCGAAAAACAATTTACTGGCATGAAATTATTGCTTGGCACCAAAACTTATCAAGAAAAAAAGGTTAATGCCGACCAATTATTGTTATTTTAACGGCGGATTTTTTTCGATAAAAAAGCCCCCAGCTGGCGCTGGAGACGGGTTTTAACGCGAGATATTGTAGCATTCCGGGGTGAGAGAGGGAACTACAACCGTCAGACCTGCATAAAATCATCCATTTAAATTGTAGCATTCCGGGGTGAGAGAGGGAACTACAACCCTGATTGAAGAATTCTTCTTAATTACAATATTGTAGCATTCCGGGGTGAGAGAGGGAACTACAACTTCTAAGATCATGTGCAGCCTGTTTTTCTGATTGTAGCATTCCGGGGTGAGAGAGGGAACTACAACAAGCCGCTTAAACGCGGAGCAAAGCCGAAGATTGTAGCATTCCGGGGTGAGAGAGGGAACTACAACTGAAAATAGCTCGGAAGCGCGCGCGTGTGGATTGTAGCATTCCGGGGTGAGAGAGGGAACTACAACTCGCATATTTTCAATTCGCGGCTTTTCTTCATTGTAGCATTCCGGGGTGAGAGAGGGAACTACAACGTCGGCCATGATGCCCCCTTTTTCAAACGTATTGTAGCATTCCGGGGTGAGAGAGAAAGTTATGAAAGGTATCACAGGTTGTGATACCAATGCCCCATTATAGCATTGCGGTGAAAGGCAGGTGTTGTGGGTACATGCCGATCAAGACATAGGTGTTAAGCTGTACTCGTTATCTTCAATTTCGTCAATTTCACAAGGGTATACATTGTCATCAGAATCCCTAACAAAGATCAACCCTTTTTCGTGATCAATTTTCTCGATTATCCCACTAAATGCGTTTTCATGAGCTGAGTCCTTGTGTAATGGATCAGTTACGTCCACAATATCTCCAACATCAAGATTAATCATTTTTTCTAAGCCTCTTGTTTTTATTAAGTTATCATAAGATTGGAGTTTCATTATACATCAATAGATGCTATTTTTGTAGAATGTTATAATGTATGTAAGGATGCAATGATTTAAGATGCTGAAGATTAAATTAGGACTCAATCATGCCTGACAACAGAATTTCAATAGAAGATACCGGTCTTTCAGGTATCTCAAGTAATATCGAAGAGCGGCTTTTGGGAAATATCTCCTCTCTTCCTGAGGCTATCGTAATGGCACTTATTGAAGCTGAGCCTAATTGCATTCGTCATTTTAAAAATCCAAGTAAGCGACTTCAGATGCTGGCCGTATACCATGAGCCTCATACACTTCGCTATTTTGAGGCTCCGGATGAAGATGTCATGGAAAAGGCTGTTATAGCTGACCCACACGCCATAAAGCATGTAAAAAATCCATCAGAGTCTTTGCAACTAAAGGCTGTCCGGGTGGATGCTTGGTCGATATTAAAGATATTAAGACCGTCTGATAAAGTTATTATCGATGCTTTGGAGGGGGAACCCGGCATCTTATCCTCTTTAAGATCTCCGACGATTACTCACTGTTTGACATCTCTATATTTTGGTCGTGAATTTTTTGAAACAAATTGGCTACCTAATCATATTGCCGATTCTTTTGCGAAAGAATTCCAGCTATCTAGCCTTGATATGCAAAAGCTTTATTTTGGAACAAAATATGAAAGTGGTGAAGAGACTTTTGAAAAATTAAGTCATTTTTTGAAAAAACTCCATGAATCTCGAAATGTATATGACTATAAGACCGATCTCGAAGAGGAACTTAATAAAGGCTTGGCTAGCAAGAACCCATTCCACCCTGAGGTTCTAGAAGAAGATTGGCGTTACGATGGTTTTTAAAAAAGGGCTTTAGAAGCCCTTTTTTATTGCCTTGTAAGAACACTTCTCAGCCACAAGCCGTGACCGGCCTAAATATCATTCCAATCCTTTTCTTTCTTGATATTGCTCTGCAATGCATGATGCTACACGCAATACTTCTTTTATATCAATATCCTGCAACTGTTTTTTAATAAAGCTCTTGATATCTTCATTTGGAAAATTATAGTTTTCTGCATATTCAGCAATATCTTTATGTGTTAGATTTTGCATTTTAACAACAGGCAGGCCTTTTCCATCCTTTTCTACTTCATAGTTTAAATGAATTATGAATCTTGAGACGGGTGGTAATAGTGAAAGCTTGAACTCCTTTCCAGCCAGACTCTCTCTTAAGGCTTTCAGGTTGTAGACCAGGGCAGGAGAAACTCGACTATCGTTTACCGGAATATGCTGTTCGATGTAGTAACCTAGGTTAGATCTATCTGGAGAGAAGTAAAGATTCACCCCAAGGGTTCCGGCCACTTTTAATGCAAGGTTAAATTCAACGGTTTCCTTGCCATTTTCAAGCTCTGAGACAAACTTTCTTGACACTCCCGCCAGTGTAGCAAGCTCTGATTGGGACATGCCTAAAGCTTGCCTTTCTTCTCTAACGGCCTCACCTAGTTCGCCTTTCTGGTAAACATTCAACATAAGAATCACTCCTTTTTTCAATATTTAGCTGACTCAATGCAAATATTAGCATGTAACCGAACGGTGTCAACAATTATTTATTAATCATGTAAATTAATTGAATGATATATATCTTGCAGTCCAGTATCGACCATGATAGGATAGAAATCTAGTGTTGCTATAGATGGAGTCTAAGACTTAAAATACCCAAATATAGGTCTTTGTTGATGTTTACAGCGGTAAACAAAAACAGACCAGCACTATCTCAATGAAAAAAAACTTGCATTGCAATGTTCGATGCGCATATAATGAATTTGAAATTATTAATATTGGAATTTTTAAAATGAAATTGATGCTAGAGATTTTGGGAGCGGTGGCAGGTATAACTGGAGCGATTCTCATGTTGATTGACCCCACCGTGTTCGCAGGTATTTCTTTTTCAGTTTGGTTGGTTAGTTCGGTTGCCTTAGCTGTTTTGGCCGTACTGATCAAGATGTACTGGCTTCTTGCTCTTCAGCTTACTTTTTCAGTAATTAATGGGCTAGGTACTATTAAGTTTTTGCTTTAGAAAGAATTTAAACGAAGCTTAAGTGGGACTTTTACCAAAATCCGCCGTAAAGCCCCTGAATTTTATTCATGGGGATATAAGGCTAAAAACAGCTTTATCCTTTAAAGGGAAATAACGAAATTAAAAAACAAGGATCGGTCTGTGATTAAAACGCTCTCCGTGCGCGTGCGTGACAAGCATGCAAAACGGTTAAACCAAATGGCTTTTGAGGTCAATCAAGTATGGAACGCCGTTAACGCCTTCACATCTGATATGACCGCTATCCCCGTGCCCGGTGTGGGCTACGTGTACTGCCGTTGGTCAGCGTTTGATTTGCAAAAACAGTTTAAATCTATCCGTAAAGCGCGTGACTTAAATGCCACCCATTCTACAACGGTGCAAGAAGTTATCGCGGAGCATGCTAAAGCGCGTAAACAACATAAGCGTAGCAAGTTGCGCTGGCGCGTAAGTTCCGGCTCAAAGCGTAGTTTAGGTTGGGTGCCGTTTAAAGCCGGTTCAGCTAAATGGAAAAACGGTCAGGTGTATTTCAACGGGCATTATTTCAAAGTATGGGATAGCTACGGCTTAAGCCAGTACGAGTTTCGTGCTGGTGAGTTCTCACAAGATGCCCGTGGGCGTTGGTATCTCAATGTAGCAGTTAAGGTCGATGAAAAACCAAGGTACCACCCTGACGGTGTTAAGGCGGTAGGTATTGATTTGGGCTTAAAGGATGTAGCCACTTGCTCTAATGGCGAAAAACTGCAAGCCAAACGGTTCTACCGCGAATTGGAGAAAAAACTGGCGGTTGCACAACGCGCCAACAACAAGCGTCAAGTGAAAACCATTCATGCAAAGATTAAAAACCGAAGAAAGGATTTTCTTCATAAATTCAGTACCAAACTCACTAAGGATAATGGTGCAATATTTGTCGGTGATGTTAGCAGTCAAAAGCTTGTAAAAACTAAAATGGCGAAATCCGTTTTAGACGCAGGTTGGGGAATGCTAAAGACTCAACTTCAGTATAAAGCGATAGCGCAGGGAGTTTGGTTTGAAGTTATTGATGAAAGGTATACCACCCAAGTTTGTTCGTGTTGCGGAAGCATTTCCGACAACAGTCCGAAAGGTAGAACAGGCCTTGGAATAAGAGAATGGGTTTGCGTGGAGTGCGGTACACACCACGATAGAGACATTAACTCTGCAAAGAACATTCTTGCGCTTGGGCACAAGCGTCTCGCAGGAGGAGTCCCCTGTCTTTAGACATGGGGAGGGTGTCAAAAGGCTGTGTAGAAGATGGCGAAGCAAGAAGAAACTAGAAAGTGGAACTGGAAAACGGATTGGTGCAAAGAGCGCAAATTAAATCCTTTCACTTTAGAAAATCGAGAGCTGGCCGAGAAGGCTTGGATTGAGAGAGCGAAGGCAGATAATCGAGAGCGCGGAATAAAGGTTTCTAGCAGATCCGCTATATCCACCTCTTAGTTATTAAAAAAATGTAAGTGAAGGATGTTGAAAATGTTAATTGATATTGAAAACCCAGATCAGATATTGAGCCATTTCCTGCTTGAAGATAAGCAGGCATGCGAAGCCGTTTTGGAAACTGAAGAGTGGCAGAGTAGCAGAAAGATTATTCCTACTGTCTTCTTTAATGGCGTAGAGGTGGAGGCTGAATTTCTTGAGGACGCTCTTAAAAATCTTCTTGATCAAGTCAAGGATAGCTACGCTAAGAAGTACGATGTTAAGAATATTGACAATATGGTAGAGGAGCGAGCGGAGTCGCTACTTAGAGAGCATGCTGGCGATGCCTTGAATGTCATAAGAGATTTACAGAGCAAGCTTGAGAATACGGATGACATGCTAACGCCTTACTGGGAAAGAGGGTAATTTAGCCAGGATATCCTGTTGTTTAAATAATTTTAACGAGGTACTTAATATGATATATCAATCCACTCCAAAACTAGCTGGACAGGTCGCACACTGGATGCAGGAATGCGATACCGGCCGATCGTCAATGTTCATGGCTTGCATAGCATTGGGTTATGAAATGAGTAGTTCAAAAAAACACCATAGCCACCCCCGTGATGCAAGTGACTTTGGACGGTGTATTGGTTTAGTTGAAAGAGTACCGGATGTTAAAAGTGCTTTTAGCATTATTTGTGAAGCCTCAAAGGAATGGCGGGGCATTATTGATCACTGGACAGAGTTAGTTGAACTTCATCGTGTTCGTAAAGATGGTCAATCTGACGAAGTCTTTGGTAGTCAATTTAATCGTCGATTTAAAGAGGTTATTGATCCTGAGGGTCATAATCAAATAATAGAACGTCATGAACAGTCGAAGAAAGCATTACTTCAAAAGCTTAAGGCTGAAGAAAGTCGTCCAACTCACAGCAAGCTCGGCGTGCCTTACGCACCAAGCCCAAAACACGACAAGGTTATTCATGAAGCCGCATTAAGATATGCTTGCCCCGACCTCCAGGCTCGCCTAGAAGCTTACATAGGAAGTGATGAAGCTGAATCGGTAAGAGGTGAAATATTTGATACATGCATGCAGCAGCAAGCTGATACAAATATGCCTGGTAGTTACTGGTTTAAGGAGTTAGGTTTTGATATTTCAGATCATTCGGCGCCAGAGATTCTTGAAGCCTTTAATGGTTTTGCTGATACATATAGTTGCCAAGTTGATCGATTGATATTTGACTGGGTTAATGAAAACAATATAAAGCCTAGTTTATCTATTGGCCAGGCCGTTAATTTTAAGCACGGCTTTGACAGTCTTTCTGGCGTAATTCATGAAATACAGAACAAAAAATACTCACCCATGTCATATCTTATAAAGGTTGAGGGGAAAAAGGGAATGCCGATCATTCGTTGGGATGACGATAGTATTGAGGTGATTGAGAATGAAAAGCAATAGATTTTACCTCGCCTGTCTGCGCGACACAGTCGGGACAAACGTGACCTTTCATTGTACTAATGGCATGGGCTATCACACTGACATCGCCAAAGCGCACCAATACACACTGGAAGAGGCGCAGCATGAATGGGAAACGGGACGCGATTTCGACCTACCCTTGTGTGCAGATAAAATTGATGCCTTGAGTAAATACCACGTTGATAGCCAGTTGTTGCCGGTGGAGACCACGATTATAGACGGCTGTGCTGCTTATGTTGCATTCCAAGCTAAACGGTGGGATGGCAATGACGTGTACTGGCTACAAGATAATGGGTTGCCGACAACTGATTTTAGTAAAGCAAAAGTACACAGTTTGATTGGTGATCAACAAGGCCTGGTGTGGCTACCATTTTCTGATGCGGACAAAGTAAAGCGTAAGGTTTTCTGCGTTAATGATATCGATCGCAGGCGCATGATAACGGTTGCCGGATTAATTACTCCAGATCATGTTAAGCGCGCTAAGAGGCGTAAATCAACCGGCAAGGTTCGATGGAATTGCCCTGAATGCGGAAAACTAAACTGGCAGCTGAACCCGTATGATTTTGAGGGGTGCTCGGATGTTTGTTGCTCAGAACACAGGGCTTAGTGGTCTAAAGGATTAAACATGATTTATTTAAATTGCATGTGCTGCAAACAAGTTGATAACGGTTTTGGTGGTGGTGTGACTGTTGAAAGGCTTAAATCCGTGAAGGTTGATGCAATTCGATTAAGTGATTTTCGCAGTCACAAATATGAAGGGAGATTAGTCAATCAGTCAGACTCGCCATGCACATGGAGCGACGGAACAACAATATGGGTTGGATTTAGAAAGAAAGATAATCCTGGAGTCAATCTACCTGTTTTACAGGGCGATAGTATTGTAAATGTTTAACAGGTCTGAAGGTCCAAAGGGTTGGAAATGTGTGAACTTAAGCCGCTAGAAATTGGCGGGAAATATAACTTTATAGATCAGAATGAGCGCCTTGTTTATCTTGGCAAAGAAGGTTCGTGGAATCAGTTTGCATTAGTGGAGAAGCCGTTCGAGATTTGGGCTGAGGTGCTGGATACTGATTTATATATGATTGAAGAATCAAAGTAATTAGGCTTCTTGGTGCCTAAAGGAATTAATAAATGAAGTTTTGCATGAATGGATGGCGAGGTAAGCGCGGATAGATCAAATGAGGCTGTCAATGAATTGTTGAACACAAAGCCAGGCCTGGTGCTTGCAAATAATTCGTTTGAAAAATATGGTTGTACCTATGCGGCCGTGCATGTGGCATTATTTTATCCGTTACGGGTTCAGGTAGGTCGCGCAGATGTAGTATTGAAAAGCCCTAAAGTGACGGGGTATCGCGAGATAGTTATTGGTAACAGTAACCAGAATGATGGGGGTAAATTATGATTGACGGTTCCTTTGTTTTCTTGAATCTGACCCTGGTATGTATTGGACTGATAATGATCGCTCGTTTTCTTAAAGGTAAAGGCGGTCTTGATATCGGGCTTGCTTTTATTTTCTTGTCTACCTTGATGTCTGGTATCGAACTCGCCGCACATTCGGATAACCCTTGGGAATTTATTTTTTACAGTACGAGCTTTGAGGAGTTTTTTAATATATTTCTTGAAGCTGTGGTTTATGCGGGATTTGTGTTCCTTTTTATTCTATTTCTAACGACTCAGTTAATAAAGATAACCAAACCCAATAGTTTAGACAGTGAGGATTAAAATTCTTGTTATCCTTGGCAATGATAAATGACCCAGATCTAGCCTATAGAGGTGCAAGTGAAAACTTATTCTGGGCATTTTGTGCTTCAGTAATGATTCGACACTTGAACGTCCACCTGTCTTTAAAGAGTTGGAAGATTTTAGGGAGTATGGCAAGGCGGCGGAACGTGAAGAAGTTGAAAACCGCGTGAAAAGTATTATCTCGTAGACATGAGGAGAATATAAGCATCAGGGAAGGGGTAAGTTGTGACCGATAAAGATGCTTGGCTAGAAAGGCTTGAGAACGTTAATGAATTTATCAAGTTTATTCAGAGCATGCGGGGCTACTTATTGTTGAAGAATCCTTAGTTATTAAAGGTCGAGGTCGTCGAAAATCCATTGACCTTCAGGTTAAAGAAGTTAGGCCTTGCGTTATAAATAAAGTATGCGTAAAGCTTTCAGATAAGGAAGTTCTTAAAGTGGCGCACTTGGGGTGCATGAGGATCGTTTCTCTTAAAGAGAAGGTTCATTTAGCAAGAACTGCCTAATCTTTATAAGGGATAGATAATGCCTACAAGTTTAATATTAGATGGCCAGGTCTTGGATTGGCACTTTAAAAAGAATGGTTTAGATGGGTTTATCCATAACTTTTATACGGGCGACCTTTTTCAAGGTCAAATCTTTGATATGGGAAAGAGCTGGAGTGCTTCGCCTGGCTCTAACACACCGGCTGAGCGCAGAATGCTCTTGGATGGATTTAGAACTCGTGCTGATGCCTCCAGATATATCTTAGAAGCAAGATATCATCATGCAAAAAAGTTAGAAGAATATCGCCTTTCCCGTGAAGGGGTTCAAGCGAGTTTAAAAGACAGTATTAAATCGGAGTGAAATAGGACTTGGTATGAAATCAGTTGCAGAACTGCAAAGTCAGTTGGAAAATTCAGAAAGTGGCATTACTCGATTTGAGATATTGAAAATCATGGCCTCTCGAGCTGTCGATCTTGAGAGAGAAAATGCCACACTAAAGGATAGTAGTATATCAAAAGATAGAATCGCTGAGATTCTTGAAGAATCTGAAAGTTATGAGAAGCTTAAATATGAGCTTTTCCTGCTTTTTTCAGATAGTTTTTGATGTATTTTTCTAATGCATCATCCAGTAAAAAACAACTTGATTAAAACATAGGAAGTTTGACGAATGTCTGAAAAAGAAAAACATCCAGCCCCGGGAGACGTGGTTCGAT
Source organism: Methyloprofundus sp. (assembly GCA_014859465.1). GTDB lineage: Bacteria > Pseudomonadota > Gammaproteobacteria > Methylococcales > Methylomonadaceae > Methyloprofundus. The sequence continues at coordinate 80,226 of JACUUF010000001.1, forward strand.
TAAGAGAGACGCTTCAACTGGTTCCAAGTCAAGGGATTACGGCCGCGCAAGATCGGTGTGCCGAGCTTATGTATACGAGCAGGCGTGCTTGGCAGCAATGGGAGAGAGGTGAGCGTAAAATGCATCCGGCCTTTTGGGAGCTTGCAAATACTAAAATCCAAGCAGAGGCATGCAAGATGGGAGAAGAGTCGTGACTGATAAAACTATCCAGTTAGAGAGGCTTGATAATGTAAATGAATTTCTTAAATTGATCGGTTCTACCGGCCGACAATTTTTTAATGATAGAGATTCTGGGTGTTATGCAGAATTTGAACTGGATGCTCGTGGCAGGGTTTGGTTTTACGATGATTATACTCAGTCTCGAATCTACACTCATTTTAGTGGAAGGTGGCGTCAGTTTTCTCATGGTGGAACCCTTAAGAATCTCGTGATATTACTCAGGGATCATATCAAGAAAAATAAGAAGATTTCGGCCGATTACTTTTCGTCTAATTGGCATTTTGGAGGGCTTCACCCCTGGGGATATGATGAAGTATCGCTTGAAAAGATTCGCTTAAAAGGTTTGCAGCTTGGTATTGTTGCAATTGAAAAAACTTCAGGAGGATGAAATGAAGTTGTTTTACATATCAAGGGAGTACTATTATGCGCGAAAAGGATGGATATAGGCATCATTGCTTAGCCTGTTTTGCCTTTGAGTTCATTGTGATAATCGTCATTGCGATATTGATCACATGGTTTTTATTTAGGCCTGTGCTCGATTCTAACGCGATTGAGGCTGAAAAGTCGGCTGAGACAGCTTTTTCACACATTGCGATAGCGGATATTCAGCGGAAGCCACACAAATACAATCTGTGGATAGTCGAATGATTAAATGATTCTTAAATTGATGTAACTTAAAATAAGGCTTGACCAATATGTGTGTTGCGCATAATATATCACTAACAAAAACAAAGGATCGGTGATATATGAAAGGCATGAGGCTCACAAAACCTTGCAAGAATTGTCCCTTTAGAAAGGATATTAGGCCTTATCTTTTTAAGGACAGAGCAAAGGAAATATCTGACTCACTGGTTAAAGAGGGAAAGGGATTTCCTTGTCATAAGACAGTTGATTATGCCGATATTGACAATCGTGAAGACCGTGAGCAATGCGCTGGTGCCATGATTATGTTGCGAAAGATGGGTCGAGAAAATACTTTAATGCAGGTTATGGAAAGACTTGGTGCTTTTGATCCAAATAATCTGGACATGAGGGCGTCGATTTTTGAGAGTGATAATGAGTTTATACAAGCTCAAGATGATTAAAAGCTAATTCTAATATTAAATTTAAAGGGTTTCCTGGTTATGATTTTAAAAAGCACATTACCTAAGTCTGAAAAAGAAATGAATAAACTGCAACGCCTGGTTAGATATTATCCTCTTATATCTATGCTTGGCATGCTATCTATTGTGCTTCCAGATTATATTTTATCTACGGATGCATTTTTAGATGCAAGTGATTTGACTAAAATTTTCACTACGGCTTCTTTTTTTATTTTAGGCTTGTCTTTTCTCTATTTGCTTGTGGTTTCTACCAGGTTAAAAGATCGCCTTAAGTATTTGAGTGATACCGAGAGTGAAGAATATATTGCATTATGTAAAGAACACCCATTGTTAATGAGTTATGCAAAGACTCTAGAGCGAAAGCCTGTAATGATGGAGCTTTATGAGTTTAGAGAATTTCAAAGAGTGACGGAGAAAAAAGAACTGGCCGACTTATTTAATAGTCATAGCTTGTATTATTAATATTGGTTTTTGGTTATGAATATTCGAAATGAAAAGATTGACACGACTCGCAGGGAAAATCTTAAAAGCCTTTTAAGTCGAGTCAATTCTATGGAGAAATTATCTGACTTGTGTAACCTTCCTCCAGGGACTATTGATAGACTGATTACCGGCAAGGACGTCTTTAGTCATAATATCGCATCCAAGATCGAAAATCGACTTAACCTTCCGGTTGGCTGGCTTGACTGGGTGACTGAAGGTATGAGTCGTCAAGATGTGCGATATCGTAATTTAAAATCTTATATTGCTAAAGTGGCTGGCAGTCGATCCAAATTTGCTAAAAAGTTTGGTATTCCGCTTTCAAGAGTTAACTACTGGTTCGCTCGAACCGTTATCCAAAGATCATACGGGGAAAATATTCCTGAGGACATCGAGAAAGAAATTGGACTACCCGAAGGATCGCTAAGTCAGATTTGAGTTCGATTTTACTATCAAGGAGGGTTACATGGCTTTACCTGTAAATACAACTTGTCACTGTGTTGATAGACTGATTAATGACTTTGGCCAAAAGCCTTACTTTGTTAAAGCAAGCTTTCCAAGACGCTGGGATATCGAGCCTGGAAAAAACCGATCAAATGAGGCTTTGACAGCAAGCCTGTTTACGGTTATTCAGGATGGTCGAAATTATCATGTATTTTTTGATAAAGACTTAGGTTATACGGTTCGCCGCCCTAATGATCGGTTTTTTAAAGATATTGAGGCAGGTCTCATTGCTAACAAATCAAAATATCAAGATCTTTACAGTCCAGGATTCTTTAAATTTCAGATTGATTTAAAGGTGGCCAAGCATCTGTATTCAGAAGGTGTTGAACTTGAAATAGATCGCATTGATTGCAGCAAGTCCGTAAAGGTTAACGGAGGATCTTTCAGTGTTTTTTATTTAAAAGGTTATCGGCAAGTGGTTGATCAAATAGGCATGCCTGTTAAGGATGGCTTAACCTCTGATGGATTTCTATCAAATAGAATTAACTATATTTTAGATTTGTTAGATTTTTTGGATATTTAGAAGAATACAAAAGCTCCCGCCATAAAAGGAAAATGAACCCCGCTTCCTGCGGTGAAGGTCAAAAGTATCATTACCCAGCATGATCTAAAGGAATAAAGATGATACGAATTAAAGTCATTATTAACAAACTCTTACCAAAAAAACTCGCACAACTGGTAGGGAGTGCTAATAAGTCAGGCGAGGTAGTGGTAAAGGATGCTAGATTGGAAATGCTACTCGCAACTCAAGGGGTTGAACTAGATGATATTTTAAAAATAGTCATATATCACACCCCACTGGGCGAAGTCTGGGTGGTAGAGGTTAAAGGCATTGAGATGTACTTTCCTGGTGTAAAACCTGACGAAAAAGGTGAAAACATTATCTACCCTCAGCAGTATGTCGCTGAAATTGTAAGTGGAGCAGGAAAAGGAACCTTCCTCTCAACCGCTCAAGAAACTGAAGGCGGGTCAGGCAATCCGATATATAGCGAAGAGGTCGCTTTAACGACCGTGTTAAAAGATGCGGCTGATAAGATCGGAAATGATTGCTACGATCAGGGCGGGGAGATTTATGGCTTTAGAGGAAATGACTTTTTGCTCAAGCTATGAGTTGTGTGGAATTATATCAGTGGACTCAAATATATCTATATCAAGAGGGATTTATAGTATGGCAGGGTTAACCAGTCAGATTGAGATGGAAGTAAGGCATCTTGGAAAAGGCCGGCGTTTTATGCTGGATGGGCGAATGGGAACAGTGGTAGGTGCTTCACCAGGGCTTAATATCCAGGTTTTCTTTGATGGAGTGCCTCGACGTGATGATGCTGGATTCTGCAATGACTCTTTTGTGAGTCCTATTACGAAGGTTTTAGTGGAGGAGTTAGAGATAACGCCCTCTAGAAGTTATTCAGATGAGGATATTGAAACCCTAGAAAAGCGACTTAGTGATTTAAGTTAGCAACATCAAACAGTCAAGCTAAGCTTGATCTTAACGACCTTAAATGGAGAAAAGAATGAAAAAACGTATCTTATGTTTCGTTGAAAAACCACAGCTTCAAAGAGTACTGAACGGCGTCATTGTAGAAAGATATGAAGATCAATTTGATATGGAATTTGCCTTCATTATGCCGGTAGGAACGGTTATGTTCGACTATCCTAAAAATCTTAATTTTAAAGAATACCCTTATTTAAGTGAACCTCGATACAGATTAAACGCTGAGACTCAAGAGCTTACTTGGCGAAACTTTGACGTCACCCAAGATAAGAGCTGTACGATTTTTCCTGAATTTGATGAAATATGGTTGGCTCCGGATCTCGATGCAAGTGGGCACGGTGCCTTTGATGATTTTTTTAAAATTCAATTTGGATCGTCTATCGCTTCTTTATTGTCATCTTCGAATGCAGAAAAGTTTCGTTTTTTATTCTTACATAGTCTTTACTGTAAAGATATTGAAAAGGAAATAGATAATCGGGACTTAAATCTAAATGAGGCAGTTAACAAGCATCTAGGTTTTCTGAGTCAATATCGAGCAAAGCGATTCTTTGACTATAACTTTAATATAAACAGTATGATGGCATTTGGTTTTTTTGACCTGAAGGGTGGTAAGCAAATTTTAACCAAATATAAGCTTCTCACTTTGTTTTTACTAAGGGATGCTAGAGGTGTTATTACACAGGATGAACTGCATCGTAAGATGAGATGCAACCCTGGCACGGGCAAATATAGAGACAAAGGGGTAAACGGTCGAATCGGTTCCCCTATGTCATTTTGGAAAATTGTTGATGACCTTGTTGGCTCGGAATTGATATCTCTTAATAAAAGTGATGACGAAGTCTCCTTGTCTCAAAGAGGAAAGGATTTTATTAATTCATGTCATCATAGAATTTGTGACACGGATTTACCATACCGATTGAGCTTTTGGGTTGAGAGGTCAGAAGATCAACCAGATAAGGTAAGAAAAGAGATGACCAGCTATTTAAGTCGCTTCTTTAAAAGAGAGCGAAATAAAAGATTGCTGACTGTCTAATGTATGCTATGCTATGTACTAAATTATTTTAATGGGAGATTTCGCTATGTTTAAAAACCTACCTAGTACACAGGAAGGATTGGATCGACTAATCAAGAAAAACAGAGTCTCTAATTTTTTCAAGCTCTACTGGGTCTTTTTTACAGCTGCTATTGTGGTTATTTCGATATTAAATGCTGTAAATATTGAGGATATGTTTGGTGAAAAAATTTTAGTAACCGTTATAGTTTCTTCTTTTATTGTTTTTTTCTTTTCGTTTTTCATTATCTCGGTCAATTATAATTACTCTAAAACAAGCAATTTGACTGAAATAAATGTGAAAGAAATGGAAGAAATTTTTGAGCTTTCAAAGGCTGGGCATGAATCTGTCAATCAAAAACTTAGAAATCTTGAAAGGGATTTAGTAAGAGCTGACCTTTTTGAGGTTAGAGATTTGGTTGAGGGTGAAAAGCTGGCTAAACTGCAAGCTTCCATCAAAGAACTCCAACCTCTTTAATCGAGTGATTCTTCATGAGTAAATTAGATTTCCGTTTACCTAAGACTGCTGGAGAAATCAGTGGTCTTCGGATGAAGGAGCGGCTTTTTTCTTGGTTGGGTTTAGCTTATCAAGTGTTGTTTTTTTAGTCAGTCTTTTTTCTTTAGGCTTGCTTCTAATGTTTGAGGGTGAGAATTCCAGTCGTTTTATTTTTGAAAAGATTGGAGCGCTTATTTTTACTTTGGGTGGATTTGTTTTTATTTTGAAGTTTTCTGAAAGGTCAGACTTGTCCATTCTGACAGGTCTAGAGCAAGATGAGGTTAGGTGTCACGCGAATCGAAATCTTGGTATTAGAGAATATATTGAAAGCTTAGATAGACCGCTTGTTTTCCTCGAACTGAAAGGTTTTCGAACGATGGATGATAGTGAGCTAACCAAGCCTTTTAATCCGGTTCTTGATCGATATAAAAGGTTTAGCTAAATATTAATTGTCATCTTATTCACCCATTCTAGCTTGATATAATAGATGTTAAGATCAAATGATTAATGGAAGGATGGTAGTGTGGTGGATGAAAACAATATAGAAGTGGAAAACTTAAGCCGGGAAGAGATAGAAGAACTGATTTTGAGCTCAAGCACTTCAAGTGAGACTCTCATGGCATTAGCTAAATCGGATGAAATTGATTGGGGCCTTTCTGTTGAATTGGCTGGGCGCCATGACTTGACTTCTGAAATTTTAAACGTACTAGCTGATCATGACGATGATTCGATAAGATGGGCTGTTGCTGAAAATGAGTCGGTTCCATTAAGCATCTTGCTAACACTTTTAGAAGATGAAGATGAAGAAGTTTGTCAGGCTGTACTAGAAAATGAAACCTATCTTTCACATCTTAGAGAAAGTGAAAATAGAACCGTCAGCAATTATCGAGAATCTATTTCATCCGAAGTCAATGCTAATGATTTAGATATTAATCTTTCTTAAGTAATAAGAGGGCCAAAGCCCTCTTATTATCTTTTAAACGAGTTCTTCTTTTAAGCTGATGCTCAAATCATCCTTTAGATTGCTTTTATAGTCTTCCAGTTTTCCTTGCTCCGCTAGGTCTAGCCATACATTCTTAAATTCAGTAAGAAACGGAAAGCCTTTTTCTTCGATCTCATCTGTAATAGCTGAGAAAACATCAAAGCCGTATTTTTCAATAAATCTTTGGTATTTGCCCTTGGCATCCTCAATATCTCTTGGCCTGCCAATGCAAGACGATGAAATGATTTCGCGGTACGCATAAGGAATGATCTCTTTGATGAATTCGATATTGTCGCGGTGCTTTTCGATAAGCTGAGCATAAATCCTTGGCTCTAACTTAGCAAGGTCCTTGAATATAGAGGGTGAACTGCTCTGTCTTGCAATAGCAGCCAATGCCGGATTGCAAATATCATCTTCACGTCGATGGATAAGGAGGTCTTCACCTAGGTGATAGCTTAATGCTTTTTCAAGGCCGGATGGTATCAGCTTTTTTTCGTAAAATTTTTCAAACTCATGAGGAGTGACTTGTTTGATGGCGTACTGAATGGCTTTACCACAAATAGATTCTGATTTATTCATCCATTCATCTCTAAGCTCAGTAAGCTTTAATCTTAATCCGAATTTATCTTCAATTTCATTAAAATTCGACCTACATTCACATGAGAAGTTAATAAGATTTACGTCAATATCCGTCATATCGGATATCTCACTTATAACATCATTCATGACTTCACTAAATACGGATGGAAATCCATCATTTAGATAAGAAAGAGCTGAAGAGGTAATATCCTCACTTAATCCAGTATAAAAGTTTTCCGTGAGCTTACTAAATGCAATGACTTTTATAACATCTTCCACATCAATCATGCTCGTATCAATTTCCTCGTAAGGATTGCCTAATTGATCAATATCAAATTCAACATTTGATAGAAGGTCAAGATCAACCTTCATTTTTCCACCGCTTAGCTCCGAAACCTCAACTCGAGGAGCGATTGCTCGAGGCGAACTTATTCCTATTTTTTTTAGCTCTTCTTCTAGATATTCCAAATCATAAGAGAGGCCTTCTTGAATATCACCAGCCATAAGAAAATCCAGATCAGAATTAAACTGATTCTCTAAGTACTCTTCTAGCTTTCCTTTGTAGTTGGATTCAATTTCAGACACGTTATAACTGCCCAATATCGGATTATTTTCCATGAACTGCGAAAAAGCTTGATTGGCCAGGGCATTTAAATTTACCGCATCATTCAGAATCGAAATATCTCTAGGGTATCTACCCTTTGTGTGATTGCTTAATGCGCGTTCTAATTTGCTCGAGATCGAGTTATCGTCTAATTTAAAAGGCGAGATGCTTAAATAAGGGTAGTTCTCGTACTCAATATCCATTGTAGCCGCTTCTGCGCTGTAATTATCAGGCAGTGATTCAATTAGAAATCGGTCGAATTCAATACTGTCTTGAAGGTACTCATAAAGCATTAGATCAAATTCATCTACTCCCGTTGCATTAGCGTAAAACTCATAGATATTTATATTGGACACTTCATCAATCGCCTCCATTAGCTCATTAATGTCGAGTTTTTCACTATCATCTACCTGATTTTCTCCGTTATAACTATAGAAGGCTTCAAGATTTCTGTCGACAGAAGAGAGGTACCGGTGCCTAAAACAGCCGATAATGAGACCATGTTCATCATCCTCTTCCTCTAGATGTCCAGATAGGTGTAGTGAGGCAATAATGGCATAAGCCTTATTTACGGAGTCCTCCTTGAGAGATTGATGATCGTCTGACCTGATATCATGGGCATCGAGCTTTTTAAAAACAAGAGCAAGATCGTCCCGAACTATGCTACTGACTTCTTGGTTTGACCAATAGTCAGTCATAGCTTTTGAGTAAAGGCTTTCAATATCTTGGTCAATTGAATTCATAACGGATTGATTATCAGAGATACTGGACATGCTTAAGACTCCTGGCTTTAAAAAATAATTAGATACATTATATCATTAAGCCATTCTTTAAACCGGAACATAAGGCTTTTTGATAATGTATAATGTTTCTTATTAAGTATCAATTATTGGTCAAAACCTATTTAAAAAATAGATAATTAATGACTTCGAATTTAATTAAGGAGCGTTTGATCAATGGGGTTAAACAAGGTTGATTCTGATATCAACGACAAAATAAAGCTTGCAAAAAGTGATCATGTATCAAGTAGTGAATTGGCTCAGCTAGCAAAGCACCAAGATTTGGATGTACGAAAAGAAGTTGCAGGTAACTTTAAAACGCCTCCTGATGTTCTGATTGACTTAATTAACGATAGCTGGATTGTTAGAAGTTTTCTGGCAGAAAATCCGAACTCTCCAGTCGAGCTTTTAATCAAATTGGCAGATGATGAAGACGAATATGTTAGATCGCGGCTGGCGACAAACCTGAAAGCACCTGTTGACTTGTTGGTTAAGTTGTCTAAGGACGGGCAAAATGTCAGAATGTCTGTTGCAGAAAATATTCGAACCCCGGTTTATTTGTTAATCGAGCTGGCTTGCGATCGGAGTTGGCAAGTCCGTATGTGTGTAGCAATAAATCCAAACACTCCCTCTGACACTTTAACCTCCTTGTCAGAAGATGGACACTGGGGGGTTCAATATCGAGTTGCAGAAAATCCGAACACACCCATTGAGGCCATTATTTCCATTATTGAAAGAGCAAAAGGGAGTGTGGGTGTGTCTGATAATGGTCTTTACGAGATGGCTAGATCTCGACATCTTGCTTACCTAGAGTCGAAAAATATTGGCGATTACAAGGAAGATTTAAGCAAAGAGCTCTTTCTGAGTTGCAAATAGTTACCATTAAATCATCTTCACGGATAATTATTTTTACCTCCTAGGATTAATATTTTATTTGACAGTTATGGTCAATGCGCTTAAAATATCCATGAGCTTATAATTTAATTGGAATTTTGTATGCCTGTAGAAACTTCAAAAAATCATTCTTTGTCAAGTGAATCTTTTAATGATAATTTGTCACGCATTGACTCACTGCCTCAGTTAGAGCTGGGGCAGTGGTATTGGACTATTAATGAGGAAGGGGACCGAGAAGAGCTTGGCTGTGTCACAGAAATTGGTTCAAACTACGTTCAGATTTCCCTTCCTAGAGAAAAGGGTTGTAAGTCCAGCAAGCGATTTGGATTCAAGTCTTTTTTTGAAAAACTGGAATTTGAGCCGAATCATAAGTCCTACTTTCAGCATGCTGTTGAAGCTCAACAAGCTGAATCAAACTTGATTATGAATAAGATACGCCAGCTTACTGAATTGCTTGGTGTTAATCAGCAGATTATGATTGGTGGCCAACAGAAAAAGTCGGATTCAATGGGTGTTTCTGTTCTTTCAAATCATCAAGAGCAGCTTGACAGCTATAAGAACTCACTGGTTGCGGCTAAAGAGAAGGATTTACCTGCTTTATATTCAGATTTAAAAAAGAGTAATGAAAAACTGTACAAGTTCTTAATGGCCGATATGTTGAGTGTTGAAGCAACACTGACCCCTATGAAAGAAACGGTTGAGCAAATCAATGAAAGATTATTTAACATGTCTGTGTACGCCGGTCTTTCTGAATCTGCTTTACTTATCAAAGAAGGGGAGCCTGCTCCGATTGGAACAAAGGTTCATGTTATGCAGTCTAAAAAGTTCATGGATGAGGAGTGCTTGCTTGATTATCGTGCAGGTGGCATGGAGTTTAAAAATATTTCACAGTTCAATGATTGGTTGGCTAAGCCTGATAATTTTACAAGGATCTTGCCTTTTGATCGTTGCATGGTGGCTATGCAGGTTAGACGAAGCTCTAAAAATCGTAATGGAGATCCTGGTTTAGATTCTTATATTCGATTCAGAATGGAGGGTCAGGATAAATATACCTATCTTTACATTCGAAATGGCGAAAAAGTTTATCAGATTTCAACAGAGTTTGAGTTTGATGAATTGCTTTTTCCAGCCGAGGATGCGTTTAGCTTTAATGAGCCGATGATGGTGAAAAAAGAGTTTAGCCGGATCTCACTGATGCCTCAAAGAGAATTTGATCATGTGAAAGCTGAGTTGGAAGCGTTAGAGGCAAAATTTGAGCTTTGGAAGGCTGAGAACGATGGTGTAAGTTATTGGGACTTTGAGCATTATGACCAACTGATGTCGCTGAGATCAGATGGTGTCGGGGGTTATGAACCATTAGATTCTGATAGCCTGCTATACGATGATGCAATTAATCAGATTCGCTCTCAAACAAATAAGCATAACCGTATTGCGTTGCTTTTACAGGGCTTATTTGACCGCTCAGACATGCTTCACCCACATGGTAAAGTGAATATCTGGGAAGGGGATAGCTTTAGAGATAATGTAACCCTTGTTTATGATGGAACCGGCACCTTAATGAACGGAGATAAGCCTGACTTTGAAGCCTATAAAGACGAGTGCAATGCATCTATGGGTGAAGGCTCAGTTGTGTATGGTCAGGAATCGGCTTGGGAGGAAAGAGAGGCCGAGCGTGAAGCTAACCGAAGAGCATCAGGCCGGCGTTACACCTATGAAGAGGTTGAGCGAATCCGCGAGTATGGTTACACACCTTTTGGTGACCCAGGTCCAGGCACGGTTGCTGAAATCTCAAAATGGATGCCTCGATCTAGAAAGGCAAAATTTGAGTGGCAGAGAGAGCGATTAACTTACACTCGCTATGGTGATGATTCACCTGTTAATTGCTCCATCACGGTTTCGGCGGATAACCTGTTTAATATATCAGCTTACAAAGTTGGTGATTATAAGAAGTTCTTTAACGACCCTAGAACTCGTAAAGAATACCTGAAATGGGCACCGGCTTTACTTTCGGCTGAAGATTATTATGCTGGTCAAGCATAACAGGTGTAGATTTTAAAAAAAGGTTGTATGAGTTATGAAAATTAAATGCACGGGTAAGCAATTAAATTCTTTCTGGGATTCTGAATGGGGAAGTGAAGATGCCTTTATTATCAATGCCAGATTTGGATTAATTGATGGTAGTGACTTCCTTTATGATGACCTGGATCTTCAACTTAATGGTGGGGAGTTATTTTCAGATGATCAAGTTTTTACCTCAATTGAAGGGGTGGTTGATGTCAATGGCAAAGAGATTGACCTTGGGGCCCTTTTTAAGCGTTGGCTCAAGAAGAATATGAATGAAAATATCGAGTTAATTAGTGTCCAGGTGCCTAGCAATAAGGTTGAAGTGTTTAAGTCTTTTTTGGTTGAGCATGGATTGAAGCAGGTTTAGTTATTTTTTGTATGAATTTTTGAGTTTATTATTATTTGAAAAGACAGGTAAAATGAAAGATCTTGACGTTATTGACAGCATTAGATCAGATTTAGCGCATCAATTAGCGACGATTGATGATATGGATTGGGATTACTTTATTGAGACGGCGGAATGCGCTAGAGGGTTAGCCAATTCTTTGGGTGTAAATATGACGCCATCTAAAAGTGATGACGTTGCACCGGATTGGGCTAAGGCGCCAAGTGGTGCAACGCATTTTGACCCGGGTTGGAAAACCTGAATGACCAAGATTAATGGTTCCTGGCATTTTTACTGTCCACTTGAAAGCGGGGAGTATGACTGGGTCGAGCTTGATACAGCAGACGTTGGTAATGAGTCACTGCTTGTTTCGAGATGGTGAAGCTTTAGATGATACATAAGCTAAAAAGATAAACCTTTGAAAAGTCTTTTTAATGTCATCCGATTGACCAATGCTTGAATGATATAATGTTTACTATTAAGTTCATAAGAGCGCAGGATTAGGGATGGAAGGTTTTAAAAAGAAAGGGTTTTCAGTTCAACTTCTTGGTCGGTCCTTTGTCGTCCCTGACGCTGACAGCACGATAGAGCAAATTAAGTATGTTGAAGAGATTTTCAAAGGCAATTCTGATGCCTTTATTTCAGATTTAATATTGACCTCCTTTCACGATTACAAAGACTCTATCTCGTCAGGCTCTTTAACCATTACCTCTTTTTTACATGGCGAAGATGCCCTTATAATTGAATGGATTAACACTCTTGGCTTTTCGGAATATTTAACTGATTACGCCGATGACGATGAGAGTGATTATGATGCTGACGTTTATGATAGCTATAAGGATTATGCCCTTACCTGTGAGAGTGTGTTGACGTTAAGAGAAGTGATTGAGTCTTTTTTTGAGTCGATGAATAAAGTTGTTACTGAGCTTATATCTTGTAATCGAACTCTTGATGAGTCGAGTTTCTGGTCAGTTTCTAGTGAATTAGATAATCACCTTAGCGCCTATTTGCTTCTTGCTCTTTACAATCCTACATTAACAGGTCTTATCAAAAAAGATTATGGCATCTCACTCGATGTAGATCCTGCTGTTTATCATCTACTTCAAGAGTGCGGTCTTGATCTCGAAAACAAGAATCTTTGTGATGAGATTAAGAGAATGAGCAAATTAGTGGAGGATAAAAAGCTGGTTAATTACAAGAGTGAACTTAGCTTAGATCTTACCGGAGGAACAAGGCTTGAGTAAAGAGAAAGATTCATCAAATCAAGATTTAATGAACTTGGTCTATGAAGAGGTATGGGAAGACGTTCATTCTGATCAAATACTTTCCGCTATTAGAGCGGGGCCGATGTAAATGAGAGGGACGAGGATGGTGTGTCCTTGTTAAGTCTTTCCTCAATGCAAGGTCATTTTGAAGCGGTTAGGATGCTTATTGAATCCGGGGCCGATGTACACTCCATAGATATGGATAAATGGACCGCCTTGCACCGAGTCTGCTCAGACACTTATGTTGATGTAGATCCAGATCTAGTAGAAGAGGACATGAATAATCGTATTAAGATTACTCAACTTTTATTGGATTCAGGGATAAATATTAATTCTAAGGGTTCAGACGGATCAACCGCGCTACACCTTGCTTCAGCAGAAGGTTTAACCAGGCTTGCTGAGGTATTAATCTCAAATGGTGCTAATTTAAACTTAAAAGACAGGGATGTTTTCTACATGAAAACCGATGAGTTAGAAAAAGCGAAATATAGTCTTGCAAAGGATATATTTGAGGCTTGGGAGTTTCCACAAGGTTTACATATTGTAGATACAGTCTGGTCTTCAGATAGTAGTGGTGTTTTTGCTATTGCTTATTACGAAGATCATGAAGCTGATATAGAAGAGACCGCTTCAGGGCGGATTTCCTTTCGTACTGACTTTCATGACAGCCACATTGAGCTATCTTCACTTTATATGGACACTGGCAATGAAGCCGGTTACTGCAATATTGAGGCATTGGATAGATGCGAACAATCTTATCGAGATTTTATCAGCAGTATTGAGATTGAAGACATTAAAGATTATCGATCATCTTTGTCTGAGTCACTGGATTTTAATCTAGCGCAAAGGTTAATCTAGAATGATAGTACTGGACCCAGAGGATAATACTTCTTTAAATGTAAAGATAGGTGTTAAGCAAGGCGCATGTAACTGGGATTCAATGTCACCTTCTTTGAGAGACAGAATGTCAGATTCAGATATCCTCATCTCTTTTAAAATAGAGCTACTATCTGACCGCTTGGAACGTATGAAGCGGTCATTGAAATTATCTAGCGAAAAAAGCATGTCATTGGATGTTGTGGACGTTTTTGGCTCACTGAACATTAGTAAGAACGGTGAAATTTTTGATTTTAGCAATATCGGTATTTTTGAATCTACGATGTACTTAAGTGATCTTCATTCCAGCTTAGTAATTATTAATTTAAAAAGTAAAGAAGATACGGAGTCAGTTTTTTGGCAGTACGAGATTGACGCATCAGCCGCCCTTGTTTTAAGGGGTCTTATGAGGCAGGATGCCTCGATAAAAGAAATATCAGATTCTATAGGGTATCTGGATGATACGGGCTTTACGATACATGGGTTTGATATTTTTAACGAAATATTAAAGCATCCAGAAGGCTTGGATATAGCCTTGAAATACTCTGAAAGGGCATTCAGTTTTTACAGATCAAACGTTTTGAGTCACAGGGCTTTTAGTGATGATCTTTTTAACAAGATAGAAAATTCTAATTCTAAGAGTGCTCTATTAGCGCTAAGCTCGAACCCGAATTATATTAAATATCAAGAGAAGCTGAAGCACAATGACTATCTTAATGAAGTCAAACAAGACCTTTTTAAATCGAACAGTGATCTAGTTGACTCAGATGGCTACCAATCTCAACACAAGGGGTTATAAAGTGAATATGTTGAAATTGAATTTATCAAGATTGAGCGAGTCCAGCATCTTTTCCACCGCATCAGAGGATAAAGATGTAGGAGTGCGCAGGGGTGTGGCTAGATATCCAAAAACACCTATTGAAATTCTGGAAAATCTTTCTGAAGATAAAGATTTTAGCGTCAGAGCTTGTGTAGCAAGGAGAGAGGGGTTAAGTCTTGAGATTTTAGAAAGGCTATCAAGAGATTCAGAACCTCAAGTCCGCGCCATAATAAGCAAAAAATCTAATCTAACCCCTGAGTTATATTTACGCTTATCTAGAGATTATGACGTGGCTATTCGTTGCGCATTAGCATCTAACCCAAACACGCCGGCCAAAATAATATCCCAGATGTCAAAGGATAAGAATTGGGCTGTTCGTCGAGAAGTGGCCGTAAATCCAAGCGCACCAGTTAATATATTAAAAAAACTATCTAGTGACCCGGAGGAGTCGGTTATTCTTGGTGTGGCTAGCAACTTAAATACACCTATTAAGTATCTAACGAGAATGGTAAGAAGTGGAAAGCGCGTCCTTCAAAGGACGGTAGCTCAAAATCCAAGCCTATCTATTGATTTAATTTCTGAGCTTATCGAAAATAAATACGGAGAAGTTAGAAAGGTGGCTGAAAGCAATTCAACCTACCTTCAATATCTTAGTGATAAAGAATCTAAAGAAGTTAATGGTTATAAGGACGAAGTTGAATCTGAGCTTCAGTCATTCGAGCCAGCTTCTTTTGCCTACTGAGTAAAGCGAAAATAATTAACGTTGTTATTTCTTTATCAAAGAAAGCTAAGCTTTTTTCAATCTGTCAACTGTATAATGTTTAAATAATATTTTAATAATTAAGGTTTGCACTATGATGTATATCGATGAGTACGCTTTACTTAATACACTAGAGCTTAAATCAATTGATTTGGGTGGTTATGAAATTGTTGGCAGAAGCAGGACGCCGCATTCTTCTGAAGTAGGATTCCAGATTACCCTGGCTGAGTTTTCCAGTCACCGGTTGGCTCAAAAATACATTGAAAAAGTAAGGTCATCCGAGGGGTTTATCAAGCTCGGAGAAAGCATGAGCTCTTCATTTGAGCCTTATAAGCTGTTAGAAGAAGGTATTGTTTCATTCAATACAAGAGGCTCCAAAGATGACTTTACAAGAGTTTCAGAACCGCTTGTATTAATAATGAAGGATGCCAATGACGACCGGTTCGTTACTGAGGGTCGCATTGTCAGTCAAAACAACAGTTGTTTTTTTACGGATAAGGATTTTTGCGAACTTGGTGATGATACTCAGTATGGCTGGGTTGAGGAAATCATATCCGTGTCTGCAATTATTGAGGCAATGGAACTTGAGCATGTTGATGAGTTAGGAGAACTTATTGAGTCTAGGAATGACGATGAAGATGACTGCTCTTTTTCGATGAGCTAATACCAGGGAGGTATAGATTCAATGTCTTTTTATACGGTTATTGAGGGTTCGTTTGAATATGATGATGACGAATCCTTTAAAGAGGCGGTAGGGCTACTTGATAAATATATGGATCAGTATACTGGGTATGATTTTAGAATCATTTTTCCTGAATTAAGGTCTATTGCAATTCCAGGTGGTCATGTTAGCGGTCTTAGTGATTTCTTAGAAGAAAGCCTTGCAGCTAAGGCCGCGAGATTTTACTTTATCGAGTTCTGTACTGATGGTGAGAATTGGGCGAAAACTGGTTCACATGAAGAAGATATAAAGTTCTATAGTAATGTCGATATTGCAGCTGACATAATTAAAAATAACAAAAAAGATGTCATTGAGTACTTTGCTATTTTAGGCAGTATTGAGGGTTATGTGCGTGCATTGATTGACAATGGATATGGCAGGCTGGACATATTTACACAAGCGTTTCTTGATGACTATAAAAAAATAGATAACACAATAGATGAAAACATCAAAGATCTTATTGAGGTGCACCCTGATGTAGAGTCTGATGTTTTTAGTGATATGCGTTCAGATATGAATGAGGTTCTTTTTGATTTTTTACAAAGAACACCAATCCCGGTAAAAATAAAAAATGATGACGATTATCTTGAAGAAATTAAAAAGATGGAAGCTGAGAAGCTGGATGATTATCGAGGCGAGATTTCTTCTGAATTAAACTCATCCGCTAACTTTAAATAGGAAGGAGTCCATTGTGAAGGTTATTAACACAGGAAACATTGATGTTCTGACTATAGAGGCGGAGGTTCTTGAGGGTGGCTCATCAGAGCATTCCTCAATGTATGAGGAAGAAAGTGCTGAAACCGTTATTATCACCGTTAACCTTAAGTCTCTTAATGAATTAAGAGAGAAGGGTAGGTCACTTTCAGAGCATTTGGATCGTCGAGAGGTTAGACTAGAAGTCGACGATATGGTTAGTACATCTTTCTTTTCTACAAGTGAGGACGGTCAGATTGAGGAGGTGGATTTAAGCTACCTTCGAGATGAAAGTGCAACAATTAGCTTTAGAAGAGGAAGAGAAGAGATTGCTCTTGATCTTCGAAATCCACATTATGATGATGATTTCTGGTATTTAAGATTTGATATAGCCGGTGCAATATTATTGAGTTCTATCTTACGAGGCGATGTCAGTGAAGGTGTGGTGATAAGTGCTATTGAGCACCTAAAATATTTTTCTGGTCTTGGTAATGATATAGCTCTTGCCTTGCTAAAAAGCCAGGCTTCGCCTGATCTTGTTTTTACTAAAGATGAATCGCATTCTTCTTATTGCTTCTATAGAGACACAGTGTTAAAAAATAAGGATCTAGGTTCAGATACCTATAAGAAAGCCGAAACATATGGTGGAGAAATCGCCTTAAATGCTTTAAGAGAAAACCCTTGCTATGCTAAATACAAGGAATCTCAAGCTATTAGTGATTATCGAGGTGAGATTGCCTCTGATATTGAGCAGTCTAGCCTGGCCGTAGATAATCATGAGCGACTTAAGGATAAGTAGAAGGTTGTCTTTTTTAGGGATGTCCTCTTTATCGGATAAGGTTGAATCTTTATCGGCTGTTTAAGATGACAAATCTGGTTACCTAAGCAGTATGAGCACCATGAAGATGTATATTTATGGTAAGGCGGTGTAATTAATCACCAGAGATCAGGGTTTTATTCTTCTTGACCCAAATCCATACATTCCCAGTTGGCTAGCTCTTAAGAAACAATCTAAGTTAGCTTCCAGGTTATATGATGTGGTATTTCTAAAAATTCTGCAAGGACCTAAAAGATATTCTTATGAGTCTTTCGTTCAATGGGTTGACTAATCCGTTAATAATGAGAGCGTCCAAGTGCTAAATGAAGCTCAGGAAAGCTTGGTTCGAGATTTTGCTAACGTATCTTATGAAGCCTACATTGGCACCAGGCATGGTGATGTTCATTTTGAGGATATGGATGGGAATGAGAGTATTTATCGCGCCAAGGAAGGTGGGTCCTGCGTCATAAAGGACGCTGATGCTGATCAGCCCTCAGTTAATTGACTTTTAACCTCTAAATCTAGACTTATTTCATCTCTGTAATCATTAATGGTCGCCTTTTCGACCATTTCGACATAAAGCATATAGGCCGGGTTCTGCTTAATAAGGGATTCTAGAAAAGCATTATTAAGCCTCCAGTCTTCGTCATTCATAAAGTTTAGTAATGCAACGATGGGTGTCCTTTCATTTTGAAACACTTGCTGCTGAACTTCATAATCTTGCTCTCTAGATAGTAATGAAAGTATGTCCGGTGGGCACTTTGGATTGGACGCTACAGCTTCTCTGACGATACCGTTACTTGAGATTAGGTTTCTTAAAATTTCACCTGGTGCATTTGGATTTTTCCCAATAGCCATTAAAACGGATAGAGACTCAGAATCTGACAGCAAAGTAAACATTTCAGACGTTGTATTTGGATTGGATGCGACGCCGGCTTGGACGATATCATGATCTCTTGCTAGCTCGTCAAGCATGTCGATTGTCACATTTTGACTTATCGCCACGCCTTTTCTGACAATTATTTCCTGGTCTCTCATTAAGATTTTTAGTACTTCAATTGAGGTGCTTTGGTTTGTCGCTACAAGTCTTCTAATATGACGATCAGGGTGAGCGGATAAGGCGGCTAGCAGCATTTCTGAAGTGTTTTTATTTTTAGCTAACGTTCTACATTGCGCCCCTGGAAAACTCTTTAGTAAATCAGTTAAATTAGCCATCACAACTCCTGTAAGCAATACTTCAGATACATTATATCTTATAATTATATTTCTTATTACGACAATATCTTGTAGTGTAACTTTAAATATATATTTAAATATGGGGATGTGTATATGGCTAAATTGGTAATTGGAAAAACAGGGATTCTATTTAAACGTCAAGTTGAGATAGAAGGTCTTCGATTATTAATATCCGGCAAGACAGGATCTGGCGCCGTAAGTATTACTAGATCCTGCGCAAAACAATTAATCAGAAGTGACAATGGATTTATTTTTATTGATTTACTTGCCAATAAAAAGGTATTAGAAGACCTTAAGCAGCCTGGCTATCCAATCTTGCGATTTGCAGGTAATGGGTTTTGATTATATTATTAGTGGTGAAAAAGGGACGCCCCTTGTGGGAGTGAGTTAAAATTTTAAAAAAAGGATACTATAGATAGCTTTAAACTGCATTATCAAGACAGTAGTCATTAATTGATTTGGTCAAGTCAGATCTGTACTTATCCATCTCAGCACCTTCTTCTATTTTTAGCATAAGATTTTTTATTGAGATTACTGAAGACCATGTTTCATCTTCAGTGTCAAAACGGCAACTTAGAAGACAATCATTAAGATCAAGCTCTAGAAAGGCTAGGGCTGAATGCTTTAACTCTGTTATTTCATCGTCTTCGTCATAAGGTTCAACTTTGACAATTTTCTCAAGTGAGCAAGCTCTAAAGTTAATGCCGTATTTATCACTTAAAATTCTCATGTCCTCTAAAATAGAAGCAATCTTCTCCATGTCTAAATAGAACACGAAATACTCAACAAAATCATCCGAGAAGGGGTCGCCGTTAGGCATGTATCCGTCTCTTTTATTTATTACTACTTTTTCTATCTTCATTTGAATTCGCCAAATAATATTAAATTAAATCCCTATAAAAATTATAGCATACTTGCCTTTCTCAACGATTATTGAGCGAAAACATACTATGAAAGAATTCTTAAAATATAAACAAGGAAAAGCAATAATTTCGTAAAAAAGTATTGCAATAGGGTTGTTAACAGTGTACTATCCAGTATACATAATAAAACACGCTAGTTCTTGGTTTGGAGGTGATAATGAGTGATGAGGAATCTAATGCTCTTCTTAGGGACGCATGGGGCGTAAAGTACTGGTTTTGTATAGATAGCGACGGAATCCCGTTAATATTTGACTATAACGATGAGCCTGAGCGCGTTCCTGGTCGAGGTTGGATAGGGGTCTGTCCCGTATCCAACCACAGCGTAGATAGAAAAATGATACCGGATTACTTATTTAACTCCACTAACTTTAACACGGAGCCGGTAGAGGTCTGCTTTAGCCCTTTAGAGAATAGTTATTATCATTATGATCATGAGCTTGAGAAGCGCAGACATCGCAGTTTGTTTCCGGAACAGTACAAAAAGTTGGATGATTATTCTTGTGAGTCAATAAGACCATAATCTTTGAATGGGGAATGAATATGTTACTGGGTGAAAAGCTTGCCATTCAGGCAATGAAGAAGGAATTAATCAGGCTTCAGCGTATTGCAGGTAAAGCCATGAAAGAAGCTAATGAATACGAAGATATTACTTCTGAGTTTATATCTATTAATGAAGAGTTCGCTCAAATTGTAGAATCAAAAGAAGAAAGCAAGGTGACGCTTAAAAAACTTGAAGATTTGAGCTCTAGGCGTGATAAAGCTATGAAAATTTTAAATAAAGATTTTATCAAGCTCCTTGATAAACAACATGAGGCGGAATCAAATAGAAATGCTTTGGCTGGGGAAATTCATAAAATGGAATGGAGAATCTCTCTAAGAAAGTGATTTTCTCTGTAAAAAATATTAATGATTTAAAACAATTAAATTTAAAAAAGGATCTGTAAAAATGAAAAAATTTAACATTAAAAATACCTGCTTAGCACTTGTTTCGCTTCTTATTGCGTGGCCGGCTTACTCATCAGAAGAAATGACTAGAGAAAATCTCTACGATAGCCTTTATGAGGTCACTGTTGACCCGCTTCCTGAATTTAAGAGAATGACTTTCTTTCTTGAGGAAGATGGATCAAAACTGGCTCAAGGTGAGATGATCTTCCCCGCCTTTCCTAAGGAAGATGAGTACAGTAAACCAGTTTTAGTTTTTTCTGTTGGAGATGTTGATACGATTAATGGCACACTTTATGAGGTTTACTTAACATGTAAAGGCGGTGATAACTATAAGATGATTGTGTCAATCAGCCATAAAGGTGAGCAGATTGACCTATCTACAACAGCCTTGGAAGGAGATGAGGGTTTTGGGTTGATCGACCGGCATGATCTTAAGTTTAAATACTCTTTTATGGTTGATGATCCAGTAAAAGAAACTTCCTCTAGTTAAGAGCTAGATGGATATCAGGGGTTTAATGCCAGTGACGCAAGAAAGAAAAGTCCATCGCTATATCGGCACACAAGTCGTCTCAGGCTTCACCTTGAGAAAGAGGGAGGTTGAGTTCCTAGGTGAACTTTACGTTGTACCGGAGTACATTGTGCCGATCCAATTTAAAAGCAGGAAAACGGGCGAAATAACCAGTGGCGTTTGGCAAGTAAGAATCAGTAAGTCTTACCGTTCTTTCAAGAGTCTTGATGATGCGATTAATTATCTAAAAGTCGAGATAAAGAACCATCCGCCTAAGCAAGAGGTTAAGTTTAAGAGTGTGGAGGAATCTACCAAAAAATTCCAAACCGGTGCACCTGGGATTTACTTTCAGGGGCATGAAAAGCGTAACAGACACGTTTTTGAGGTTAGGCTGAATTTAAGCTTAAAGACATCAACCACCTCAAGATACCTTGGAACCCTTAATACGGTAACAAGGAAAGGCTATAAGGATGCGTTTGTTGAGCTTTACGTGATCAGGAAGTGGGTGGAGAAAAAAACAGCATCAAGAGAGATTTCCTGGGGAAAAATGCGCCGAACGATCTCGATTTAATTAAAGAAGAAAATCCCAAGATCTTTCTTTAAAGAAGAGTCAAAGATGGCTTTATCTGTAATCAATTACGATGGTTTTTATGACTATCTCAAGAGTGCAGAAAAATAACTTAACCAAAGGATGGAAAAGCAATGAAATTATCTGAAAATTTTAAATCTAAAATGAAAAACGCATCATTTGTTCACTCTGTAATAACGATTATGGTAATTATATCGGCCTTGATACTGGCATCTGTATTCTTTATTGGTCAAATTATTGACCCTTATTTGGGCCAGGCATTTGCTATGAAGGATCACACTAATGTCACTTTAATCATGTTTATGGTTTTAACCGGTTTTCTTGGTTTAAATTTTCAAATGCTAGGATTAATGGGGGCTTCAAATGGAGCTTACTTGATACCAGTTGTCCCAGTTGTTTTGTTTTTACTGTATGTAGTTTATCGAGTTGCCATCAGTCTTTAGGGACTGTTTGTTTTCAATAAAGGTAAGAAGAGTTATAAAAGATATGCTGGGGAAATTAATAAAATACTTTACGGCTGATAATTTTGAAGTAAAGAGTCTTGTTCTTCTTCTGTGTGTGCTTTTGTTAACCACTTACTTCATGAATGAAGTGGTGACCGTGTCATGGCATATTGTTTTTTACTTTATTTATAGCTCCCTGTTCTTTTTTCCGATTTTTGCCGGACTTAGAAATAAAATGAATCTTCTTGCTGCATTGATACTCCCTATGACCATTATGGCTTCAGTAAGTGTCATTATTAGAGCTGAGATAGCGACTGAATCTATTAATCCTCTTGAAGGAATGCTGACAGGCTTCATTCTTGTTGTTTTATTTATAGGAAGTTCGGCTTTGTTTTTTAGGCCGGTCGATAGCAAACAAATAAGGCTTTCGGAAGCAGAGTGAAATCAATGAAAAAGGTTAATTTAAAATGCTAAACGAAAAGTATATTGCCGCACTAAGAAGGTCAAAGTCTCAAGGAATCGGGATGCAAGATCAAGATGACTCCATAGAGTGTGAGAAAGAAATGCAGCATATCTACCGGATTATTATGGCTAACAATGTAGTTATAACCGATCTTGACGAAGCAAAGCTTGAGCAGTTTATTAATTTTGAGCTGGAAAGTGGTGTCAAGTTTCTTGCTCCTGATCGCGATGGGATTGAATATGTTGACCTTGATCAAGATGTTGCAATCTACCCATGCGCAAAACGAGGATTCATGACGTATCCCTTAGAAGATAAGTCATTCACTATGAAAGCAACTGATGCGAAAAAAATGGTAGCTCAGCTTGCTAGAATGGGTAGGTTAGACCTTTTAAATGCAACGATGCAAGGGCTAGCTCAAAGGCAAGATGGAGTTAAACTTCAAACTGCGTTCCCACTTGTTAGTGAAGTTAAGCTCGTCGTTAAGTCCGGGCTGGAACTACCCGTTGAACTAATCAAGAAGATGGACGAATGGGGTGAAGATGTCGAGCTAAATTTTGATTTTGTTGAGATATGAGTGTTTACGGATAGATTAATAAACGCAACGGTACAAGCGGAGCTGATATGTTTGAATTAAGTGATACAGAGAATTACATAAGAATCGGATTCGTGCTAGTGGTCTCCGTATTGGTGGTCTTTTTCTACCTGTCAATTTTAAAAAGGACTCTGGTTTGGATGAATTCTCACTTGCAACAAGGGCGGGAAGGATCGAACAGTTTAGATGACCCGAGTAATAACATTGTCGATTTCCAGTACGATCCTGACAAGGGAGAGACTACGCTAACCTTCGATAACGATAAGCATCTATTTTTATACCTTTCTCATGGCGGAACTATTCGGCCAAACAACAAGCAGAGCGAAGATAACAAAAATGAATGGGCATCTCTTGATGGTAACGATAATTTAGTTTTACTTGAATCAGGATTGCCGGCGAAGGTAGATAATTTATCGTCTAAATTTTGGTTAAGGACGATTTGAGGTATGAGTGGTGAATAAAGACGACCTAATCCATATTATGGACTCTAATAACAGACAGCTTACTGAGTCAAAAGAGGTTTTACATGATTTGATTCATTCTGTCATAAAAAATAAGATCGACATAAATACTAGAGACAGATGGGGGAAAGCCTTAATTCATTTAGCCTGTCATCATGACCTGGGCCTTGTTAAATACTTGGTTGAAAATGGAGTCAATATTGATGTAGAGGATAAATATCAAAAAACGCCAATCATGCTAACAGCAAAGCTGGGAAATCTAATTACCTCGGCGTATTTATTAAAGATGGGGGCTAATCTAGATACGGTTAATATAAATGATCGAAACGATGCTTTATGTGAGGCAGCAAGGTATGGCCATAAAGATGTCTTCAAGTTAATCCTAAGTAAAATGATTGAACAGAGATCGGGTAAGTCTGATAACTCTGCTTTGCTATCCGTGATACAAGAAGGTCTTTTAAATCTTGCAGATGATAATTATAAAAAAGCAGAGGTTTTTGAAGAGAAAAAGATACTTCATGAGATAAAAAGCACTCTGAAAAAAGCTGTAGATAACCAAAATCTAGAGAGAAAAGCATTCCCATCCGAACTAAGAAATTATTTAAAAAGGGCACTATATGAATCGTCAAAAGCAGGCCATCTAAATATTGTAAGAGTTATACTGGATACAGGCTATCGCTACTCAGCTGGCATTAAAGAAGTTTTTCAGGGATGTGTTCGACATCCACTAGTCGCGGCGGCTAAATATGAATATATCGACATTGTCGAAATGTTAATAAATTCTGGCGTGGATGTTAATCCTGTTATGTCGCCAGATATTAGCTATAGGAGATCCTCTCCTTTGCATGCGGCCTGTAATAATTGCAATGCTGAACTAATTAGGATTTTAATAAACGCAGGTGCGGATGTTAATAAAGTATCTCCTCCTCCTTATCATGAATACTATCCCGATGCTTTGATTGCCAACTATATGAGTGATTCACAAAAATGGCCTTACTTTAAGAAATATACTCAATGCTTGACCTTACTTGCTAACGCGGGATTAGATTTCTCAAAAAGAGATAATAAAGTGTTTGGTGGCACCTTTCTCATGCTGGCTAGACAGTTTCTTGAAAGTGAAGTTTATGAAGATGAGTTTTCATTGCTTGAAGATGTGATAAAACTGCTTTTTAAAAATGGTGCAGGAACTGATGGACTTAATCCTTATGGAAAGTTTGATGTTTTTGAGTATATTGAAGATAAAAAATCGAACAGGGATGAAGATGGGGATGTATTTAATAAGAAAAAACGATTCTTAATGGCTTGCCTTAGGAATCACAAAGCTTAACTGCTAAAGTATGGCAATTAGATTTCGTTCAATTTAAGCCCTAAAGGACAAACTTTACTTTGGGTTGTCTTTTTTCAGTCAAAAGGGACAAGCTTTATTGTTTTTTCCAATATTAACAGGGGCTTAAGATTTAGCAACAAATAATAATGCAATAGAATGTAAATTCTATTGCGTTAAGTTGATTGTAATATTATGATATATGCAAAGGTTGTGAAAAAACAATAAAGTTTGTCCTTTTAAAGTAAAGCTTGTCCCTTAGGATTAAAAAAAAGACAACAATGCCTGCCCATTGTTAATCAATGGTTAAGGTTATCACCGGAGATTGTATGTTGAATTTTGCTAGATTATTAAATCGGTTATTTCGTTTTTTGAAGGTTTTCATCTGGAAGACTATCGGGTTGTTTTCTGCTCTACTGGGTGTATGGTTTCTGGTAGAAGCTTTATTTAATAAGCCTATTTTTTACGAAGTGCAAGCATATCTTTCACTTGCAATTATTTTTTGGTCATTGATCCTCACTTACGATGCTTATAAAAATACAAAGTTTTTTATAGCCTTGATGGGTTTGGAAGAAAATAAGTAGCAAATATGAGCTCTTCACTTGCTGTCTCAAATGAATTTATCAAGCTAGCTCGACAGGAAGATAATGTAGATCTAACCGGCAGAAAGCTTCAAAAGCTTGTTTATATTTCTCATGGATTTAATCTGGCTGTATATGGCAAGCCTCTTTTAAATAGAGAGGATATTTATGCGTGGGAATACGGACCTGTTGTCAAGGTGCTACACAATCGCTTACGTTCTTATAGTCAGTGCAAAATAAATGAACTTCTGCTAGCACCTGATCAAGCTGACTCTAAAGAGATGGATTTAATTAAGGCGGTATGGGATGGCTATGGGCATCACAGCCCGATTACACTTTCGAGCATAAATCATGAGATTAACAAACCCTGGCTACTGACATGGCGTGACACTCCATTTGGCATTATTTCCAATCATTTAATTCAAGCTCATTACAGGAATATCCTTAAGGCTGCATAAGTTATGAATGTAAAAGATCAAGCAGTAAAAATACAAGAGACTTTTAATCTAGGCCCGGAGTCAATACCCGTCATTGAAGAAATGATAAAAAATGGCAGTGACAAAGATGACTCTATCGAAATTAGAAATCTGGCCATGCTGGTTAAAAAGCTTGTTCATTCCATGAAAAAGCAACCTGGTCATAACGAAAGATTGGCAAAAGAGGCTATGGACTACCTAGATAGTAAAAATTTAATTGGGAGCCCGTTAAGATGAGTCGATATGCCAAAATGACCTCGCTTCTCAAGTCTTTCTTATCAAAGAGACCTGGTAAGAGAATAACGAATGGAATATCCGTGACTTCGGTCAAATGCCCTCGTTGTTCAAGTAGAAGTTTTCTCGTGCGTGAAGTTTGTGAGGAGATTGGAGAAACTGTCGTTAATAATGGCATTGTTTCGGATACGAACGAATCTTATGAAGGGAGTTTGGTTTCTGTTATTTGTGAATGTAATTCATGCGAACATGCCTGGACTCCAAGACATAAAGAAACAAACAAAAAAGCCATTATGATTGATGATTTCTCGGAATATTTTTCAGCTCAAGAGGTTGAAGAATTGAGAGGTGAGCTTTAATTAACATAAGAAACAGGTTGTTATTTTTTAATAGCAATCTGTTTCTCTAATTTTACTATCTCACTGAAGGTAAGAAAGACTTGTCATCTAGCCCTGCTCTGAATGGTTGCTATCACCCTCTCCTATTAAGGTCTAAATCGCCGGGAATCCTTATCAAAATTAGCATCCCTGCCACGCTCATCACTATGCCAAAGCCTGTACGTCTACCAGTTAACCTAATGCTTACAAACTTAAGTTAGGCTCTATATCAGAGATATTTAGATCAACCAAGATATAGTTGTTCGAATCAATTCGTGATTTAACAGCGTTCTCTGAGAGAATGATTGGAATTTTACAATAGTGATAATGACTTTATAAACAGTAAAATGCAAGAAAAAGTCAAATAATTTACTTTTTATCGACTTTGCATATTCCGCTCAAATCCCGAATCCAGTGCCTTTTTGTACCCTAAAGAGGCGATAGCTTTAGTTTTCTGCTCAGGACCACTGGTATAATTTGACAACCGCTTCCCTCGCTCCATCCTCTCTTCCTTGGTGAACATTTCATCAACAAGGTTCTTAGATTTTACTTGTGTCACGCTAAATTTTTCAGCTGCCTTTTTATAGACAGTTGATAAAGACATTCTCGACTCAGTATAAGCCCAAAATAAATAGTTCTCCAGCGTTCCATAAGGAAATGGGTTTCTATTGTCTTTTTTTCGAACCGACTTCTGTCTCAGTTCTGATTGAAGTTCCTTCTCCAGCATGCAATCCCCTTTACACTATTTAGCTAAATGCTCGCGCACATCACCCTCATTCGGGAATTTCTTTCCGGACTCAACAGAACACTCTTTTACAACCAATTCTAAAGCGTTGAGTGCAAGATCGAATAATACACCCTCCACTTCCTTTTTTGAGCCTTTTAGTTGCAATGAAGCGCAAAGCGTATCAAACATCACTGCCTGCTCACCTTGTAATTCTGCAGATACTCTTTTTACATTTTCCATGTCTTTATTCCTTTTTTATAAAAATACTGGGATTGACACTGAAAGCACTTTAAAACTTGACAGCTTATAAAGTCAGCGCATTTTTAATGATTATGCACAAATTTAATCAAAATTGCAACAGAGATAATAATTTATACATCGATCTGTCAAATATTTTAATAACTAGTGAAAATCAATGCAAGTACTTACTTTTAGGATTTACGCCCTTCAAGAAAGGTTATAGAATATTTTCAGGGTTATTTTTTATGATAATAATATAACTGTAGAGCTTGCTTATCCCATTTTTGAGGATCAAAGCCTTAAATAATAAAAAGCTAGAATCTCCAATTTTCTTATGATAATATCTATTATAATAAAGTAATAAAGGAATTGCCGCCGTGAGCGATAAGAAAATTGATCAGTTCTATATGAATCACCCTGAAAATGCGGAAAAATCCAGATTGAAAGACTACTTTAATTGGTTAGAATTTGGCAATCCTGCGGCACCTTACTCAAAACACACAATTAAGGCCTATAAAGGCGAAATATTACTGTTTTTAGGATATTGCTTTGATAATGGCGTGGAAACTCTAAATGAGATAGGAAACCCTTTAATTCGACAGTATTTAGCAAGCTATGCAAAAAAAAGTGTAAAACCTTCCACAATCTCTCATAAAGTGTCTTGCATTGACTCTTATTTTGAATGGCTGTATTTAGAAGATTTTCTACCTATAAATCCAATAACCAAGTATAAGCAAACAATTAGACGGGGTGGACGTGGCGGCCGTAAAGAAATAACCATTCCTACCTTTTTATATCCAAATGAAGTTCAATCATTGTTTTTATACTTAAACAAGTATAGTTCGCCAAAAGCTATTAAAAATAGAGCTATTATTGGTTTACTGCTAGATACAGGGCTTAGAGCGAGTGAAATGTGTAAAATTACTGTTCAGGATGCTAAAAACCTTATTCAGACAGGTCATATTAAAATCATGGGTAAAGGCGGTAAAGAACGTGTAATTCATGCTCGTGGACAGTATTTTGATGTTCTTCAAGATTACTTGGATATTCTTGATCCGGCTGTTAAAACCAAACATCCTCTCTTTGTAACTACAATGGGCAATCCAATCAAGCAGGAAAATCTATTTTCACTTATTAGCAGATTGTTGAATAAATTGGGGATACAGAAAGGTCAAACTGGTCCACATTTGCTAAGACATACAGCAGCTACCATGATGCTTCAAGAGGGTCGGAATATCAAAGATGTTCAGCAGTCGCTTGGGCATAGTTCGATTCAAACGACGAGTTTGTATACGCACTACTTATCGGCGGAGAAGGAATAGTTTAGGATCAACTAAGGACTTCCTTGTTATTTGCTTTCACGGTTGAAATTCGCTTGATGAGTCCTGGGTGGCTTCATCAAATATTGATAAAACAGGCTCGTAGTTTTTTAAGCAAAATACTTCAAAGGCCGTCTTATCTACCTCTATTGGCCACACCCCTGTTTTTAAACTTGGAATCCCTCCGTTGACTTGATAGTCTGCAAGTGTCTCTATATATTCTTTGCGAAAATCATTTGAAATGACAATAGGTGGTAAGCCAGACTTAAGTAATGGAATATTAGATACCAGTCTTGCAAGTCGACCATTTCCATCCCAGAAAGGGTGGATACTTGCAAATCCAAGATGAAGCTTTGCATATGCTTTTGGGGCTGATTCCATTGATATGTTAGACATCTGATTTAGTGTGTCTATAAACTCATTCATAAGTGCGTCAACATGGGCTGGATGACTATATTCAACAAAAACAGAAGTTAATACGCCTTCTTTTTTAACTTTTGCTCGGGTACCGTTTAGCTCAATCTTCCAATCTCCCATTGGCTTATATATATCAATTACATGCTGTGCTTGCACCGCCTTATGCATATCAAACAACCAGTCTTTTGTTACAGGCAGGCCAGATTCAATTAAGTCATAAAGCATATCAAGTGCGCGCTTATGGCCGACAACTTCCTGGTGCTCGGCTAGAGTTTTTCCGCTAATGGTTAATCCATACTGAAGAACATCATATGTATCATTTAGACTGAAGGTATTGCCTTCAATTGCAGTTGAGTGATATGTCCAAAGATCACGAAGCTGCTCTAAAACATAATCGCGCTTATGTGGCTCAATATTGTCCAAGAATAACATTGTTACGTCCTGATGTTTATTAATAAATGCATAGCAGGAATAGCGTTTATTGCCTGATTTTCTTATCACGCCACTTTTGATCCAGTCATTTAGTAACCGGTTTAGTTTTTTTGGGTGAATACTAAGGCCAAGACCGTTTAGTGCTTCTTTTGCATTAAACTCCTGATACTTAAATTGTGATTGAAGCATTAGTCGAATTCGTTTCTGATCAGTCATAAAGACAAAAAATCCTATTTCTGTCCTTATGACTATAGCAGATTAAAAAAAGTAGTCAAGCTGACTTAAGGCTGTGAAGTAGAATGTGACAATGGTGACGAGCTAACTTCAGCCTTAAGCTCTCCACGATAATAATCAATTTTCTGACTTTCCAGTTCTTTGCGTTTATCGCTTATCATCGGTGAAATATTTTCATTGTACTGATGAAAGAATCGGTTCGAAAAATCAGATATATCTTCTGATAATGCTGTAATTAAATCATCCTCTACTGCGCTATCAGGATCAAAGCCTAGTTTCTTAACAAGGGCATGACGAACACTACTCTTTAGCTCTTTCAGTAAGTTTTCCGAATGTAAAAAAAGTGTTTCAGAAAGCTCTATTGACCCATTTTCAGGGCTGATATTTTTTTTAATAGCCAGCTCAAGATCCATAATGCAAAGCTCAATCTCAACGTCGCTATTTTCGGTGTAGACACAGGCAAAATATTCAATGTATTCTTTTATTACATCTTTATAGCAATAATCGTGAGATCTAAGTAGAGATGTTATAAGGTCAGGCTTGTTATCTAATTCATTATCGTGAAAGTAGATAAGTTCTTCGTCATGATTATTTTCAGAAGAACGAAGCGCTGTTGCAAAATCCAAATGAAGTAATTCAAGAGAGGCTTCAATTTGATTAAGTTGATATTTTCTTACCCCTGTGTTGTTCCAACCTTTCCAATGATTGACGTACTTATCATTAATAAATGCCGGCACCTCTCTTGAGGCGGCCAGTATTAATTTGACCTGAGGAGACAGCTCATCTTTAGGATTGTTCATTTCGCACCTGCCTTTAAAGATGGATTTCCTTTAATCTCTTCACTTAGTGATTTTCTATAGTCAGAAACATGTCTGTTTTCCAACCTAATCAAACCCCTTTCAAGAACCTCATAAGCCTCTTCAAGCTCATGTTTAGCAAAATCAGCTATCAAGCATTCATAAAGATTCATCTCAGCGTCCGGGTCATCATTAACCGTCTGGAAAAACTCGCTGTTGTGTATGATTGCATAATATGTCTTTTCCCCGTCAAGCGTGTACTCTTGAAAGTAGCCAAGACTGTGTTCCATGTCATCTTCATCGACGGAAACTAATTCACCATAAAGCACATCATTAACCCCCTCAGGAACGAAATCATAAAGATCAAGCGCTGTACCGTCAGCGCTTTCTTCAGGATCTTTTCTGGCAATTAAAATGCCTTCATTCATCAGGGTAACAATATTTTCTCTTATCATTAAGATTGCCTCTTGGTGACTAAGATAGCTTCATGCTTGAGTCATAATCATCAAGATTGACTTGAACTTCTTCTACATTATTAACCTGAAAGAAGCCGGTTTCTTTTGCGTTACCATTTTGTCTTTCAAGTTCTAAAACAATAGCCTTGCGAAGTGCGTCTTGATCGATCCAGTTTAATCCGATCTCAGCTACCTCGCCTACTTCATCATAAAGAGAGTCATGAAGGCTATCAATAAGGTCTTCAGTCAAGCCTTCATGGACAAGATCCTTAATTAAGACATGGCTAATCTCACCTTTAAATATTGTGTACTCACCGGTTTGACCATCTGATAATAACTCTTCCGCAATATCACAAATTGAAATACCCATATTCCATCGATCATTATTCGCGCTGTAGATAACTTCAGGTGTTAAATTGTCTGCCTTGTTCTGCCTGTTAGATACAGATTCAAGCTCAATGATTTTATCTCTTAAGCGCTTTAATGGTTCTTCCAAATGAATCCTTAAAACTTCACCTTCGGTAGTATCTGAAAGAACCAGTTTTAAAATATCAATTTGCTCTTGAGTTATGGCCATTACTGTTATTCCTTAAATTATTTAATATATTATAACATCCCCTACCCTCTATCTATTTTGAATGGGCGCATATTTAACCATTCAATTCATCAGAAATTGACGCCCTATAATCCAATAGATGGACTGTTTCAAATATCTTGTGTATCTCACCCAGCAGTGAATAAACTGTCATAACTTCACTATCTGAGTAACTTAAATTAAGAAGCTCCCGGATAAGTCGATCTGCATTAGCCTTACCCCATTTTGATTCTAGGAAAGCCTTCGTGAAGCCCAGCTTCTTAATGGCCGGCTTCATTTCCTCAGTCCCGATCCTATAGACTTCAAGTGAGGGTTGATACATAAACTTAAGGCTTTCATAAGAAATGGTTGCGCAAAACGCCTGCATACCCTCTGTTTGATTCTCAATATACTTAATGGCCATGCAATTGCTCGTTAAAGCCGTCTCAATCATTTCTTTATCTGGATCTTTGACATAAGCAAGAGCTAAACCATTATTCCTAAGTGCGTTAAGGACTTGATCTCTGCTTGGACTTTCAACATCTTCAAGTAACTGCCCATTACATGCTAACGCAGCACTTGTGACTTCATTAGAGGGGTTTTTGTTTTTCAAAAACAGCGAACTGTCTTTATGAATAGCGACAATCCAAAGTTTATCGGCAGGGTTTTCCAGCTTTGTAATTAATTCAGGTCTTAATGATATAGCTGTTAAAGCGATATCTTCTGTTGGGTTTGAGATTTTAAGTAGAATATCAGGCCTGTACTCAATAGCCGTCTTAAGGAAGGAGAAAGGGACTTCCTTCATTGAAAGTATTTTTCTGCAATATCCTTTATTGTCATATCTGCCTGTAATCTTGCTTAATATATCGACAAGCTTTTTAATATCCTGCCCAAGGTCAGAGATAGGTTTAGCTTGAATAAGTTCACGAACTTCATCATCTGCAAGCTCAAGACCCAGGATGGGCTTGCAAGGGAAATTTTGGCTTACATTAAGGCTCATTTTGTCGCTAAATATTCCACGTCTTAACTTCGTACTTTTTCAAATCACTCATTAGATCCACCGATAAATTATAAAAATTTAAGTTACTATTTTTCTACATTATTGATATTCGTCTTTATTACTTATGCAAAAGTGATTGGATCTTCCTGATCACTGATTTGCTTTTTCATGTGTTGAGATAAGGCGCTTCTATAACCTCTAATCCTGAAATTCTCAAACGCTTCACATGAACTTGTGCCATCTACTCTTTTTGAAAGACTCATCCAATCCGATTCATTAATGACGGAAGCATTCATTACTGAAAGGATGTTTTCAA
Source organism: Methyloprofundus sp. (assembly GCA_014859465.1). Lineage (GTDB taxonomy): Bacteria > Pseudomonadota > Gammaproteobacteria > Methylococcales > Methylomonadaceae > Methyloprofundus. Next base: position 113,473 of record JACUUF010000001.1, read on the forward strand.
AAAACTCTTCTTCATTAGAAAATAAGTTTAAGAAGGATTTAATAATGCCAGAATAGATAGCTGAATCTGGTTTTACTTTTGACACTTGAGTAACAATTCTAACTGCATCATCAGGATAATAAATTATATCCATCATCTTCAGATCATATAAAGCTTGAAAGTAATTATCTACATAGTTTTTTGATTCGAGATAGTCAAAAAAAGCGTCTTCTACGTTAGAATGGTCAAATCCACCATTTATCATTACATCCTTATCATCAAAGAAGAAAGCGCTCATCCATTTGGAGAGGGCTTTCATTTCAAGTTTAGGCTCTAGGTCACTCTTTTCAAGAATAAGAAAAGCATCTTTAGGCTTAAGAATATTAAAAACATTAAAACCACACTTTACGGATTCACTAATAAAATGTCTAGCAACCTCTTTAATTACCTCGCTAGATTGAATCTTTCCTATGGAGAAATTATCTAGTTCATCATAAAACCCTCCAAAAGCGTTAATAAGTAAATTTTTATTTACTTCACGCTTCCCGCTCCACGTTTCGTAAGAAAAGCCTCCAGGAAGATTAGATATAATCTGCTTTAGTGAATTTAAATCTTCCTTCTCAACAGCCAAGTCAAAATAGGTTTTGCCATTACTGTCTGTTAATAACTTTTCGGATTTCCAGTCGATATAGCCAAGGTAGTTGATGATTTTTTCTGGCTCATAGCTGTCCAGCATTAGGCTTATTTTATTTTGCATGTCATATTGAATAATGTCATTAAGTATGGCTCCATGAGGCAACCCAGATATGTCTGCCCCATTCCTAAATAAAGCGAAAGCCTTCTCCTTGACCTCTTTGTAACAATCGCCACCACTGGGAGATGATTCTTTCAGATTCTTTATCACGTTAATAGCTGTCTTGCCTTCGGTATTTAATGCATTTACATCAACACCAGAGCTAGCTAAGAAATTAGCAAACTCAATAGCGCTTTCGGTATCAATTTGATAATCTTTCTTGCACATCACATGAAGTATCGTATCACCTTGATAATCTAAAGCATTAAGATCAGCTCCTAGATTAATAAGGGCTTTAACCTTTTTAATACTTCCTTTATCAACCGCACTAAATAACGCTTTTTCTAAACTTACTGACATGATGCAAACCTTTAAATTATCTATATATTATGTTATTTATTATAGCATATTGAGACTGATAGTAGCCTTCAGGTTCGGTTAATTTTCTGGGTTTAACGAGGTTTCTTTACCGATCAAATCCATAATACCTGATCGGTAATCGTTAATATTTTTCTCTTCAATGCGCTTCATATAACAAGTAAGCAGATCAATAATGAGATCTTTTGGCTTGTCAGTTGTAATATATTTAGTTAGGTTTAAAGCATTGCTTCCAAACTCATCCTTAATAAAAGGATCAGCCTTTAACTCAATCAAAAGTCTTACCTTTTCAATATCGCCATGCTTAACGGCTTTAATAAGAGCCGTCACACCTTCCACCCCTTGCGCATTAATATCAGCACCTGCCTCAATTAACGCTCTTATGCAATTTATCTGACTATTAATTAACGGAATCCTATCACCCCTATTCTGAGCATTAACATTTGATCCCGATCGAATTAAGAACTGAAGCATTTCTAAATGATCTTGCCCGGCCGCATAAAAAATGGGCGTTCGGCCGTAGTTATCCAATTGATTTACATCAAAACCAAGCTTAAAGAGCTTCTTGGCTATTCCGACGCAGCCTGAAATAGCCGCCTCCGTCATAACGCTAGCTCCACCTTTCCTTAGGCGGGTAATATCAGCACCTGATTCAATTAGAAGGTCAAAAACATTTTCGTGGCCAGACTTTACAGCTTGGAACAAGGCCGTTCTTTTGTCATGATCAATCTCATCAACCCGTGCACCATGCTTAATAAGCCGATTTACTACATATAAATCACCGTCATCTGAAGCGATCATTAATGGTGTTTGGTTATTTTTTGGAGAGCTCCTATTAATCATCTCTTTAGATGTCTTACCTATCAGTGCAAGCACTATCTCAAGCTTTCTTCTGTTAATCGATAAATGCAAATCTGTATAGCCATGTCTAGATAAAATGTTTGCATTAGCACCCTGGTCGATTAGTTTGCGAACATCCATAACAGACCCGCGCATCACTGCAATCATTAACAGGGTATACCCCTGAACTCCTGACATCTGAATATTAATGTCAGCGCCTTGGTTGATGTATTTCATCGCCTGGATCATAAAATTGTCTGGCAGCTCTTTTTTCCTAAGATCAATTGAGCGAAGCAACCCCATTAGTTGACGATTTTTTCGGCTTTTACAGTCCGGCTTAAACCTCACAGTAATTCACCTCTGATTCCTTTTTACCTATTAGCTTTTTTACGCTCTCTCGATATGCATTCTGTTTTTCAGTCTCAATCTCAGCTAATCTACTCTTCAATAAGTCCGAAATCGGCTGAGGCTCCGAATTCTCCATACTTAACGTAACTGCTAAACTTAATGGTGTTTGACCATCATTATCCTGTGCGTTAATTTGTGCGCCGTTTTTAACTAAAAGGCTAGTCATATCAATATTACCTTTAGTAACAGCATAAAACAAAGCATCCCACCAAGTTTCATAAGGCCGAAATTCTACTTCGGTTAAGGCGTTTCTTTTAAGTAAAAGCTTAGCAATGGAAAGCTGATTACCCAGTGCGGCCACAACAAGAGGGGTTGTTTTCATTATGCTGCCAGGATCTTCCTTGAAGCTATAACCAAAAGCATTAGGATTGAATCCATAATCAAGGAGTGTTTTGACTCTTTCTATATTACCGTCTTCAACTGCACAAATAAGTAAAGTTGAATTATTCCTTAGAGCCTCTGGTACACCTGTATCTTGAAGCGCCTCAAAATCTGAAGAATGACGAATACTTAAAATATGGGGCCGGTTATTTAATGTGAAGCAGTTTCCTGCTTTAATATCTTCAGTCTCAACAGAAAATGACAGATTAAAGGTGATATCTTCTTTAGGACTTCCCGATAAGGATACGACTAACGCATAAGAGCTCTCTTTTGTGCCTCCTAGATCAAGCATTAAACTGAACCCTGATGGGGTAACCGTTCTAGGATCGACAACCCATCCGCCTCGCCTCTTTTTTAGTCGTTTTAAATTAGGGATTAAGGTCTCAGGGCGATTGTCTATCATGTCAACCCATCTTTCTATATCAATCATACTGATACCCCACGCTAGAAATATTTTTAGCATTTAAGTCGTCTTTAACACTACTTACATAAGAATCAACCTCCTCAGACTCGATTTCACGTACTCTCTCCTGTAGAAGGTCAAGAATTTCCCAGTCTTCACGACTGGCGGCCATACTGACAGGGGTGCGGTCCTTCTCATCCTTTGATAGAGGCGAGGCGCCATACTGAAGCAAAAACTTAACTAACTCATATTGTCTTTCAGTCGCCGTTACAGCATAAAAAAGAGGGTCCCACATCTCTTCATAGGGTTTTTCTTTAATGTCCGCTAAAGCACCTCCTTCAAGAAGAAACCTAGTTATATCAACTCGCCCTTCTTGAATAGAGGAAGTAAGAGGTGTTGTATGGTGCTTGAATCTATCATTGTTGGATAAGCTCCACCCAAGTGAGTTAACATCAAACCCATATTCCAGAAGCCTTTCTAGCCGCGCTAAGTGTCCATTCTTTGCTGCGCGAACAAGCAGGGTTGAATTCGATCTGAAGATCTCTGCAAGACCGGTACCATTAAGGATGTCGAAATCAATAGGTGAATTAATACTGTAGACGTAAGGCGAGTTTGTAATCCAAAAACAAAAACCTTCACTATTTTCAGATTCAATTGAAAAAGTTATCCAGAAATCAGATTCCCCGCCGTTAGAGCGATCTTTATTGAGATAAGTTAACTCCGCCTGAAGAAAACAGGTTTTATCTTTATTTTTCTCTAGGGCAATTCTTGCTGTCATTCCTTTTGACCAAATTGAGGATTCGTCGATAAACCAATCCTTCTTTTCAAGGTTAAGACTCCTTAACTCACTGAAAAACTTACCTCTCTGATTATCTAAGACGTCAGTCAATCTTTCTGTCCAATTCATTGGCTAGGCCTTGCATTATTTGAGTTAAGCTCGGACTCAATTTCATTTTTGTACCCGAGAATAGAATCTTCCTCCATCTCTTTCATTTTTTTCTGCAAAAGACCTAGAATCTCAATATCTTCACGGTTCTTGGCTATACTGGCAGGTGTTCGCCCCTTGGAGTCAACTACAAGTGGAGACGCTCCATGATCAAGTAAAAGTGTAACAAACTCACGCCGTGAGCTTGTTACAGCATGAAAAATAGGGCTCCATCCACTCTTATCCTTAACTTCGACTAAAGCCCCTTTATCTAAAAGCGTTTTAGCTATGTCAAGCGACTCCTCCTCTATAGAAGCAATCAAGGGGAAAGTTTCACGACTTAAGTTGCTGTTCGACTGGGTTATCGTTCCATGAGCATTAATATCAAAACCATAATTTAGCATTTCTTCAATCCGGTTAAGATGGCCAAGTTTGATAGCACGGATAATAAGGGATGAGTTCGATCTTAAAGATTCAAGAAATCCATAATCTTTGAAATCATCGAAATCCGAAGGGGAATTGATCTTGCAAACATAGGGATAGTGAGTTAATGGATGACTGGGGCCATTCATCCTCTTTGATTGCACTGAGAAAGACAGGTAAAATTTATCACCATCCTGATTGCCATTTAAATGAATCACCTCAACTTTGAGAGATGCTGTTTTACCTTCTGATCTACTTAAAATGGCACTAGCGACCATTTTGTTTGACTCAATAAGAAAAGGATTGATAGTCCAGCTTAATTTATCTAAACTTAATTGTTTTAAGTTTTCAAGGATGTCAGAGTTGTTTACATCCAATATATCAATTAATTTATCTACAATATTCATGATTTAAACAAGTCTTGATTTGACGGCGGCATACTTAACTCCTGCTCAATATTGCTTCTGTAATCGAAAATAGATTCCGCCTCTATTTCTTGAATTTTTTTAATAAGAAGCTCTTTCACTTTATCATTATCAAACCTTCTATCAGCCATATTTAGCGCCGAATTTCCAGATACGGTTTTAAGTCTTGGATCAGAACCTCTTTCAAGAAGAAGTGCGACAGTCTCGACCTTCCCAGCTTCAGCCGCTTTCATGAGCGAAGTGGTGCCAAAATCCGTTCTTGCATCAACATCAAAGCCGTAATCCAACAGCTTCATAGTATCATTGACATGCCTATACTTTGCACTTCGATGTAGGAGATTCGGATAGCTCCTGATTCGCTTTAAAATAGACGAGTCTTCAATCTTACTGAAATCCTCAATACCTTTGATTGGTATCTGGATCACTTGATGTGGAATCTCAGCAATAAACACATCTGTAGATGGGCTTCCTCTCTCCTCTACAAAAACCTCAAAAAGAAAGTCATAGGTTTCAATATTTTCAAAGAAGCCGCCAAGGCGAGCTACCAAAAACGAGAATACATCTTCAGAATCAAATTCTAACGCGCAAGAAATCTTAATGGCGCCACTATCATCCTTTTCTACCACCCAGTCATCAATCTTATCTAAGTATTGGCTTAAGTCTTTAAGGACTGAGCATTCATCCTTTTTAAGATTAATCGCATTCAGAATCGAAACCCAGTTTTCTTTGCTTGTAATGCTCATGCAGTATTCCAATCTAAAATTATTTACTGTATATTGTATCATTTATAAATGCATATCTAGACCAATAAAAAGGGGGGCTTATGAGTGCTGAAGATATTATTCTAAATTCTATAAAAGAGGCATTATCAAGCTATTCTCAAGACTTCTCCATTAAGCTTGAAGAACAAGATGAGGATGAATATTTAGCCGTTATTCGATATCAATTCGGCATTTCGAACCCGGTGCATGATTTTCATTTTAGCTGCCGATACAATTCTAACAATCAAGAATGCGAAATTGATGCCTCAAACGAGGGTGACTGGTGGGTGATTGACGAGAAGAATATGTTCACTTTATTTTTCTTCATACAGGTTGATCGAATTGACTATTTAAAAGAAAAAAGGGTGTAGCTATGTCACTGAGTATTGAGTCAAAAAGTCCCGGTGCAGGCGTGCACGAATTCCCTAATGGGTTTTGGCCTGCCTTTTGTATTGAAACGCCTGTTGCCAATGTTATGGGTTGCGAATATACCGAACGAAACACAATCAAGTACGAGCATGCCGGATTTATCGGTAATTGGTTCAGTGAAGAAGAGGCTTTAAAAATATACGAGTTATTAATAGAATATGTCAAAACAGATGAATATAGCAATCATCGATATTTCGCTAAGCGTAAGAGTCAGATGGACCGCATGATCGAATTCTTACCTGTCTGTGGCGGATTTAGGGTGGTTCATTAGTACAGTGGGCGGGATATGCCAGCCCGGACAGTAGGAGTCGTCACTAATACTCTAGGCGTGGCAAATAATCCGGTTTAATTGAAGTGATCATTCCTAAATTACTTGAAAAAAGAACACTTAGTTTGAGCTTGTAAAGATAAACATCAAGCTTATCCTGGCCAATACCCACCTTATCAAGCTTTCGAATAACCTCGCTTTCGCTCCATGATTTCCAAGCCTTAAAGTCCTCAGTTTTTAATGTTTTAGAGCTTGGGTATTCTCGACTTTTCTCGTAAGTTTTTCTGAATAATAAACTGACCTTGAAGGTCTTGCCAATATCAAAGTCTGGCCTGCATTAAAATGAAAGTAGTTATCCGGCTTCAATTCATGGATCTTGAGGCTTAAATCCTCATAATCCGTCACAAAAACAGATAACTTTTTGTGGCAAAATTCGTCTTCATCGACCGAAATATCAAAGACAGTTTGAGCTTCTCTAGCTTGCTTTCTGAATAACTCAGCCGCCGATTTAAGCTTTTCAGAATGGCTTGCATCGCGTGACAGAGGTGTTCTTAAAAACCCAATTATTTCCAATGCAATCTTTTCCACAAGAGGGCAAGGCGCAGCGCTTGAAGATGGCTCTCTTGAAAGCCATCCCTCCGCATGTGAGGCCAATTCATCAGAATCCAACGTATTTGCGATAATATAGAGCGTTTCAATATCAGATTTAATATCAGCCTGTCGCTTCGCTTCTTTGATGTGATAGGGCATATATGAATCAGTCATGAGAAAGTTTTGCCTTTTTAATTACTGCATAAATTATATCATGAAGATCTTTTACAAACCCTTGACTACCCTCTAAGAGCTAGATTAAGGTGTTAAAATAATATAATGACATTTAAGAGTAAAAACATTGTGAGCAATTTAAAGAAAACAGTAAAAATCGATTGTAAAAACACAATTATTCTTAAGGATATGATCTCCAGCATTAATAAGCGAGAAAAGCCGGTAACCAAAAAAACGTTAAAAGAAATGGTTGGCCTGGTTCGAAATGGTGCGGATCCGACAGTAAGGGGCTGGGGCGGCAGTTCCGTACTTGAGTTAGCCCTACTAAAGCCTGAGATAGATCTGGCTGACGAGTTGATCGATTTAGGGGCTGATATTTATGCCAGATTTACGGATAATCTATGCCTATTAAGGCATCTTGTCCTGCATGGAAGCATAGAAAGTATTCATTTAATCATTGAGAGAGGTTGTGACTTAAATGTTAAATACAAATTCAACGGCGAGACACCTATCTTTCTTGCGGTAAGAGAGCAAAATATAGATGCACTAAACCTTCTTTTAAATAATCCGGGCGTTGACTTGCTTGCGGTTAATGATAATGGTGAAACGTTACTTGATGTCGCCAGAAATCCTGCATTAGGTAGTACGCGTCACAATTCAGGTACTCAAGCCCTTATAACCGCTAAGGCAATACGAGAGAAGGTTGAGCTGGAGTTTAATAAAAGAAAAGAGCAAGAAGCCTTAGCCTCTTACAAACGCGATATTGGCGAAGAACTCAAAGCGGCACTAAAGGTTTAGGTGAGACAGTCTGACCTTCTTCAAGCAGGCTCTCAATTTCATCTTGATAGCAATTCACTGCACTGGCTTCTTTTGATATTATGACAGACTCAATCATTTTTTCAATTTCAGTTAGATTATATCTTCTTGCTTTCACCAACGGAACCTCCCCGCACTCAAGAGGACTTATCAGGCCTGCATTGTATTGAGTTATAAATGATGCAAAATTAGGATTCCCTGACCAAATAGCGGCTTCTATAGACCTTACTCCTCCAGCATCAGGATCCAATCCTCGCTCAAGAAGAAACTTCAGCATAATTATCTTGTCCTCGCCTATCAACTGATAGGATAAATTACTCCCATGCATAGAAACGAAGTTAATATCTGCACCCAGCTTAATCAGTGCGGCTACTGCTCCAATATAATTATTATCTATGGCGTACTCTATTAGTCGATATCCATTATTATCCTAAAAATCAGGATCGGCGCCGGCTTTTATTAACGAATAAGTATGTCCAAAATCTCCCCCTGTAAGATGTTTTTTATTGGAAATAATATTGTTAACAAACTTCTTTAACTCTTTTGTTTTCTGGCTGTCGTATTGATTCACTGCTTGCTCACCTCACCTTTTATCTCAGCTTCAAGATCAGTTAACATACTTGATTTATACCCTTCAATCTCTTGAGACTCAGCTGTCTTCTTAAAGAATGAAAGGAGGTCAACAACTCCATTTAAGCCTTCAAAGTCAGCCTTAGAAAGCACTAAATCGTAATTGCACTTTAGCGCCCTTAAGACCAGATCATCAAGTCCTTCAATATCCTTGCTGTCACTGCGCATATTTAATAGCTCTATTGTCTTGTCAATAGACGGCGTATCAATAAGATTAGAAAGCTTTGAGGCTTTTCCTCCTGACCGTATGGATTTCAATATCACTTCATCTAAAGGTGTATCCAATAGCCTGTTAAATTTTTCTATACCATCATCAAGGTCGATATATTCGCCCTCTATGCAGTCATCTCCCTCAAAACTCACCTCAATACCCATTATTGATTCGTTCAGGTTGATCTCTACTGAAGCATCACCCCATTCAATACCATTTTCGTGAAGATAATCCTCTAAATACCTAATGAGCAATCGAGTATCTAGATCAGTGTTTTTAATAGGACCTTCAGAGGAGCTAATGTCAATGCTTTCTATTTCTTTGTTAAAAATAAATAAATTCAAATGAATAGCATCAAGACTTTTTAAATATTTAAGTTCATATTCAAGCTCAAACGAGCTAAAAAAGTCGCTAAAATTGACCTTTTTCTCATCTTTAATTTTAACGGCTTCCTTCTCATAAAAAGCCATCTTAAAAGAGGTTCGAGATTCATGAGGCTCTGTATTATTGAAGTAGAGAAAGCCTGTTGAACCTTCATCATCAAAGATATCAACATCAAGTGACGATTCAACAAAGTTACGAAATAATTCACTCAGCCCATCTTTAGAAGGCTGATTTATATCCCCTACGATGTCGACATGATCCACTCCTCCTGTTTCTGCATTACCTGAAAAGCTAACACTCACTTCTCTTGCTTGCAGCTTGTCAAGATACTCTTTTAATGTTAAATCCTGCATTGAGCAATCTCCGTATTACATAACAAATATTATACAGCACCCATACCTTATAAAGCTTCAATCCTGGATGTGAAGATAAATATAAATCGCAAATAATTGTTGCTAAATAGGTAAATAAAAGGCAATATATAGATAACAATTGAAAATTACTGAATAAATATAAAAAGGACAAGCCTATGACTTACGAGCAGCTTTTCAAACAAATGCCACAATGGTTTAACGATATGTTTGGCTATGATTTAAGACACTCAAGAAAGCAGTGGGATATCCATAGCTTAGCTGAAATAGACGAATCAATGAGCGATTTAAAAGAAAAAGGCAAAGAAAGTAAGTTTTACAACATGCCAATCGTAAATCGTTTCGTTAATGGTGGGAATGCTTACCATATTTTGTTTTTAGGAACGATTGAGCGCCTTGAAATTGTAAACGAAATGGTGGGAGACTCTAATTTGAGCTACTTTGATGTAGCGCAATTCATTATGGCCGAACCAGAAGGTCGCAATCTAAAGCTCGACCCAATAAGAGTCCTTAAAACATTTATCGAAGAAAGCCCGATGACCGTTAAAGACTTCCTGATTAAGTGCAGCCATCATGCCCAGGGTCGTGTTACCTACTCTATTCGAGATCATGTGGCTCAAATGTTAGGTAAGACAAACATTGGGAATGATCTAACTACCGAGTTTTTCCAAGTTCCTGAGGATAAAACACTCTATATCGAACTTGGCCAAGATAAAATTGAGTCCCTGCCACTTATTATTAGTACAAGGGATAGCACAAGCGGAGTACCAGGAGTCTTATTAAAGGAAGAATCCGAGCCGCTTGAAGGGTTTTATGTAAGTTCACGCTATGAAACATTTGACCAGGCTCAACACAGAGAATCCTTATCTCACTACACCAATAAAAACGGCTTTAAAACACATATAGAGGTCTTAATTGATACCTTTGGTGCCGGATTTGGTCATTTAAAAACCATCTCACTTTTATTTCATGGTCGAGTTACAAAAGATAATGATGTAGAAGAGCCAATAAATACCGGTTTTTCATTTGTTGATTTTCATATACCTATTTACGAAGACGAAGAAAGAGAAATTAACCTTCAAAAACTTATCGATGTTCATTTTGAATTGTGGAGAGAGACTTATGACTGGTCTGACAACTTCTTTAATAACCAAAAAGAGTTAACATCACTTGCGATTGTGTCACTTCTTTATATTAACTCAACAGAATTTAGAGAGAAAGTTATCCCGTTCAAGGAGTTAAAAAGAAAAGTTGATACAATTTCTGCAAAAAAAAGACGTAAGTTCGAAACGAAATTAAGTCATACTGTCGATAGAATTTATGTTGGCCACAATGAGCTCGAAACGGGCGTTAGCCATAAAACAGGAAGCAAGGTAAGGCTTCATTATCGACGCGGCCATTTTAAAGGCCAAAGACACGGCAAAAGCAATCAACTAAAAAAGGTTATCTGGATCAAGCCAACCCTTGTTGGAAAGGATAAGACAGAAGAGCCGGTCTTAAAAAGCAAGGTTTATAATTAGTATGCCGGGGCATTCAAGGCTTGGCATCTTGGACGCCCCACTTAATTCTTGATAAATTTCATTCTCATAATCATTAAGAATTATTTCTTCTCTTTTTTTGATTTCATCATTGAGAATTTTGACAACATTAAGTTTGCCCCTGCTTTTAGCTAAACTTATTGGATCACTTCCATTGGAAGGGGCTGGATCGATACTTGCACCAAGATCTAAAAGCTTTTTAGTTATTCCTATCTCATCTCTACCGCCCGATGCTTCTACCTGAAGAGCCGTCCAGCCGCGCTCACTTTTAATATCTAAATCCAAACCCGCTTCATAAAGAAACTCAATCATTTCTATGGCACGAGTAGAGCCCTTTAAGACACGGTGCAAGACAGAGCTGCCACGGTGATCCAAATCATCAAGCTTTATACCCATACCTACCAATCTTTTTGCCGCATCAAAATGCTTCTGGTAGAAAATCCGGTGAATTAATTTGTCACCATTGGCACATTGAGCCTCCGGGTCAGCCCCTAGAACAATAAGGGCTATACCGGCGCTCGTAGCGGATGCGCTCCAATCATCATAGGATACCGTATCAAGCAATTCAGCTAGTAATTTTGTCTCATTGGGCTGTACTTTACTGGTTTATTCTTCAAGAAGACCTCCATTGCAAGGCATAGTTAAATCCACTTCCCTTTCCAATGTTTCTAAATAATCCTGAATTAAAGATTTTTCACGCTTAGCGATTTCAGATTGAATGAGCGAAGTGACTGAAGAATACCCCAGGACAGACCCAAAGCTATGCCAATGTACAGCCTCAGTCAACGCACTGCGCCCAACCCTATCTTTCGCATTCGCATCTGCACCAATAGCAATCAAGACCTTTACGCAGTCAAAGTGACCTGAAATAACTGAATGAATTAAAGCATTACATCCCCGCTTATCTTTCGCATTTACATCGGCTCCCTGTTTAATAAGCGCAATCAATTGATAATTATGATCCAGGGTCCAGTCTTCACGAATCTCAATAGAATTCATAAGCTCGACCAACTCCATAGTCTTCCCCTGGTCATAGCTCATGATTGAAAATCTCTGGGTTTATAAAAGAGTGAATCTCGTTTGATAAGTCATTTGCATAAAGAGACTGAGCTTTCTGCTCAATCCTTTTTATCTCATTCTGAATAGACTCAACAATCTTATGATGGCCGCCGGATTTAGCTAGGTTTAATGGCGACTCCTCTTCGTCACAGCTTAAAAATAAATCCACCCCTAAAGAAATAAACTTTTCAACTAACAATTCCTTGCCATTCCATGCGCTAAACTGAAGGGGCGTCCAACCATTTCTATTGCGCATCTCAGTATGACTCTCAATATTAAAATCTACGCCTTTAGATGCGAGAATATCAATAATTGACAAGGATTCTGCTTCAGGAATTCGAGAAATAACCAACAGATGAGTAATCGTCTGTCCAAAACGGTTATAGCCATTTAAATTAACACCTAAATTAACGATCTCTTTAGCCAGTTCAGCATCACCTTTATAGAAGATTCGGTGAATTAAATTATCACCTTTTTTACTCACAACCTCTGGGTTGGCGCCAGCCTTTACCAGTCTAATCGCTTCCTCTGAATGGATTCGCTCCCAATCATCAATATCGATAAAATTGAGTAACTCCAACAATTCAACCCCTGGCAGATCTGCTCCTACAATCCGTATAGAAGATCGATTGTTATTCACTCAGGACTCCAATTGATTTTCTTTTAAAACTTCAATGGAGAGTTCATCACGATACTGCTGAGCCGCATCATTTTCTAACTCCTTTAACCAAGTAAGAACAGCGTCCGGAATAGCATCTCTTGAGTTTTTTGCGTAAAATTCAACAACAGCAAGTAGCTCCGGAAAGATTTCTTTTGAAGAACTATCTAAATAATCAATGGCGTGACGACTAGAAATCCCATCGCGAACTGATAAAATAAGCTTGTCATATGAATAACTAAAATAATCACCTTCGCCGCACCTAACATCTTCAAGAGTTTCAAAACCAAAACCCCCTCCACACTTAATATCTATTAACATGGATGCTAGCTTATAAGTATCTATGTTATTAAGAACAGCCTTTTCCTTTAAAAACTTAGCGACAACATCTTCTTCAATCCTTGTGGAGGCACTCCTGTCTAAGATAAATTTGCTTAACTTTTCATCAATCCTTTTTGACAGTTTTTTAACAACAGTCTTATCTTCGATGATACTTGAAAGCCTATCGCTAACGAGAATATTGATGTCACCAGGCTTGTCAAACCCAGCCGGCCTCATCTTCTCAATCTTTTTAATGGAATAGCCCTCAAATAAGTCCTCAATACTAATAATTTTTCTCTGAGCATCCATATCAAGCGGATCTGGGAAGCTAGAGAAGAATATTGAAATCTCATTCAATAAAGCCCCTTTCAAAAGCGTTTTAAAAACAGACTCAGTCATTCGATATTCCTTAAATATTTTTTGAATTACATAATTCAATAAAAAGATCATCACGATACATAGATAAGGCCTCACTTTCCATTCTCTTGATGCCTTCCTGGGTTCTCGGAGCCATAATGTGCGTCTTTCCTGTCAACCATTCCCCTATGTAGGCCTCAAAAGCCTACTCAAACCAATGCCATAAATCTTCGTTACTCCCATCACCAGCTTTGAAGTGAAGCCAATTTTCACCTAAGATCATTTCCCCATCTTCAGAGTCATCAAATGTGGGAGAATCGTTTTTTAAATACCTCCATAAAGCCCGGCCGCACGCCCAGTTATCCTCTAAATCAGAGGTAAAGTAGTTGAGTTTGCACAGATTCATCCAAAGGTCAACATAAGCATCAACTTCGTCTAAAAAACGTTTAGATCGATCGGCGTGCTTAGAAGGATAGAATGTAACAAGCTCACCCTTATCCACTTTGAGAACGCCTAGCTTGTTTTTATCTAGCTCAGCCTGGTTCTCCATAAGTCACTTCTTTCTCTTTGCTATTAACAGTCAAAATATCTGCCTTGTATGACTTGATGTGCTCCGCCTCATTCGTATCAATTGCAAAGCCGTCCTTAAGATCCCCGTAAAGACGCACGCAACCATTGTCAATCTCAAATAAATTAACATCCTTGAAATAGGGTTCACGCTCATTACGAATTAGAGCCTTGACCCGATCTTCAATTTCCAATGCAAGCTGTTCTTTATCTATAGACTTGACTGATTTACGAGCTTCCTCTTTTAATTCAGATATTTCATCAAGCGTACCTTGAAAATCCTCGATGATATCCGACAATTCAAAAGGAGACTTCATATTTAGCAAGCAATCACTCAGCAAGGCTTTTAGATCTAAAAAATTAGCCTTTAAGTTAGCATCTAAAGCGACTTCACTTTTATCATTTGACAGCTTGCAACCGTCTAACAAGTTATTACTTGCGATGACAAGTTTGCTTCCCTGCCAATAAAAGTTACGCTTATCATGAAAATAACATCCCAATAGATCTGAAACCTTATTCGCCACTTTTTCCTCAATATCCGATTCTAATTTTTGAATCTGAATAAGCTTAGGTTTTTCGGGTGATATCTGCTTTAAATCCTCATCTTCGGACAAGCGAATACTTGGACTGGTTTGACACTCAAAGCTATCCCCTTCCCCTATTAAGTAATGAGTTTTTCTCAATACCTCATAAGGGTGGCCAACATTATCTTCCCCATAATCCATGAGATCTTCAAAGCCAAGCGTAAAGCTGATACTTATGTTCTTCTGAACGCTGTTTCGAATAACTTGATAATTAAGCCCGAGCGATTTAAGACTTCCCTCGATCCCGGCCAACCTTTCATCAACGCCATCCTCAATCGGTGACTCAGTTCCTATAAAAACAGTATAATCAATAGTGTCCACGTTACCCATTATCAAGGAAACCTCATTCCAATTCTGGATACCAATTGAGTCCTTACTTAATATGTTTTTAAGAAATAAGGCTTCTTTGTCTGAGACTTTATTGTTATCAAGGAAATCATTAAGACTGAGCGTCTCCTGTAAAGCCTCAGCCATGCTTTCTTCAAGCCTAACCCAGTCAATCAAAACGTCTTCTGATGCCAAGCCAGTCAACTCCCTCAGGGAGTCTTCGCTCGAGATTCCAGTGTCTTTACTGTCATAAACCGTTATAAATTTCAATTTACTAACATTTTCACTGCCTATTTGAGCTTCCAGAGATTTTAAGAGGCCCTGGGTTACAATTTCAGGGCTACTTAACGAACAGTGATTTATCAAAAGCGAAGCCGTCTCTTCCTGCCAATACCCTCCAGGAATGCCATCTTCTGTCAGTTTGTACATCAATATCTCAATGCCATTAAGGTAAGACATAAAACGATAAAGAGCGGGATTTCTAAGCCAGCGATCAGTCTCGCCAATCTTAAATACAGTCATATCATTTTGACTTAAAAGTTTTTCATTATTAACGTAATTCAATAGAAAGTCAGAGACTTTTGTTTCAGCACTTCGAACACCTTCGTCAACCAAGTTATTGCTGGCATAAATGGCACTGGCAAAACCCATGCTTAACTCAAGTAGTGATGTTTTTGTATTAACCTTCATTCTTCGCTTCCTTACTTTGGTGTCTAAATTATAAAAAGCCAAGCCGGCCTTGTCTAAAAACTGACGATCAAGATCATTAATGTCTTTCGTCTTTTCTTCGGTATAAGGGTTGAATAGATATCAATAAGCCAACCCACTCTATTTATGCAAAGAAACAACAATATCCAAACCCATCTCATCACTAGCAGAATCAACCGGTAAAAAATCACTACACACTTGCGGTTAAATAGAAGAAGGGCGTCTTACTAAGTTAACTTAAGCCCCGTTTAATATGATACCTCTTAGCGCCTTTTAAAGGTTAACTCATGATCAAGATATCTCGATAGGTTTAATTGATGAATCACTCAAGCTCTCTGAGATCTCTTCACGGTACCCATTTAAGGCTCGATACTCTTCCTTTCGGCCGAGATCGTGCAACTCGTGAATCCATCCCATAAACTGAGTCAATAGATTCAAATAATCAGCATCCTGTGTTTCATCAGAAAGTGACATTTCCATCACTGTCTCGTAAAAACAACCATCAAAAGGGATAGGTACCTCATCCGATAGATCGTTTAACCCGTTTTTCAAGCTCCATATTTCTTCATCGTCAGCAATCCTAAGTACCGCTTCTTTTGCATCACTTGAAGAGAAAACATGTCCATATACAGAATTAAGAATGTCTTGGCTAAGCATTGATTTCCTCGCTTATCGTTAAGGGTTTAGGCTGTTGAGAATATCTACTTCATTAGCAATCTCATCTCGATAATCATTAACACAATCAAACTCCTTATCGCTAAGGTACTGAAGGTAAACAGGGTTTCTCTCTATCCTTTTTTTAAGGTGCTCTTCTTCCTTCTCACTGTTCAAAAGATACAAAAGAGCGTCAATGGGTGAACTTTCATTATCACAAACAGCCCACCGAACAACTTCATCTTTATCTCTGGCTAACTCTGTTAATATTTCTTTTGGCGTACCCTTGTTCCATGCCAAGTTTGCACGGACAGCTGGCTCAGAATCCTTAAATAATAGATAAGATAGCTCAACAGGAAGGCTGTCATTTCGAGCAACGCTAGCACGAACATCTGGGTCCATATCATTGGCCATTTCATACATTGACTCCATCGACTCATGTTCATTGAGAGATTTTTCAATCTTCTTCGCCCTTTCTTTGGCCAAGGCCATCTCCTTCTGAAATTGCGTTCTAAATAACTTCATAAATTATACAACCTTGTTATTTTTAGCTTAAACCTTGACGGATAAAGTATTCGCAAATAAATGTTGTCATGCGTTGTTTTTAATGTATACTGTAGTTGTGTATTTATAAAAAGTAAGTAAAAGCAAATAAAAGGATGTAAAAATGGAAGCCTTATTAATAACACTTTTCGCAATATTCATGTTCGCAATCATGTTTGCTACAGTAGGCGTAACCATTATCACTGCTCAAATGTTTTATGGGCGAATAAAGCCAACTTTAAAAATGGTTTTAATTCCTATTACTTTCTATCCAGCCTTAACACTGGTTGTCCATTTTATTTTTGACGCTGAATTCGTGTATGTATTTTGGGGTTATGGCGGTCTATTTGGTTCTGTTTTCTTCGTAACCTACCTGCTAAACCAGCATAATAATTAAAGACTTCAGTAGCTCATCATTCCAACCCCTTCCTGACAGACGTCCAGACTCTACTGCATATATTAGAGAAATACCTAGCTTATTAAAAATACTGAATTCCTTTCATTTGAAGTCCTTGGAAGTTAAATCATCTTTGATCTGTAATCGATAATCATCAACTAGAGCGCCCTCCAATAGTGATTTAATTAAATCATAAGCCTCGACCTCATGACCACTATGGTCTGAATCCTCGCATATGGATAAAAGATCTTTTCCATTGGATTTTTCTAATGGATTCCCACCAAGGTCAGCAACCACTTTAATCGTATTAGGATCACCAGATGCGGCGGCATACATGATTGGAGTATATTCGAGATAGCCTTTGCAAGGAGTGCTAATATCCGCTCCAAAGTCCATCAATAATTGAATGCATTTGGACATTCCTTGGCTAGCAGCTAAATGAATTAAAGACAATCCGCTATTAACTTCATTTGCATCAACCCCTTTTTCCAGAAGCTTTCTTAGGATATCCGGCGTACCATGCATAATGGAATAGACTGCTGGAGAATCCCCGCGTCTATCTCTATCATTTAAATTGTCTGGATTGTTTATTAGGTATTCTAAAAGAAGATCAAATTCCTTTGCGATGGATGAAGATGCGTTAGTAATGTTGTGACATTCAATAACCTGCATTAAAAGACTCTCGCCTTTTCTGCCCTTAAAGCTTAAATCTGAATGCTTCTTTATTACCTTAAGGGCTAGGCCGAAATGCTCAAATGCCAAAAGGTTATCCATGATACTAAAGCCATCCTTATCAACCGCATAGGGATCGGCCCCATTAATGGCTAACTTAGCGGCTCTTTTGACCGTCCTTTTATTTGACCAATAATTAGGATCTGCCAGCTGATCACTCATTAGACTGACAAGCTTATGGGTCTTACGCTCATTAAACTTCATGTCATTTGAATACCTGATCCAATGTTTTCAGAAATATCTTTTTGGTAACTCGCTACGTGAGATCCTTCAATTAGCTTTTCAACCTGTTTAATAAACACCCCGGAGCTTCCACCACCAGTCGCTTTTAAAGATTTAGATAAATTCAAAGCAAGGTCATACTCACCTTTATCTATTAAAGCAGAAACAATCTCAATAAAAACAGCACCCTCTTTAATGTGAACCTCATTTGAAAGACTGTACTTATGCATTTCCTTATCAATTAATTCTGTACTATCTTTTTGAAGTAATTCATAATCATACTCACTCAACTTTGAAAGCTCTTCTGCCCAGTCTTCAATCGCTTCCTTTGCATCAAAAGAATCACTAATTTCACTAGCCTGAGAGGACACCCAATCATTCCAATCCTCAAGAAGTGAATCTTTATTCAGTTGCTCAATAAACCCATCAAAACATGACGCCTCTGATATAGGTTTGAAGAAGATATTAAAGCCACCATCAAGAGAGCCTTCATCCCCACAAATAATGCTTTTACTAACATCCTCTCCGGACTTAATAAGGTCAAAAATAGCTTCACTTAATTTATCTTCGTCAATGTCAATTGATTGAATACTATGAGCCATATAATAGCTGTTGTCGTCATATTGAGATTCTTCTTCTATAGATATGTTTTCGATAAACCACAACCCGTCTTCTTGAATTCTTTTTAATGCATAATAAGGATTTGAAAACTGCGTTGCTTCAGAAAAAGAATGTACAAGCTCTTCCTGTTGCTTTGTAAGTAATGCAGTAGAATCAGGCATGGTATAAACTCCTTTTAAAGATGAAAAAAACATACATATATTGTATCATGTACACTCAATATAATATGACAGGATAGCCAGTTGAATACGATAATTCTTGATCTTGATGATGTGATTTGCGATATGTCAACCCCTCTATCAAAAGCACTCAAGGCTGACACGGGCAAGGATATTAAGCCAAAAGACTGGTCGACTTTTAACCTGGGTGAGATTTATAAAGTAGCTAATGAAGCGATCTTTGAAACAATTAACCGTCATGAAATAATTAAGCACGTAAAGCCGATAGAGCATGCTAAAGAATCGATCAAGTTGTTCAGAGAGCTTGAATTTAAAGTGCATGTCGTTACATCGAGAAAACCGCTTGATCCTAGCGGGGATATCACTCAGGCTTGGTTCGACAGGCATGAAATAATAGTGGATGATCTTTCCATTACCTGTCACAGCGCAGGCAAATCGGAAGTCGCAAAGAAAGTAAGACCGCTTTACTTTGTTGATGATCACGGCGGGAACTTAATCGATTGTGCCCCGTATTGCACAAAATCAGCATTATTGATTGATAGACCTTGGAACCAGAGATACGCCTTTAATCGCCTAGCTTCGTTGGAAGCGCTTGCATTGCTTCTCGATATTGACCCTCTAATTGATATGGGAAGTAATTAAATTTTAAAAAAAGAGAAAGGGTTATGCGTGAAAATTATATAGCTAACAGAGCACTGGGTCACATTTCAAGATTAAAGCTTAACCGGAGAACTTCGCAAGTACATCAAAGGCTTTTTCTTATTGACATATTGAAGTGTTCAATAAAAATGACGGGGTTACAAATGCGAACCAATACAGGCAAACGCCTTATTAAAGAGCTATCAAAAAGCGTTCGCTAGGTTTTTAATTCAGGAATATTTAAACCTTCTTTAAGTGCATCTCGAATTCCGGCTTCATTGGTTCAAGAGAGAAGGCCCTAAAGCTTCTTGAGGTTTGTATTCACGACACAAGCGAAGCTCCCTCTCAAACACTTTAAGGCTTGCTTCATATTCTTTCTGAGCGTAAATAGCATGCTGGCCGTATAAGCTGGCTTTAGCCTCATGGAATTTCAGTCGCTCTTCTTCATTCTGGACGTCTGCAATAACAATCAGCCCCAAATCCTCTAAGGCTTCGGCATGACAGCCTTTAGACTTTGCATAAACGGTTAGCTGCTCAGGATTATTGAGATTCTCCATTAAAATGAATACACCTCTATCGCCACTCTCGTTATACCGTGTAGAAGAGACTTTTGGATTGCAATCAGAAAACCACGCATCAAAAACATAACCATTAAGTGACGCATGAAATCCAGCATGCTTACTTTTCATACCCTTCACAACAGAAAGGCTTCGCCTCTCTCGATCATAACTATGAAAAATATCTAACGCCCCTATAGCCACTATTTCAGAACCTCATTATTCTGGTTAAGCTCATCTCTTAGCTCACCTCGGTAAATCTCAATTTGTTCCTCTTCATAACCATCTCGAAGTTCAAGTCTAGCTTTATTAAGCTCAATAATATCTGTTGGCTCTTCATTATTAATGTCGCTCCAGACCGCAACCCTAACTTCTCCATCCGCTTTCTCAATCAGTATGGGCTTAGAATCAATGCCATCGCCAGTGTAGTCCCCATAACCTTCAGCACCCAAGGAAACCCCTTGATGGCTAATCTCAGTTCGAGCACGAGTTTTATTGCTTTCATCAGATGTCATGTCGTCAAGACTATGCTCCACGATAAGCTGATCATACCACCCTTTAGACACATCTATATTCTGAGGAATAACCTGGTCAAACAACTGTTGAGCAAACTCAATTTTTCCCTCAACCTCAGACAGTAGAGTATTTTTAAGCTGAAACAGTCCGTCCGGCGGAAATGATTCAGCAAGACCTTCTCTGAGCGGGAGCCTGGCAAGATCAGCTGTCTCCAAATCCATTATTTGATCAAATAAATCTGCCCGCTCCTTAGTCGATGGAGCCATCTCTTCATCAACCAATAGCTCCACTGCCGAGGCTTTTATAAAATCCATCAATTGTTTATTGCTTTCAATATCCATGCAATCATCCTCACTATCCGTTTTTAAATCCAAAACCACTAAACTCTTCTTGATCTTTCATGCCAGGAGGATTGAATAGGTTTCCAGCATACTTTCCGGCTTTCTCAGCTCTTAAAATCCCATCGTTCGTTCCTGGACTTGGAATAACTTTGTATGAAAAAACAGTATCTGATATGTCAATCATATGCTGATTTCTTGCAAAGTTAGCGTAAACGTATGCAATATCATTATAAAGACGGTTAATTTCATATATTTCAATGATCCTGTCATATGAAAGTATTTTTTCATAATAAACCGCTTGCCCTCTCACCCCTTTTCTAAGGGGGCGATCCTTATGCCATTTCACTGAATTTGGAATGGATAAAATAAGAGGTAAATTGTGCCTGATCGCCATGATAGCGAACACCTCATCCACTCCTCTTGCCATTCCACTAACAAATGTTGCATCGTTCAGGCTCAGGCCTTGATTCCCCAAATATTCACTCAATCCTTTTTCAATATCCTTATAAACTCGATCAAACACCTCTCGATTATATTTTTCGCCCTCCGGATATCTCTTATCCACCCCAAGTGCCAGTTCAATGTCGGCATGACCTGTTATAGCAATAATCATAGTTTAGACTCCTCGCAAACACCTGATGCCTGGTTAAGCTCTTTAGATATTTCTAATTGATAAAGGTCAACCGCATTTTTTTCGTTCGCAGAAATCCAACCCAAGACACAATCTGGAAGAGAGCTATCCGGACTAACAACTGGATCACTATTATAGAAATTAGCCATCTCAAGAAGATGATCCAAAACCTCTGGAGCCCCTGGAGGAAGGTCATATTGAGATTTAATGTTTTCAAATGCACTTTCTATGATTGAATTGGCTTGTACTCTGTTACTGCCAGCGTGCCCGTCAATTACAAATCCACCAATTCCTTTGACCAGCTCAGTCCTTGAGTAGTTTTTAACGGGCTCGTTATTTCTGATCATGTCAAATAAATACTCATGATGTTGATTGTCATTAATCGATGATAAGACATCCGCCTGAAGAAGCTCGCTAAATATATTGACTAAGAAAACTTGATCAGTTTTATCTGTCAACCAATTCAGGAATCGATACTCCGCTTCTTTACCCTCAAGGGAGAGTAGAGCCTGATCTCGATACACAGAATAATCAGCATGCGAAATAGGCAGGCCAGGACTTGTGCAGGTGAAGCTTTTTTCTACCTTCACGCCGACTGTCAAAGGGACATTCTTTATTTCCGACTCAGTAATGAGTCTGGCAGAATCAATAAGATAATTCCCTCCCACAAAAGCAGGTGAATAATTCAAAGACTCAACTAGACAATCATTAATAATAAAGTCCTGTCCAACGTGATTGGGTGCCCCTTCAAGACTAGAAAGGATACTTTCTTCACAAATGAAATTTCCACAGACTTTATAAGGTGCATCTATGAGATTTATAAAACGACATCTTGAGCAACTAAAATCACCACCCACAAATTCCGGCGCCCCTTTTAGATTCAAGAGAGGATTGTCATCAATAATAAAATCACCGCTCACTTCTAAAAAATTAAAAGGGATATTGGTTAATTCCATCGAGGAAATATCTATACTTCCATCAATTATCACATCATTCAGGCGACTAACAGAGTAAGATCCTGTCAAGCGACCTTGGGATTCAAGATCAAAAAGCCAGTCAAGCAATAATTTATTCATCTAGCTTCACTCCTTGAAACAAAGCATAGCCACCCATTAAGGCTTAAGAGTAAAGTCTTCAGAAATTTCACTACGGTATAGATCTGTTTTCTCTTTTTCAACGACATTTCTAAGACCGTTTAGAAGCTCAAGATATGTGAGCCTTTGTTCACTGTCATAACCAAGAGGCTCTCTGATTTTTGCCAGCAAACCTTCTTCAATCTTTATATTGAAGGCAAGGCTATCCTGTCGGAATTTATGTAAGGAATCCATATCCTCAAGCGTTTCAATAATCAGTTCTTTAGGTGGATTATCAATTAAATTTATATTTATTGGGTTAATTTTGATAAGCGCTTTTTCATAAGGAAGCTGTAGTAATGCTTGAAAGTTTTTATCTACGCTTTCGAAGATGTTGCTTTCACCAGGCTCTTCTTCCATATGGATACTACCTTCATAACTATAGGAAAGATCACTCAAATCTAAGGTAATAGTAAGCTCACCCCCTTCAGGGTTGCCAAAATCAGTAGTCAGCTCTTCCTCAATACCATCTAACACATTATTATCAGACATTGCATTAAAGAATCGTTCAACTTCCTTGTAAAGATCAGGGTTCGATTCTTTTAAGCCTTCCTCGTCAAAACCTTCTAGATCAGCGACCTCGAGACAACCTCCATTGTCATTAAACTCATACCAGAACTCAAAAACACCTGAAGCCT
Organism: Methyloprofundus sp.; assembly: GCA_014859465.1. Classification (GTDB taxonomy): domain Bacteria; phylum Pseudomonadota; class Gammaproteobacteria; order Methylococcales; family Methylomonadaceae; genus Methyloprofundus. The sequence goes on from JACUUF010000001.1 coordinate 136,985, forward strand.
TGAAGAGCAGAGGGAGTTCACTAGAAGCAGCAGGCCAAATACTGCCGACTCCTCTTACTGCTGCGGAAGGTATTTCATAGTCAGCGTAACTGTATTGTGAGCTAAATTTCTGAGAGTCCTCTTTTTTCTCAATGATAAAAGATCCTGAACAACCACTATTATCAAAATTCGTAAACGTATCTTCAAATGCATTTTCAACAATTCCATTAATCAAGTTTTCAATGGATTTCTTATCTTCTTCGCTTGCACTCTCTCCTGAAAACGTCATTGTTGTATCTTCAATTCCTCCAGAGTCACCACCACCAGAAAATGACACCTCCACACCCTCAAATCCTTTTAACTGCAAATACTCTTCAAAAGTCATATTTAAACCCTCTAATTGCTTAGCCTTAAATTGTCTATATATTGTATCACAGGGCATAACTTAAGAAGGATTACTCGCATCAACCAATCAGTTAAAATAAAATAATTTTAATAAAAAATAGTTTTTTATATTGACACATGATTTGAGATGCTATAATGTACACATCAAGTTAAATTTAAAAGCAAAAAAGCGGATTAAAAATGAATACACGTCAAAAACTCAAACATAACTTTAAGCTGCCTACCCAAGGATGGGAAGGAAGCTTTATGTCTGAAAAATATGAAATGTATTCACAGAGAAATAGTTTTGATTCGATAAATCCGTTAACGCACATTGTAAATATTAAAAAATAACGCCCCAGACATTGTCTTGGGCAACCAAGGCAAAAAAGAAACACCCAAAAGGCCTTGGTTTTATATCAAGGCCTTTTTTTTGGCCTGCTCTTTAACAATTAGGAATGATGTTTTTGCTCCATAGCTCAGTTGGTAGAGCGCTCGACCGATAATCGAGGGGTCCCAAGTTCAAGTCTTGGTGGAGCAACCATGCGGGTATTGTATAAAGGCTATTACCTCGGCCTTCCAAGCCGATGATAGGGGTTCGATTCCCCTTACTCGCTCCATCCTAAAGTGCATTTTTAAAAAGTGTATTTTAGGATGCAAAGAATAACGGAAATTAGCTCAGTCAGGCCAGAGCGCAGCGTTTGGGACGCTGAAGTCAAAGGTTCGAATCCTTTATTTCCGACCAATTTAATGGGCATGTGGTGGAATTGGTAGACACCCCGGTTTTAGGTACCGGTGCTTTATGCGTGTGGGTTCGAGTCCCTCCATGCCTACCATTTTATGCTGGTTTAGTTCAGTTGGCAGAACGCCTGCCTTGTAAGCAGGATGTCGGGAGTTCAAATCTCTCAATCAGCACCAGTTTTGGAAGTGCGGCAGAGATGGTGGTTCTGCACAAGACTGTAAATCTTGTCCCTCAGGGTAAACATTGTAGGTTCGAATCCTACCGCTTCCACCAGTTTTGGATTGTTAGCTCAATTGGATAGAGCAAGGCGCTTTTAACGCCGAGGTTCTGGGTTTAAGCCCCAGGCGATCCACCAGTTAAGCACCCATCGTCTAGTTGGACTAGGACATTGCCCTTTCACGGCAAGAACACGGGTTCGAATCCCGTTGGGTGTACCAAATTTTGGCGTATAGCTCAGTTGGTAGAGCACTCGGCTGTTAACCGAGCGGTCGCAGGTTCGAGCCCTGCTACGCCAGCCAAATAAAGCCAAGCTAGCTGAGATGGATTAGCAAAAGACTGAAAATCTTTGGAGGGTGGATCGTTACCACCGCTTGGCACCAATTTATGGTGAATATAGCTCAGATGGTAGAGCTCAGGATTGTGATTTCTGTGGTCATGGGTTCGAATCCCATTATTCACCCCAAGCGCTTCTTAGCTCAGCTGTGTAGAGCGCTGCCCTTACAAGGCGGAGGTCGTAGGTTCGAGCCCTACAGAAGCGACCAAATTCGGGGAATTAGCTCAGATGGTAGAGCAACGGCTTTGCAAGCCGAAGGTCGAGAGTTCAAATCTCTCATTCTCCATCAGAATTGTTGACGGTATTAATAGGAAAGGGGTTCAAATCCCCGGGAGTGGGAAGAGTCCCTTAACACGCCAGCTTGATACAGCAAGGTAATAATATCCAAAGAGGTCAACATTTAAATATCGGGCTACTAGCTCAGCTGGTTAGAGCACTCCGCTCATAACGGATAGGTCGCTGGTTCAAGTCCAGCGTGGCCCACCATTCATTCCTCAGTAGACAAACTGGTAAAGTCGCCGGACTGTTAATCCGGTGCCAAAAGGCTTTGTAGGTTCGAAGCCTACCTGGGGAGCCAAATACAATGACATCCTTATGTAATTAGGGGTTATTTAATGGAGTGTGGCGAAGTTGGTTAACGCAACGGGTTTTGATCCCGTCATCCACAGGTTCGAGCCCTGTCACTCCTGCCAAACATGCGGCAAAGCACAAAGTCGAGGTGTTTACATCAAGTAAGATGGCGGATTCGCGGTCGAAGCGTGCACTTATTTAAAAAAACAAAGGAGTACTCATGCGAAACAATGTTGACCTACCCAAGAATGATGGAAAATCACTTTCTAGTGAAGGTGCCGGTGAATATTTTTCACTGGATGAATGCCTGTGGAAGACGGTCGCTGCTAGCGAGGGGTATGGCGTATGATTTGCGCTCAAATTGGCGCCGGTTCAGGTGATTAAAGTAACGGTTGCATAGCTCAGTTGGTTAGAGCGCGGCACTCATAATGCCGAGGTCCGTGGTTCGATTCCATGTGCAACTACCAGATTAACGCGGGGTATATCAGTGGTAGATGGCTGGGCTCACAACCCAGAGGTCGGCGGTTCAAATCCGTCTCCCGCAACCATATAAGGCGAGTTGGCAGAATTGGCTATTGCACCGGTCTTGAAAACCGGCGACTCAGAAATGGGTTTTAGGGTTCGAGTCCCTAGCTCGCCGCCAGTTAGAAGCAAGAAGCGGATGTGGCGAAGTTGGTTGAAACGCACTGGACTTAAAATCCAGTACCCAAGTGGTAAACATCGTGGGCTCGAATCCCACCGTCCGCACCAGATATAAATGCGTCCTTAGTCTTAATTGGTAAAACAACGGATTCCAAATCCGTAAGATGGTGGTTCGAGTCCACCAGGGCGTGCCAAATAAGGAAGATTGGCCGAGTGGTTAAGGCAACGGATTGCTAATCCGTCATTGAGAAATCGATGCAGTGGTTCGAATCCACTATCTTCCGCCATAAGTAGCAAAAAAGTGTTGATACAATAATATTACATGATATTATATATCCTATAGTAAAGTTTTGTAGAAAGCTTGTGAAAAACACAAGAGAGTCGGATACCTCATGATCGTGGACTCAATTATTTAATATCTGCGCCCGTAGCTCAACTGGATAGAGCATTGCCCTTCTAAGGCAAGGGTTACAGGTTCGACTCCTGTTGGGCGCACCACGTCCCAATAGCTCAGTGGATAGAGCACCATCCTCCTAAGATGGGTTGTCGGGGGTTCAAATCCCTCTTGGGGCACCATATTCGAGGCCTGTAATGAAACCACTAGGTCGAAAATATTACAAAAGCAAAACCGGTGGGAAGCACAAAGTGAAAGTAGCCGGAAAAACTTGCGCTTGGTGGATAAATATCATTTCACCAAACAAGTCTTATGAAAAAAGATTGGCTAAAAATGAAATAAAAGACATTCTGACTAATAGCCATTAACAAGAGATTTAATCCGCATCTAAAGAGATGTTAGACCAAGCCTGTAGGCCGCAGGCTAAACTCTCAACCCACACCCCCTTGAAATGGATTAGCGTCTCTCTAGGTGCGGATTAATATAAAAAGTATACGACATCACTTGCGACCTTATTTTACGCAAACCATTGATTTAATTAATTTTAATTTAAAAAATATACGACATGCTTGTGCGTTTTTTAATATTTATTTGCCCTTGTAGCTCAGCTGGATAGAGCAATGGTCTTCGGAACCAAAGGTCGGGAGTTCGAATCTCTCCAGGGGTGCCAATTAATAGAAGATAAACCAGAGGGGCTTCTGGCAACGCTTGGAAAGCGTTTGGAGTGAGAAATCGCTTGCGGTTCGAGACCGCTGTCTTCTGCCATTCAATAAGAGACATCTATGAAAATCTTATTCCTTTCAGATACTCATAATCAACTAGCTTGCATTCAAGATTTGGACTTACCTGATTTTGACGTTATTTGTCACTCAGGTGATTTTACCAATAGAGGTGAGTTTATCGAAGTTGAAGCATTTACACATCGACTTCTGAGCATGAAAGCCAAAAACTACGTCATTATTCCTGGAAATCACGAACTTGGTTTTGAAAAAAACAAAAACGAATGGCGTACTTATTTTGCAGAAAAAGGTATAACCTATCTCCAAGATGAAGAGGTCATTATTAATGGCCTTAAGTTTTATGGTGTACCTTGGCAAAGAGCTTTTTTTGACTGGGAATTCAACTTGCCGGACGGTTCAGATGAGCTAAAATCAAAATTTGACAACATTCCCAATGATGTTGATATTCTGTTAACGCATGCGCCACCTTACGGCATCCTTGATCAAGTTTCAAAGCATAAAAAACATCTTGGTGAGCGATTTCTTTTGAATAAGCTAGAAACGCTGAAGAATCTAAAAATCAATGCGTTTGGCCATATTCATGAATCCGGTGGAATTTATAGAAAAAACAAGAAAAGCCCGTGGTTCATTAACGCCTCAATGATGGATAGCTTCCAACTCCCCTCACCCAGGCGAATTTATATTGCACACATCGATGAAGATGTAAAAACCCATGAAGAACAACTTAAAAACTGCTGGGTTGAAAGTTTTGATGAAAATAATTTAGAGTTTTACAATAGCTTTTAAGTTTAAAGGATTTCAAGTCTATGGATATGCAAATAAAACCTTATGAATCACCTGACCACAAGGCGAGACGATATCTCTATATCGGGGTTGCAAAAGCATTCAAATCAAACCCAATCAGAGCAAGGGAGATAGGGCTTGAAAAAATAAAATTTATCGGTCAAAACATGTCAGACGACTTCATCTCAAAATGGGTTTGCATCTTAAGTGACGCCAGCAATAGAGAAGTTTTAAATATCTTAGTTAAAAAACATGAGCCTTATGAATCCTTAAGGCAAACATGCCCAATGATATTTGTATTAACTAAAAAAGAAATATTGGAGAGAAAAAAAGCATGGAAAAGAATCAAGTCAAAAAAATGATAAGAGATATTGATGCTTTTTTTTCGATCTCAATACCTCAGACAGATGAAACATTAAATAGAGCATGGATAATTGTGGGCTCTCAAGCTATTCATTTTTCTCTTGAAGACATTACAAAAGACAATATATTGGGAATGTCTAATGAATTAGATCTATTCTTGATAAATACTCAAGACCCATTTAATTCTAAACTGAATGATAACTATGGAGAGCTTGCCTCTTTTTTTGGAGAAGGAAGTTTTTATTATGAAACATTTGGAGTTTTCGCAGATCCGGTATCATTAAATACCGCCATTTTCCCCGATGGATGGATGAATCGCTTAGAAAAAATGGCATTCACTGAAAATGCAAATGCTTACGCCCCAGATATTCATGATCTAGCTGTATCAAAGATTTTTGCCTATATATTTCGATCTTCAGCCACAAGTGAATTTAAGCAGAGTAAAGACTACTCTTACCTTGAAAAGCTAAAGCAGTACCTGGATCAAGATCTAGTGAAAAAAAGAATCCAAGAGGTTAATGATAAAAGAGTAACCAAAGAGATAAAATATAAAGCTCTTTTAAAGGCAGGCTCACTATTTAAAGAAGAAAATATTCATTCAGAAACGCATCAAACCGGAATGAATTAAAAATGGCTCGTTAGTACATCGGTTAGTATTCTGGCTTGTCACGCCAGTGAAAGGGGTTCGATCCCCCTACGAGCCGCCAAATTAGCAAAAAAGGTGTAAGCGACCTTGATGACTGTCACAATAAAATGTGAGCTACAGACCCCTTTCATCTAAATGGTCAAGCAAAGCTGCTGATGCGTCATGAGGAATGCTTGCCGGTGTTCGAAACTGCAGTACGGCCCCAGATGCTGAATAATCCGCGTTAATAGATGAGGTGTAAGATTTTGCTCAAAATCAAAATTAAATGGATTCTAATTAATATAAAGTCATGGGCTTTCATGATATTAAGAAACCCAAAAATGGCTTTATGCTTGATAGGAAAACATAAATTAGAATATTTCACCATGCTAGACACAATCAATTTTGAAGAAAAAGAAAAAATTGGGTCGTGCGTAAGATGCGGAAAAACCGTAAAGAATTAATTCTGATACACTTTAAAATAGATACCATGATATATGATATAACATGACATAAGGCTCTAAAGTTTATGAAAATTATCTCTAAATTTGAAGATTACTATGATTTTTGCGGATACATTTGTGCAGATGAAAAAACCTGGCCGAGAGTCCTTAATCTTTCAGAAGCTCAACCTTTAAGAAAAGGACAGAGCTCACAAGTCATTCACAGAGCCTCTGTTCTAGCTAATTTAAATGCGGCTTATAAAGACAAAATAGGACTTGGTCGCGTTTATTACCATACAAACTGCACAAATATCGAACGCCTTAACCTAAGTCGAAAAGAACGCCAAGCTTTAAAGGCAGCTCGAAATAAACACGACATTGACGGGAAGGCTTCCTTTGTTATTATTGGTGATAAGATCTTTCCTTTTGTGACCTTTAGATTTAGCTTTAAGACATTTGGAGATAATAGTGTTCAAGATAAGCATATCTTTGCTTACGACTTAAAATTCGCTCAAAAAATCATCGGAACAGAAGAGAGTCACTGGAATAAGGATATTCAAAATCACTTTGCCGGAAAACAAAAGGAAGACTTGCTTAAAGCTGTTCGAAACTTAACAAATGAGCCCATTGTCATATTCTCACCTTATGAAGATCCATTAATGAGCATGCCTGATAATTTAAGAATGTTGAGTGGTGCCAACATTAATGGCGTATTAAAAAGAGTTCGCTTCCATGAATACATGGAGCCTCAATTTGTCATGCAAGAAATAGACATGTGGCTCAATAAAATTAAAACCAATGAGACGATTATTGAATTCAATAATTCACACAAGATCGAGTCACATGGCTTTAATAAAAAAACATCATTCCGACACAGATAAGTTTTTCATTATGCACTCATAGCAAAGTGGTTATGCAGTGGATTGCAAATCCATGTACCTCGGTTCGATTCCGAGTGAGTGCTCCACTTTTACCAATCAGGAGGTCGCTTAATGCGGTAGTATCATGCAAACTAAAATCTTACAGATTCAACAAGCTATTGCACAGTCTTCACCTAGTACAAAAATATATCTAGGCTCTGACTCAATTGCAATCAATCGCAGAATGGTGGGCGGATTATTCCGAATCGCCACGGTTGTTGTTCTTCATATTGATGGCTCAAAAGGCTGTCAGGTATTCTCGGTAAAGGTTGACCAAAAAGGTACCGATCATAATCTCGCTCGCCCTTTTAATCGAATGCTTGCAGAAACTTATGAAACATTAGCGATGTTTGAGAAAATCAAGGATTTTATTGGTGAGCGTGATATACAGATTCACTTAGATGTGAATCCAGACGAGCAATACGGCAGTAATGTGGCAATTCAAGCCGCAGCAGGCCTTATCCTGGGTGTAACTCAAATACAGCCTAAGGTGAAACCTCATGCTTTTGCTGCCAGTTGCGCTGCTGACCGATTCGTAAGAACAGCGTAAGCCTAAAAACCCCTTCAATAAGGGGTTTGTCATTAATAATTCATTCGAAACTGACGAAGTTCTCCATTCTCTTTAACAAGCATGGCTGATAATACTTTCTCCGTCATGGATCCATTCTCAAGTGACACAACGCTTTTTAAAGACTTATCTGAAGATGGCAATCGATGGCCTCGTACAAGCTTATATCTATTTACCCCTGTATTGTAAAGGTGCTCGTATTGAGAGTCACAATCCTCACCAGGCTCATCAAAGCCCATTATACAATGCGTCTTTAGCGTGCTTTTTAAGTCAAAACAATGAATATTAGCATGAAGACCTACCCAGTTATCATCCCTAGTCTTAAACGTGTAAAAGTGAGGCAAAGACTCTAAGAAATTAATAATCTTATACTGCTCTGACTTTGAACGCTTTAATAACGCTTCAATAGTCTCTTTTGAAGCCGTATCCTTTAGGCTGTTCAAGCCATGATCTTTTTGTAGGAAATAAGATTCAACCAATCTTTGCTCATGATTTCCTATTATAGGGAAAAAGAATCCGCCCTCCGTGCCGCTGATAATAAAGTCAAGCATCTGCAATGATTGCGTTCCTTTATTAACAAAATCGCCAAGCCACAATGTATTAAAATCCGGCTCCACTTCTTGAACACTGCGCATTAAATTTAAAGCTGCATCAAAGTTACCATGCACATCGCCTACTACCAATAACGGCTTTTCTTTAGTATTAATGTGCCAGCGGCTCTTAAATTTTATCGGCTTTAAGGCGTTAGACTCTGAAATCACTCTATACGGAAGTTCTGAACTCAGAGAAAGTCGGCCAGCCATATTTTTGACAACACTATCCGGCACCTTTCTCTCTCTTTGAATATTCTGCTGAACAACTAAAGCGAGTGGCGTATCAAATATCAAAACCTCAACCGGCATCTTGTGCTTACGTGCCACCTCAGCCCATCTTAATCGTGTTCGATCACTCAAAGCTGTCGAATCAATAAAGGTGGTTAAACCCTCTTTCATCCTAACGTCAAGCATAGCCAGAGTTAAATCAAAAACAGCCTGATTAGCACTTTGATGGATACCTTCAAACCAACCTTCCTCTTCGGTGTGACGTGGATAAGTCCCAAGCAATTGCTCACGAATTGAATCCATGCTAATGATCATTTCAGAAGGAATGTTGTTTCTCTTTAAGAAAGTGCTTTTTCCTGATCCAGGTAATCCTGATAAAATATAGAGTGTGTTTGTTTTTAAATGCATATTAAATAAAAGTTAAAACCTAATAATTATTCAACGACACTGAAAGCTCTGACAGAATATCATTCTGATAATCATCTACTTTCAACTTCTCGTACTCTTTCTTCATTATATCTGGAAGCTGATTACCCAGCCCTTCTTCATGAATGCGATCAACAAGTGCAATAAGATTCTCTTTAAAATCAGGACTATTAACGGCTTGCTTTAATCCTTCCTTTTCAACAGGATTGAAATCATTAATATTAGAGTTTTTAAAGGCTGAAACAAGGGCCACCATCCTCTCCGGGATAATGCTTAGAAACAGCTCATTAAATCTATCAGAGGGAGTTTGCAAAAACTCCAAAACGGTATTTTTGCTTACAAAATCAGCAAACTGACCTTTTGATTTCAGGAGCAAGTCATAACCAGGCCCTTTATTTTTGAAATCATGAGCAAGAACCTCTGAAAACAAATCATCCAAATCAACATCACATGAGTCAACAAATAAAGAAGAACGAAACAAATTCTGTAGTACGGCCTTATCATCTTTACGGGTATGACGACTAAATGCATAAATCAAGCCTGGAACCTCTTGAAAAATACCTCTAAGCATAGATTTATACTCGCCTACAAGGCACTTACGAATCTCAGTCTTTTCAATTTCACTACTGGCTTTTTCGGAAGTATAATTCTCAATATCAGGAACTCGAATCAGTCTTGAAAGACTACCTTTCTCCACCACTATAGACTCAAGCTTTCGCCTTAATTGGTCATAAAGATGGTTTGATAATGTCAATCTAATATCGGTATTGATTTCACTAAAAACAAGCCCCGTTAAAAGGCTTAAAGGTGTGACTTTCATGGATCGAGTCATTATATTTTTAATCCAATTTTCTCTAACTTTTTTAGTTGAGCCATTCTCCATGAAAAACTTAGAATAGCTAACAGTCTTATTTACCGACTCCACGTTGAAGGAATTAAAACATTCCAGTTTAGAAGCCTCATTGCAAATTTTAGAAAACAGTTTTGAACCGATTCTCCTCTTAAGAGATTCTTTATTCTCAATAAGATAATCCGTCAAGGCTAATGCCATTTTTCTGTCCAAGTTAGCGCTAGTAAGTGTTAACCTATTAACCGATCTTATAGAAGAAAAACTCGAAAACAACTCATAAGCCAGCTCACTACTAGCCGATTCCATTAACCTAGATAATCCGTACTTCATTTGATCTTCTTTCAAAAATCCAAGCGCTTTGTAAGTCGCCGGGTTAACATCATGCTTCAACCAGAGACCAATTAAGGCTTCAATTTTTTTATGATCCAAGTTCACCGGAGTAATAGGCGTATTCAGATATACCTCACTAAAGCCTTCTTCACCAAGCTCAATATCCTTGGATATTAAATCCGTTTCAGAATCACGCTGAAGCTCTAGCCTTTTAACCATAATTGAACTATCTAATGACTGTTCCAAAAACTTCTGACTTGTTGAACCTAACAACGATTCTGTTACAGAAACCACCTCAAGCGCATTTGCTGAAACAGCTTGATCAAGAATAAATTTCTCAATGAATTCAGCCGCCTCATTCTCATTCTGCATTAATCCATCAATTAACACCTCATTAGCCTCAAAATCATAGATACCTTCATAACCTTCAATTCCTTGGCTCTTGATGCGTAGCTTGCTTTTTAAAGTTTCTGCAGGCACTTCGTGCTTCTTAGCTAGATAAATAACTTTTAACAAACTTCTAACGCCAATCCTATGGATCCTAAGGGCACCTCCTTCTTCTTCAAGATCCACACTTCCTAATAAGGACCCTATCCCACCAATATTTTTACTAGCACCTATGTCATTAATTAAGTTCAAAAAATGCTCAAAGCGATTGGAAGAAATAAACCTAATTAAGTTGGGATCATTATCTAAAATCAAAGATAAATACGAAGCTAGACTAAAAGCCGCTTCTTCCTCGCTTAAAGGTTCTTTAAAGTCCAAAAAACCCATTGAAAAAAGATCTCTCACATCAATTTTATATCCTGAATCAGATAGATTGACGCTAAAGAAGTTTGAATTAAACCCATAGGTGAAGCCGCTTTTTACATGATAATCCACAATCTGATCTCTACTCGAGAGCATGATATCTCTAACATCATTCTTTGAAAGACCTGTTGACTTATTCTGTAGTAGATAAATTACACTTCCATAGTTTCTATCATCCACTGGAATGTTTTTTATCATGCGTAACAAAGTGTCTTTATTCAAAACCGATGGATTTGAATTTATAAAACTAACGATCGTATCCAGTTCACCCTGAAGCATGCTTGACACTGTCTTTGCATCAAGCCCTCTATAAATAACATCAGTCAAAACCGGTTTAAATTCTTTAATATTCTGAAAGTAGGGCTGAATAATTCGAAAGAAATCAATAAATGAACTCACCCCGCCGGCCCTTTCTCTGGATATATCAGAGGAAAGATCAACCGTTGATAACAAGGAAGCCGACTCCCTTACCTTGTCCTCTGGTGATTCGAGCCAATCAACAGCTTTAAGGTAGTTCAGAAATTCAGAAGTTGTCATGATGTAAAATCCTTTTTTAGAAGCGGGTTAACAGTAATCAAAACCCATCTAGCGATGGTCAAGCCTACCTTACGGTGGTCAAGCCCTAAGTGATTCAGCCATCTGAGCCAGCTCACCCATTGCCACTTCTTGCTCATAAGCTTGTCTACTGGCCTGCTCTTTGAACTGATAAAAATCAATAATTGTTTTACGCGTTTTCTCTTCATTGTTTTGACAAGCTTTCTCGAAGGCTTTTGAATCTGCATAAATAATAAGATTGTCTTTAGCACGGGTAATTCCGGTATACAAAAGCTTAGAGTTCATCATATAGGCATGAGACCAGTTGACCGGAAGAATGGCATTATTAAATTGAGCACCCTGGCTTTTATGAATGGTCATGGCGAAACTTAAATCAACCATGCCTTTCATTACCTCATTTCTTGAGTAATCAGCGAAATAACCCTCTTCAGGGTAGTGAACATTAATCGTTTCATCTTCAATATTCACCGAATGAATATAACCAATCTGGCCATTCATGACGCGAGCCTTTGGTTTTGCATGCCCTGAGACCGGCATATCTGCATTTTTTAAATGAATAACCGAGTCGTATTTAAAGAAGGTTTTTCCCAGTATATCAACCTTTTCATTCCCATCAAAAACCCGAGTCTGAACGGCGGACTGGATAACGTTATTCAGATTCTCAACGCCCACAATCCCCTTTTTCATCGCAACAAGAACCCGAACTTCACGCAAGTAATCTTTAACTAAAAAATCTTCCATGCTCGTGGCTTCGTTGATTTTTTTGGTTAAAAGATTCGTGACATCCAAGGCGATCGAGTTAGTCGCTCTTTCTTGGCTTTGAGCTACTCTTTCTTTATATTCTTTCTCCGGCAGGCTTCGTTTTAAATTAAAGCGATCAGGAAGGTCAGTCTCATGGAAAGTATAATCTGTCTTGCCTTCTGTGCTTTTGTAGCCGGCCGGCACTTTATTCTTCCTAACCTGATCAGCCAAGGTCAGGATATATGCATCCTCATCTTGGCGATGAACCTCCTGAAGTACTCGACCAGGTAAAAGATTGTGAGAAATAATATCGTGATAAATATTACCCAATCCAACCGGTTCGATCTGACCCGGATCACCAAGAATTATTAACTTCGTCCGATTAAAATCAATAGCCTTAATTAAGGCGTACCACAAATCAAGATTCACCATTGAAGCCTCATCCATGATGATTAACTTCTGAGATAGTGGATTATCTTCATTGTGCTTAAATCGACCATCTTCTTGACCAAGTAAGCTATGTATCGTTGATGAGTTATAGCCGGTTGCTTCTTTAATCCTATTTGATGCGACGCCAGATAGGGCACAACAAGCGATATCATCATGAACCAACCCTTTCTGCGCCTTCAGCATTTCAATGGAAGCCTTGGCTACGGTCGACTTACCAGTACCGGCATAACCAGAAACCGTTACAATGCTTGAATCAGAAAGGGTGCAAGAAATAGCCTCAAGCTGTGAGTCATCCGCCTTAAAGCCAAGAATGTTTTTAATACTTAACTTATCGTCACTACTTAGTCTTATGGGCAAGAACTGCCTCTTGTGATCTTCAAAAACAGATTTTAAAAACGTTTCTTTTTTATATATTTTAGAAAGTGTTAACCAGTTGTCATCCAAAAACTTCACATCTCCGATTTCAGACAACCACTTCATCGCCTTGCCAAAGAGCTCCTCACCAAGTAAGAATTGGCCATCCTCAGTATCGAGCAAATTTTTCGCTTGATAATAAAGAGATGACTGCTCAATTAAAGTATTTCCATTTTGATTAAAATCAGAGTCAATAGCGTACATCAACCCCTTTTTTAATCTCTCAGAGTGATTTAAATCAATGCCAAGCTTTAAAGCAATGGCATCCGCTTCCTTAAATCCAATACCTTTTACTTCAGTTAGTTTATAAGGATCTTCTTGAATAACTTTACGCGCCGCTTTCCCAAACTCTAAGTAGATATTTAAAACTTTTTTATTTGATATTCCATGCTGCTGAAGAAGCTTACTTAGCTCTCGAATGTCTTTATATTCAGTCCAAGCGCTTTCAATATTCTCAAGTGTTTTCTTCCCCACCCCTTTAATTTCAAGAAGCTCTTCCGGTGACTCTCTTAAAGCCTTATCCAGGGTTTCTTCATTGTATTTTCGAGAAATTAAAGAAGCTGCATTCTTTGTCAGTCCTTTTACCATGTTTCTCAAAAAGAAGACCATTTCATCTTCAAGAATATCGTAAGAAATAATATCTATTTGATCGCCAAACTTCTCAGAATAGCTTTTCTTACCCTCTAGACTTATTGATACTTTCTCAAGTGACATAGGGTCCTGCAGTAGTGTTCCTTTTACAACAAATTCACCGGAGTCCGTTGTTATGGCCATAATTGCAAAATAATCTTTTTTAAATATGACCTTCTTTACCTCACCTTTCAGGGTAACGTGGCTCATAAAACCTCTCCGATAAATTAATGTTATAATTAACATTATAACATCATTAAAATTGATAAATACCCACTATATACGAGAGCTTAAGATGGACATGGTCAGGCTAAATCAAACACATGAGTTAAGACATCCATTTATTTTCAATCCGAACCATATTAAAGGACTAAAAATAAAGGACGCCAGCCCAAAAAAGGTAATACAAAACCACCCTGAATTAGAACCTATAATTAATCACTTATTTAGTCTTATCCCTAACCAAAAACATCTTTTGGTTGATATAAACCATACGGATTTTTCAAAGGAAAATTTAACCTGCAGAAATTCTGACTGGCATTTAGATGGAAGGATGATTGAAGATTTTCCAGAACACTATGCAATTTGGTCGGCTGGCGAATTTAGGACGAAGTTTATGGATCAAGTAATACAGGCAAGTTCAGAAATGCTTGAGCTTACCAATCCTTTGTCAAGATTCAAGATTTTTCATGATCTTCTAGGTGAAGACCTTAAAAATGATGAGATGGGTTTTGAGGTGCCAGAAATGACACCGATAACTTATACAACATTTGACTTTCACAAGGGCCGTAAAGTAAAAACTAGAACCGGTGATCGATTCTTTATTCGAGTCATGTCAAGCAATTACATAAGGCCTCGCCCACTTAGAAGGTTAGCGCAACACTAGTAGGATAAGGAGTCTTCACTAGGGGCTTTATAGGCTTTGTCATTTCGTACTTATTGGCTCAGATTGGAGTGGGCTAAATCGGCTTGAAGTTCAGAGGTATAATCGGCAAGGGTTTTTGCTTCGAGTTCTAAGATCTTGCTCTCAATAAGCTGGGCAACATCATCGTAGTCATCCACTCTTGCCTTAGCTAATGCTGTTTCGCCATCATCATCTTTTAAGCCTAAGTCCGCACCCACTTCAATTAAGGCTTGCGCAATTTCAGCATTACCTTCCGTTGCCGCAAACATTAATACCGTCCAGCCCTCTTTATCTTGCACATTGATATCCGCGCCTAATTCAATCAAGGCTTGAACAGCATCGGCATGGTTATTCATTGTCGACCGCATTAATGCCGTCCCACCATACTTGTCTTGCGTATTCAAACCGGCACCGGATTCAATAAGTTCTAAAGCCTGTTTTGAATGTTTGTTTTCCCAAGTCCACGGTTCAACAGCTTCCATTAATTTAATCAGTTCTTGGGTTTTCTGATTATCAATATTTTTCACAACGACACCTTAACTTTACAGTTAAATTAAAAAAAAGACCAGAAGGGCTTTTAAATTGATGTAAAACCAAAACTAGAACTAGGGCTCATCCTTTCTTCAGAGAGCTCATTCCCTTTCTGCGACACGGACTCATCAAGCAGTTTTACAGCCTCACTACACCCCTTGAGCCTATCTAAAGCTTCAAGTAGCCCCTGAGAAAGAGCATCAACTCATCTTCATAAGTCAGGCCATCAGTTTTATTCGCATTTAATGCTCTCTGCTTAAGGGATGAATCTTTAATTTTATCCATATTTAAAAGTGATTTTTCCTTTCCCATGCGTCATCTCCATTGATTACTGGTAACTTTTAATACATATTAAAACATGCAGCCATCTAAATACTTACAGATTTGATTTTTTTCCTGTAAAATTAAAATATTATGAAAAACCCTTTAAAGAGCGACTCTATTCTACGGCTAGTCAAGTCGTTCGGTTGTGCGCGGTTCGTTTATGGAGCAACTGGAACGAAGATCTTAGCTTCGGCTTAAGCCTAGGGAAGCTGTGTTGAATAAGGATGCCAGCATGTGCGACATACCATTTAATCTGATACGAAGCCGCACAATAAAGAAATAGAAACAACATTAATTCAGGTATCAAAATGGAAAACCCTGTTTCACTTTATTTATTAACCCTTGGTTCCAAAGTTAGTCGAACAAGTACTTTAAACAAATTAAACATGGTCGCCCAGAATCATGGATTTAAAGATGCTTACGAATACCCTTGGGAAGGTGTTAACTATGTCACTGTTTTAAATGTTATGGCTGACATGGAGTCAAGCAAGAAAAGCCATTCAACGATCAACGCCACCCTGTCTGCAATAAAAGGCGTGACCAAACAGTGCTGGATGACCAATAGGCTTGACGGTGATACTTTCTCCAGGATCAAAAACATAAAGCAAAAGAAAAGCGAAAGACTAAGCACCGGTCAAGCTGTATCGCACCCTGACGTGGAGGCTTTATTTAATACAATTGGGGACAGTTTAAAAGACGTGAGGGACGCTGCCATTCTAACCCTTGGCTTTGGAATGGGTCTCAGGCGGGAGGAGATCGCCCAATTAAAACTTCACCAGGTCAAAATTAAAGAGCAGACTGTAAGAGTGATTGGAAAGGGTAACAAAGAGCGCGAAGTACCAATGGATAAGCGGTCATTCAAACTTCTTAATAAATGGATCGACTGCATTAAAAAGGAAAAATCTTTACAGAAAATTGAAGGCGAACACCTTTTTGGAAGAATCAATAAAGCTCAGAGAATAGAGAACCTTAAAGGAATTGATAATTCAACTATATGGCGAGTCTTGAAATCTGTCGCCAAAAGATCCGGAGTCGATTTCGACACTTTGCCTGCACCTCATGATATGCGCCGAACCCGGATAACAAAATGGCTGGATCTATCGGACGTCAGAACCGCTCAAAAACTAGCCGGGCACAACCATGTTCAAACAACAATGGGTTACGATCGAGGCGATCTTACTGATAAGATGAGAGCGGTTCAAGATCAGGACTGACCTAACGCCTCGATCAATTCATCATTAATTAGATCTCGACAAGATTCAATACTCAACTCTTCAAGCCCATTATAGATATCTAAAAGATTCACCTACTTTGAGAATATGCAACCTTATTCAAGAACATGATTCATCTACCATGATGTTTAGCTTTAGATCTGAATGAGTGCCATTCAAGTGGTGCGAGCTTATGACGTTGTGACCAAGTTTCTTCTTCACAACTACGTCCGTCTTTAAAACATTTCTATTAACCACTGGAGTCAGAAGTGTCTGGTTTTCAGCCTCAAAAACATCAAACCCTGTTACTTCACTGCTTGCAAACAATAGGTCAATCTTATAGGAGTTTGAATCTTGTCTAATAACTGTGCCGCTTACACTGATTTTTGAATGCTCTCTGATTAAGTTCAACTCTTCGTTCGTCAACGCCGAGCCCGTAAGTGTCGAAATCATAGGTGTTTGGTCAATCTCGAACTCGCCAATAGGGCTTGTGATATACACCCTGGCATCCGACGTATAAACTCTTTCCCCTTTTGATTCAATATCAAAATCAACAAAAGTTCGACAATCAGAAGCTTGAGCAGATAGTGAGCTTAAGCCAGTTAAAAGTGACAAAAGCACCGATTTCAGTAATTTATTTTTAGATAGCATCGTTTTTCATTCCTTTTTCTATATTAACCGGCCATTCGTGAAACATTGTTTTTTAGGGCAATCAGCCTAGACTTGCAAAACTCAACTCTCAAATCAAAGCGCGTTAAATTTTGAGGAATAATGTTTGAATCCACAAGAACCCGCTCATCAAGAAGCACGCCCTTCATAATAAAGTCGAGTAAAGACTGGTAACCGAACGATATCACAGCTTTCCCACTCTCATTGCTTGCTTCAATACCCTGTTGAAAGAAGATTATTTTCAGAAAATATTGATTCATCAACTCAGTACATCGGCCACTAAACCGCTCCAATCTAGCTTCATCTTCACTTGACAGCCCCGTACTTGGAACATCCGCCAATAGATAAGCTAGATAGTCAACCGGAGTTCTATCAAATATAAAAAAACGCCCTGACTCTTCACTTAAAGAGGAGTATTTCTCGTAAGTTAAAACTGCTTTACTTAGAATTGCGTCTTGAATAAATAATCGCTCACTAAAACTCATCTCTTTTTTAGGATCAAGGCCATATTTAGCCAATACTGATGAAATATTTGTTTCAATAAATTGAAAGCCCTCACCTAACTCTTTAGATACAGAGACTGCCGTAGTTGTCTTTCCTGTTCTGTGGGCACCGCTAAATCCAATAAAATACACAAATCCACCTCTAGTACTAATTTAAATTAATCTACATTTCACTTTAATGTTCTTTATGCTACACAATATACAGTATGTTAGCAATATTAGATTGCTATTTAATATCACTTTGTATAGAATAGATTCAAATAAAGAATTTGGAAATCAATATGGCAAAAAAAGAAGAAAGCACATATCTAACGATATTCAATATCATTGAGGTAAATGAGAATAAAGATTCCATTACTTACCTAGTTGAAACCAAACCAGAGCTGGAAAACAAAAACTTAGATTTACAAAGCCGAAACTCGAAAAGATTTGGTCGTAAATTAAGAACAGTTGTTGATATTCCAGAAGATCAAAAAAAGGTGTTTATTAAAATAAATTCAAGAAGATATTTCAATAAAACAACTGGAAAAACTTTTTTTGAAGACTTGTCTCCTGATATTAGCAATCATAAGAACATGACCTCTAGACTGGTTAAGTGGATCAAAGCTGAAAAAGAAAGCACCGGTCGTCCCAATAGTCAGATCGCCGATGAGATCGGAGTCTCTGAGGCCACGATCAGAAATACTTTATCCCAAGAGGATTAGCTTGTGAATTCAACTGAAGCCAATGAAGCTTTAAAAAAACTAGGAGAACATGCCAAAAAAGTTATCCTTTACCTTTCCGGCATTGATTGTGCATCCCTTAGTGATATCGGATTTGCTACCTGCAAGTTTAAAAGAGACTCTAGCAGAATTAAACCTCAAGGCGCAGCTATTGCCTGCTCAAGCACAATTGGATCTCTAAAAGATATCGGAGTTGTAACATCGTGTGATACTGGATTTAAACTAAGCCCCAAAGGAAAGGCTTTAGCCAATCACCTGGCTAGAGATAAGGCTTTAGACGAGCTAGCTTAGCTCTCACAAAGAATAGGTCTATATAAATATAGACAAGAATATGCAGTCATTAACAAAATCTGTTAACGACTGCATGCTATAAAGCTTTTTAACTCATTGATTGACACCCATCCAAGCCTGTGTCTGAGTTACAACTTTCTTTATAGCTTTTTATCGCTTCTAACTTTTCCTTAAAAATTGGATTCATGAAAGAGGATTGAATAATTTTTTCTTCCCTTGTTAATCCACCGTTCATATTTTTGTCTGCATAATTGATAATAGATTCCGCCGCCTCATTCTCAATCATTATTGACCAATCCTCGGCTTCAATAATGACAGAGTGGTCATGTTTGATCGTAGCGGACACGATCCCAAGATCGTCAATTTTTTCCAAAAGCTTTCGTGTCGCTTTTGACTTAACGTGTGGCACGCCATCCAACTGAGGCTTGTTTGACTTCTCCTGACCCGCCATCAACATCTTATCTGTAGCCGAGATAATCTTCTGAATACTTGCATCATTTAAAACTTCGTCCTTAAGCCAGGTCGAGATATAACCTCTTGAATAAGATTCCACATTACTCATTCCTTGAGAAAGACAGCAAAGAGCAGCTACAGATTCCGCTTCAGCCTCTTTAACATTGGTCTCTAGATCAGACCTAGATCCTTCGTGATCAAGAACAAAATGAGCCATTTCATGAAACATGGTTTTTAAGGGAATCGCCGCCATAGGATTGATAGCTATTTCACCCTCACCCCCACCAAGCGTTCTAAAGAAACCCTGGGCGTTACCTTTCGTAGAATTAAATTCATCAGAAAGCCTCACCCCTAGAGTTTGCGAAGCTAGAACAGGATCCCAATCAGGTGTTCTAATATCAGATATCTTAGGAAGTTCAAAGTCTGGATCAACTTTACCAATTTCCTTTACCAGGTAATCCAAAGAGTACCAACTATTCCTAATAACAAATATTAAACTGGTCTCAGGATTTCCTTCCTTATCCAGGATAATATTTCCCTTTGCGTCCTTTTTCTTAATCGAAAGCGGCATATACAGAGAAATATTGGGAGAACAACCCTTTGGTATTTGAAATCCTTTTTCAATAAAGTTACCAAACGTCCCTATCGGAGAAGAGGTTGAATAACCCTGATCTTCCATTTGTGTCAAAGCAAGAATTCTATTGGTAATGCTATAATTATGAAAGCTTCTATACGCATCCAGTATCAGCTTTTCACCATTCTTATCAAGAATCCTCTCAAGCATGGCTCTATAATCAATTTTGTTGGATGGCTTTTTGTTTTTATTCATTATATTTCGCTCTTCAGTAAGTTGTTAGATGGTATCTATTTTAACATTAAAGAAAGACTTAATTAGCCGAACCAGAAGTAAAGTCAAACAACGCTAAAACTTAAAGAAGGTAAATTTTCAATCTTAACAATGGTAATTTCCCCTGTATTAAGCCCTGTATCAATGAAATATCGATTACCAATAAAGAAAGGTTCCTCCACCAAATAGTGTCCGTGAATAAGAAAATCTATGCCCGGGAGCTTGTTTTGGCCGTGGATCTCTCGACTGATAAAGGGAATTCCCTTCCCTTTTTTATGATCGCGAATAATCTCAACACTCCACATAGCATCGAATTGATTTGACTTCTTATGGATCTGAGAGACAAAATGACCCCAGTCAGTGTACCCCCTCCCCACTTCTGCATGGACAAGACCAATGCGGCCGTAAGAGGTCTCAATTTCAATAACTAAAGGCAAGGCCTTAATCTGGCTATACACTCTCTGGCGAGTATCCTCTCTCAGATTGAAAAACCATCGACCGCCATTCTGAACATGATTTTTAACCGGATTAACGGGTAGAAATGGATCAACCTCCCCTTCAAAATGGTCAAGCAAAAGCTGCTCATGATTTCCTTTTATTGAATAAAACCATGAGGAATCTTTTAGAGTTTTTAAAACCTGTAAATTATCTCCGCCTCGATCAATGAGGTCTCCAGTGCAAAATAATCGATCCGTCTCAAAATTAAAGCCAACTAAAGCCATAGCTCTTTCTAGTTTATTTAAAGAACCGTGAATATCACCAACTACATAGTCATTCCCAATTAAATTCCTCTCAAAGGAACTCACATTTTCATAATGAGACATGCTTAACCTCTTCACCGTTGTCCTTACACTTTAAACAGAAAAGGCCGCTTTAAAGCGGCCTTTTCTGGTAACAATTTCTTTCCTATAGGTTAGAAATTATATGCTACCCCAGCCCCCATGTGTGTTGCTGAACGACCATCCAGGGTTGCAGATGCTCCACCAGCGCTTGCTGTCGCAGACCATTTGTCATTAATGTCATAACGAGCTTCAACTGAGTAACCTAATCCTGCTGCTGTTGTTGACACGGTCTCACCACCTACATCAGCAGAATGGCCAACATAAGCGTAGCCAAACTTACCACTCAACTCAACCTTAGGTGCGACTTCCTTCGCTTGACATCCTCCCCGCCCTAAAGGACGGGGATTCCTATCAGCATTACGCTGTTAAGAGTAGGTTTGTATTGCTACTACCTACGGGTTCCTGCTTCGTCAAAAAGTCCAACGACTTCTCTCCACAGGCTAACAAGCGATGTCCTCGCTCAAGTACATTTAAAGCCCCCACCAAGTCGGCATTGGCTTTAAATCCACATTCTGTACACGCAAAAGCACTTTGGCTTTTGCGATTGTCACGACTAACATGGTGACAGCTAGGGCAGGTTTGAGAGGTGTATTGAGGGTTTACCCTCAACACATCCCCACCTGACCAGTGTTGCTTATATTCCAACATTTGCACAAACATTCCCCATCCTTGGTCAAGGATAGATTTATTCAACGCTGACTTAGCTTTCACGTTTCGACCAGACCTGGTTATATCGCCCTTAGCTGATTTCGACATGTTTCTTACTTTTAAATCCTCAACCACAATCATTGCGTGGTTTTTGCTGATTTCGGTTGAGGATTTGTGTAAGAAGTCTAAACGTGCATTGGCAATACGCTCATGCAGTCGTGTAATGATTTGTTTCTGCTTTTTCCAGTTAGCAGAGAACTTGGCTTTACGCGCCAGCTTACGCTGGGCCAAAGCCAACTTCTTTTCCCACTTCTTAAAGCTGTTTAACGGTTCGATATAACTTCCATCGGATAAGGTTAAAAATCGTTTTACGCCTAAATCAATCCCGACCATTGAAGTTGATTGATGATGTAAAATTGCCGCTTCGTATTCAGTTTGAATCGACACATACCAATATTTTCCCTTGCGAGAAATCGTCATGTTTTTAACATCACCGATCACTTGGCGGCTATTGCGATACTTCACCCAACCGATTTTAGGTAAAAACACTTTGTTAGACGCTTGCTCCAGCTTAAATCCTTGTGGATAGCGAAAGCTATCACTCAAGCCTTTTTTCTTGAATTTTGGAATCCGTTTTAAAGGCTGTTTTTTATCAAAACCGTCTTTAAAAGCACGCTCAAGATTTTTAAGTGTTTGCTGTAGCGGCTGAGAATGAACGGACTTTAAAAAACCGTATTCCTCCGACTGCTTCCATAATTTTAACCAAAACGCTAATTCGCCATACCAAAGCATCGGTTGTTTATTTTCAAGTCGTGATAGGTTTAACGCTAAGGCTTTATTCCAAACAAACCGATTGGCACCGGCAAACTCAACCATCTTCTGTGCTTGGTCAGAATTTGGATTGAGTCGGAATTTAAAGGCTTTGAGTATAATCTGCTTCATGGTTATTGTGATAACTTGGTTCGCGCTTTTTGCAAGTAAAACAGACTTATACTGTGCGCTTATATCTCCGCCCTGAAGGACGAAGTTTTACGCGCTATTGGATAAAAAATTACGCAAGCCTTTTCTTATTTAAAACCGGCCCTGGTAACCAATGTAGGCACCCTTATTAAAGTCATTAGCATAAGCCATAGCGGTAAAGTTTTTAGCCATCACGCTAATATCCAAACCCTTGTTTTCTCTTGAAGAGGTAAACGTTTCCTTAACATTTGTCAGGGTGCCGTTCTGCTCAAGCGATACTGGGCGATTCACCGTTAAATTAAGATCACTCTCTTCTTGATAGAAAGAGAATCCGAATTTCACATCATTAAGTTGCCCTTGATAGCCGGCTAACAATTTTTGTGTCTGAACACTTTGATTCTGAATAAATAATGACCCGTCCTGAACATCATTAATCCACTGCGCTTTAGCAAAAAAGCCTTTTAAATCTGTACCCGCTTCAATCATAGAACTATACAAGGCTTCATTTTTATCGAAATTTTTCAACCCATCTTTCATGTATTGGGACGCTTTTAATGATAATAAAGGCGTACCTACCTTAGCCTGAAAACCTAGTCCGGTTAAGTCATTAATTGAGCCGGTATTAAGTGGGATACTTCCTGACAAGCTGAAGTTTAAGTTCGAACCATTAAACTGATAGCCCATAGCTTGATTATTTAATTCACCCAGTCCTGAGAAAAGATGACCTGAATCACTCAAAAAAGCCATTTGGCTACCCATTTCAATACGAGCCGAATCCATTGAGTTTTGCCCAAACATGAAACTATGGCCCGGTGCGAAATCAAGTGACTTAACATTATTGCTTAAGTACGAGGCCGTTTGATTGACAGCGCCATTAACTGGGCTCATATATTGTGCCGAATTGGTTTCAATAACTGTCTCAAAATCACGATTATAAGCATCTACAAACGAGGCAGAATAACTTACTGATTCAAAGCCATAAGGTAATGAAGCTGAAAGCGAGCTTATCTCATAACTTGCCCCCTCAAATGGCACACTAGCCTCACCAATTGGGCTAAACGCCGCTTCCATGTCAACATGACCTTGACCATGATAAAAGACATCGTAACCAGCAAAGGTCTGATCAGCCGTTGTTAGCACGATACTAGACATCTCAGGCCCTGTTAAATGATTCCAGCGCTGCTTCATTAAAGCAAGCGAGCCACTTACAGAAGCCGCCGCACCAGATGTGCCTACGGTAACCCCTCCATCTTGCAGTAGATTCTCACCTGGAGCTAAAACAAAACGATTTTGAAGCTCTACTCGATCACCAGGATAATCAGAGAAGTCAGCTAAACATACAGTACATTCAGGTTGATCATAATAAGCCGCACCAATAATTAAAACTTTATCTTTGAAAGTGTAATTGTTTAAAAGAATAGCATCTGAGAAATGCGCGTTATCCACGACTTTTAGACTTAAGTTTTCAGCGTAATTTCCAGCCGACTGAACAAGCACATAATCCTTTTGATCGATTGTTTGGAAAACATTCTTAAGGTCTTGCTCATTAACACCCACCTGACTCTCTAACCCATCTCTTACAACAGTAAAGCCGCCGTAATTAAAAGAAAGATTAACTATCTGAGCTCCATTATTTAAAGACCAGTCCATTCCTTTGAAGATTCCATTTTGACTTGCTCTGCCACTGTACGAAATAACTCCGTGTAAGATACTTGCATCTTTAGCAATCCCCTGCTCTTTAGATGCAATAACTTGTGCCATATGATCGCCATGAATGCTACTTCCGCTTACCCCGGTAAACGGACTGCCTGAATCATCTTCGATTTGAACTTCTTGCAAGCCGTTCCAGGCAAGTGCATAGTTAGCGGCACCAGTCACATCGTAAGTTGCAACACCTGTTTCATCAGGTAAACCTGAGTCTAATACAGCTACCGTAACCCCGGAGCCAGTAAACCCATTGTTATACCAAGTTTGAATTTTAAGCCGGTCATGCTGGGTAATGATAACAGGTTCAGGGTCGGCTGGTATGGGAGTAGGATCTTCAAGCACAGGCTCCTCGGTCACCGGATCCTCATTAACCGGATCCTCATTAACCGGATCTTCAAACACAGGCTCCTCGGTCACAGGATCCTCATAATAAGGTGGATAGGTTAATGACGGATCAAAAGGAACACCTTCATTATAACCATTATTACCTGGTGACCCGCCATTACTAACGCAACCATGAAGGCCCAATAAAGCGGATGTTAAAATAATTGTTTTTTTGTAAGAATTGATAGCCATGCCGACCTCCTTTAATTTATGTATAGAATACCATACTAAAAAAACATGGCAACATTTTTTTTCGACTGATTTTAACTTTTATTTTCAACCGTTTCACTAACACCCGTCAGAAGATCTTCTCGATAGCCATTTAATAATCTTTTTTCATTTATTTTGTTTAAAATCCCTTCAGAATCAACCCATTCATAAAGTGACGATTTAATCAAAGAAGTCAATTTACTCGAAATAATAATATTATTCTCGTTCGCAAGATCAATAACGAGCGATGCTGCAATGATATTTATAATCGAATTCTCGCTCTGCTCTATTGATTTAATCAAGGCTTCCTCAGAAAACCCAAAAAGAGTTGACGAACTGTTAACATCTAGGCTAGCAGTTAATTCTTTCTTTATTGCTTGATAAAATGGGCTGGACTCATATCCAAACTCAAAAGAGCCACTAAGATCCGAAGTCTCAATAGCGATTCCGCTTGACGGACTCCAGTCTTCCATAAAGGCGTAATAGTCTTCAAGCTCAAGATAGCCATCATTAACTGAATCTGAGTAGGCGTTAAAAAGAATCTTTCTCAGATCTATCTCATTTAAATTTAAAAAAGGGAATATCTCATTTAGCACCCTGCATCCATCTCTTGATTCATTGGATGACTGAAACTGGAGTCCAGAATGGTAAAACTCTTCAAACTCGCCCCTGTACTCATGAACGAAAGCATGATCTTCAAACTCATCTGATATAGTAACAATAGAATCAAATGATAAATCCGCAATGTCAATTTTAAACTCCAGGTCTTGACCCATTACCTTTTCACGATTCTCTTTCTCATAAATTGGATTTTCATCGTAAAATTCTGCAAGCATCTCATGCAAAGCTGAAGTAAGCGCACCGTTGCTATTTCGACCAACACGAATAAATTGGTAATCCTTATCGCAATGATTAATCAAAGATTCTAAATAGTTTTCTTTGGTATTGTCTGGGTTAAACTTTCCTCCGGACGCATTATGATATTCAAACAAAGACTCCAAACCAGGCCTTGGTGAGGCGGTAAAAAAAGTAACACCTTCAGACTTTTCAATCTCTGTGCGGTAAACCAATTTAGTTAAACCTGATTTATTATCCAGTCGTATAGCCAAAGGCTCAACAAAAGAATAATCTTCAACCTCCTTAAGAACATAAGGACTTAGTCTAATATCAAGGCCTTCAATCCCTAAAGATGATCCCTCTGTAACAAAAAACCTAGCATCATCTGACTTAAAGAAAAATTCTTTTTCATCAAGTGTCACCTTCATATCACCTTCAACAGTGAAGCTGATGAAGGCACGACAAGGGTCTTCTCCATTCATAACCGGATAAAGCGTATCTTCATTAATAGGAGACGCATGAACCTCTGTGAAAAATTCCAGCACCTCGGCCGGCACATGAAACAATCCCTTGCTCGTTAAATACATAAGCACCCCATAATACTATTTGAAAGACCTACTCGTTCCCGCCCCATATGTTTTGTTCAAAACGTCTGACACAGTTTTTATAACCGTTTTCATTTAGCCAGTTATTCGACCAAGACTGAACATAGTCAAAGATAGAAACATCATCTTTTTGATATTCGATAGGAATATCTTCCTTTGAAAAAACTCGCTCATTTAACTGCTCAATAGAAATGTCACTCATTAAATCGATTGTTAAAATAGCGCTACCATCAAAACGATCTAAAACAATAGAAACTTCAACTTCTTTCACCACGACAAAACCCTCTCAATCATTGCAAATACTAAATACCGAACCCTCACCTGATATAGATGATATGTAATCCTTATAACTTGATTTACTCAAATTCATCTCAACCAATCCATGACTGGTTAAAGGGAATCGACCCTCATAGTCACCGTCTTCAGAAACAATTCTGCTCGGCATTTTTACCTGGTCATAGGGTCGAGAACTGTCACCCTGAACACCCCACCGGATTCCAGGGCCTTCCGAGCTTTCTATTGATTTCAAAATCACCGGCATCGAAACATACCCCATTTCTTTGAGCGCTTGAGCCCTATGTCGACCTTCGTGACCAATGATAAATGCCATTCCTTCTCCATCATGTACAAACTTTAGAAAAGGCAGATCAGAAAATCCAGCGCCACTAGAGACAACTGTCTTTAGCTCACTTATAACGCTTTCATCTAGACCGCCTTCTTGCTTTTTTGCAAGTATAAGAAAGTCATCTAAATCAAGGTTAATGCATGTTTCTCTTGACAGGCGTGAGGATATTAACCGCTCCATATAGGACACAGCTTCATCTGAAAAAAGATTTAATCCTTTTAGAGTCATAGTTTTATCAGTCCGTAATTCCTAAAATTGGTTATCAATATTTTAACATAGGTATTGACATATAGTTTACTTGAATATATAGTAGATAGTATTGTTTTAAGCATAAAGAATCGATGAAGCTGTAGCATTAGAACTTCTGGACGGCGGTTCGAATCCGCCCTGCTCCACCAGGTTTCACTTTTACAAAAGGTGCAAGCTGAGGGGGCAGTACTTGGTTTCGACAGGGGTTTGAACCTACAGTGGAGATAGTCAGATAAGACTTGAAAATCAAAAACGTAAATATAAATGCAAACGATAATAACTTTGCTCAGGCTCGTTTCGCTGCTTAATCGCAGTTAAACACTGGAGACTGGGGGCCGAGTAGATTTACCTCTACTCATTTAGGGGAATGGCCTTGCAACAGAACCCCTTGCTAATTCAAATAAAAGATTAGTCATCTTTTTCCCTTATCCTAGAGCGTAGTGATAGACAGGTGAAGTCTGAAAACACATCGTCGACCAGGTCTTTATAAAGTGCCTGGTTTTTTGCTTTAAGGGTCTTAAAAAAGATCTTCATGTTAAAATATATGTAAGAGTAATAACGCAAAAGGAATTAAGAATAGTGTCTAAACTTTTAAAAAATCTATTAATGGTTGACGTCGTTGGAAACTACATTAGAGCCGGGGAGATGACTCACCCTGTTCATACTCTTAATCCGCATTCGGTAAAATTCCCTGTTTACCAAAGCGAGGAAAATAGTCAAGTTGGAACCATTAGCCGCTTTAGATACAAAAGGTCTATAGGGTCGATCTATGCCCTCAGGATATCCGGAACTGAAAAAAACATGGCCATCTCAGAGGAGGCGAAAAATAAGCTTGAAAAAAAATTAAGCTCATTAGATCATGCCGGGATAAAAATTGAAATCATCAAAGGCTCAAACCTCCTATTGATAGGTGATTATGACGGATCAAGCGAGCAAGAATCTGATTATCTTGAGGCTAGAACGACCATTAACATGATGATCATGGCCGAAAGACAGGAGGCTTACTTAAGAGCCTTAAAAGAAGCCGCTTTGCTTACCAAGGAATATGCTCTTAATCAAAAAGCGGCCAAACCTTAATCCTGTCTCTTCGAATATTTTTAAGCAATGGCTGATTAGAACTCTCTAAAAGGCCTTTTTCCACGAAAACCTTGTCAGACCTGATTGATTTAATCAGCTTCAAAAAAAAGTCTTTATCAGACCGGTTATTGCAACTAAAGCAAAGATCAATATCAGAAAAGCTATTGAAGTCTCCTCTCGCCAGGGAACCGAAAAGATAAACTTCAGCATCCACTGCCTTTGGAATAAGAATCGCTAAGGAAGACTCAAGCTCAGATATTCTTTCTTTTCTAAGAGCTATTCTATCTTCTAGTAATCGAGAAACCACGCATCACCTCATTAAAAAACAATCTGACTAAGTGACCCTAGATTCTTTAAGGAATCTGAGAACGAGGATAAGTTAAGCCTTGCGTTATTATTAACTTGAAGTTTTTCACCTTTTGAATTTTTGATCAAGGCCGATCGTGGAGTTAAGTGGCCAAGCTTTGTTGAGCCCAATCTTCTTGTCGCTGTTTTTTCTTTTTTCATAAAATTTCACACAAATATAATTATAAATTTAAATTGAAAAAAAAGACCTCAATCAAATGAGGTCTTTTTGTTTATCTGTACAATATATAGTAAATTGAAAAGACCGTCAAGCCATTCCTGTTCTGAATTCATTTTCATCCTGCAAAGGCTTGTTGTACATCTCATCAATATAGAAAACTTCATCCAAATGTGTTTTATATCTCTCAATAGTCTTCTGTTCAACAGCCGATCTAAGCTCCCTACTTCCAATTTCATTGGCCAAGCGCTGTGCAAAGTCAGAGTCATTATGATCAATCAACCGGTCAATTAAAGTTAAAAATGTATCCATACTTACTTCAACTTTCGCTAAATTTTGAACTCTTCGCTCTAAGTATTCCATTCTTGAGTTATCAAATCGAGAAATCGTAACATTGCGACCCTGGTCTTTAAGGTAGTTAAACGCAGAACTTAAAGAAGGGTTATCTTTCAGTAAATCCAAAACAGAATCGTTGATAATATTTTGAATTTCTTCCAGGTCAACAGTATCTTCATCAATGACATACTCGGCCGCATTTTTTAGTATTGGGCATGACGCTGGCTTGCTTAGCTCTCGTTCAAACTCTTTATCATCAACAGAAAAAACCGGCCCTTCCAGGCTAGAATTAAAGTTCAAACCCAGAATATAGCTTGGAAGATGTTGACTCAAAAAAGAAATGCAAAAAGGCTCGCGCCAGTCATTCTCTCTGCTATCTAATTGAGACTCTAAAATACTATGGCCTATTTTCACTCTCGGTCTCCATTTCTCCATCCGATGAAATCTCATTCATATAATCTTTTCTTGCGCTGGCCTGTGTGCAATGAAGACCTTCCAAGGACTCCTTGCTAGATCTGACTACCACGGGCACATCCTGAATATTAAAACCCGGACTCTCTCCTACGCCGTTCATGTAGGCATAACTAATCATTCCTCTGACCCCGTCAGGCTGGAAAAAGCCTACTAGGCCGCCATTATCAAGCTCGTTAGCGGCATGCCAAATAGCCCAAAGTGGGTTGTTATCTACTGACCCAAGATAAGCCAAGCCTTTACCAGTATGATACTTCCCGACCACAAAAGCCTGGTCAAGGATGTGTTCAAATTTTACATCCCCTATATCTGAAGCCACACCGTATTCAAAGCCAAGTTCTTTATCACGAACGATAACCCTATCAATAACACCAAGTGTTAAATAAAATTCAATCTCAACCTCTCGTGGATCGGATTGAAAATCAGGCTCGCCGTCATCGACGAGCACTCCTTCGGCTACTACTTTATTTTCACTGTTCGACACAATGCCAAGCTTGCCCTCAAACTTCGAGCCTACTAGATCGATTCGACTTAAAGCCTTCATCATGTACCAATGGCTTAATTTTGTAATATCTTCTCTAAACTCTTCCAAGGACTGGCTCATCTCAAAAATCCTCTAGTTTTCTTCATTATGTATATTTTACCATACCGATTGCACGCTATCTCTTGAGTAAAACTAAACTTTAATATAATATAGCATTCGAAATATAATGTTTTTAATGAAAAAAAGGATTAATAAATGTCAGATATTCAAGAAGAAGTTCAGAGCGCCAAAGAAGAAAATACATCATTTTCAAGAAAAAAGAAACTTGCAACAGGAATAGCCTTAGCTTTAGTTATTGCAGGATCGCCGTTCATTTATAGCGATTATGCACACACCGAGGCCGCCAAACTCACATCAGAGTTGGGAAGCCCCGAATTTAAGGAGCTTGCAGGTAATGAAATTCAATACAAGATTTTAAATCCAACCTACGAGCGAAAAAACTTAGTAACCGGCCATTCAGAAATGGAACTGGTGATTAACTATCAAGGAAAGATTTTCACTTTGCCGCTTTCCAATGAAGTTTCAATCTCTGGAAAAGTGACATCACGTCTAGATACTGAAAAAATGAGCAATGAAGCTCAATCATTTATAAAAGAGACATGGGGCTCTGATCCTGATTTTCTGGTTGCTAAAAGCCTTTTTAGATCTGGAAAAATGAGAGCCAATATTGAACTGAAGGGCGCAACAATTCAGAGTGAAAAACTTAGTGATGGAAAATTTGAGTTTTCTGATGTAAAGACATACATCCAAGTTCAAAAGAAAAATGATCTTGACTACAATATTGACCTTAAAACCTCCCTGCCTAGCATTGACTGGACCGTACATGATGAGAGCATTTCCGCTTCAGACATAAAGATGACCTACTATATCAATCAGCTTAATACGGTGAAAGGGCTAACTATTGATAGTTCAGTAGAAGCTAAAATGAAAGACTTGGAAGTTAATGGCCCGACCGGGGAATTAAAGTTAGGGTCGCCGGTTATAAAATCAGCCATGCTCAACAACCCAGAAGATGGGTTTTTCTTTGATATAGATCTAAAAGGAAAAACCCCTGATCTTAAGAGCTTTGAGATTATTAAAGGCTTTAGCCTCAACCTGGAAACCAAGGGTAAGTATATTGAAAATTTCAACTCAGAATCATTAAATTCTGCCTTAGATGAAATGGAAAATAAGCTTGATGAAGTTAAGGTTATCAATATTTTAAAGGGCTCAAACCTTAACGTGTCCTTGGCTCTTGATACAGCCAAGAACAACAGTAAAGTCGAAGTGAGTGACGAAGTAAAATTTTCCGCCAAACTAGAGGATCGCCATTACCCTGACCTTTCAGAAGTATTTTCAGGCTTGTCTTTAAATACCAGTATTGGAATCTCATCATCTCTGTTTGAAGCGATCGGGCAATCCAATCCTCGTGCAAAAAACTTTGTCATTTCAATCGCAAATAATGCGACCAACTCATACTATAATGAGGGTACCGGTATCGTCATTAAATTAGACGAAGAAGAAATTCTGCCTATTCTTTTTAACTCAACCATGTAAATAAGCAGAAAAAAACCTTAAAGCCTAAATCAAGGCTTTAAGGCTTCTCTCAAATCACTAGATAGACCATCTCTGTATAGTGATAATTTCAATCTTTCAGAAATCATTCCCGAATAATCAGTCATAAATTCTTCAAGACCTGGTGTTTCAAAGAATGCATCCCCTAATTTATTAAACATGGAGTCAATGCATGACTTTATAAAGTCAGCGTCATTAGCTGTTATAAACTCACTCTCGCCCGATAACAAAACCCTCATATCTTGCCCTGATACAAGACCTTCATCGACAAGAATTTGAGCCATGATAGACAGACCTTCTTGTGACTCCCTATCCTTATACCAATGTTCGTTATCGTCTAAAGAGCTGACTTCGTGGTCATACTCAAGATCATCATATGCTTCAGAATTTCTATATTTATCCAATAGCTCGGAGGTGTCAATCCCATCAGTAAAGTTAGCCTTATTAAAGAGCCTAAAAGCTTTGTCATCTAAAAGAGCCATGAGAGCTTTACTTTCCCTTTCAGTCGCCCTGTCCATCTCAATCTCTTCAAAAACTTCATGATAAGCCGTCCATTCCAGCGTGTTGTTAAAGTAATCACTTAGCGTGTCAAAAAAAACCATAGGAGAACTAGCCCCCTCATAAGGTTTTATATCAGAAAGATTTAAGTCGATCAACAAAACAGATCCTGGGTCATACTCCTCAGGGAAGTACTTGTCATAAAACTCCTTAGCCTTTTTGCCGTCAAAAGACATCACCTCTGCAACAAGCGAAAGCGCCGTATTGATGTCGCTTTTCTTCATATCAGTAGCGCCAATAGATAAAACTTCAGAGTTTCCGTAAACCTCAAGATACTCACTTAGGAATGAGAACTTTTCTGAGGGTGTTATAAAAAAACGCTCTTCACCCTCATAAAACTCATCATGTCTTTTAAGTAATCGCTGAGTGCCTTTACTCCAGTTTATTGCAATTTTCTCATCTTCCAGCGTAAAACAATCCAGATTCCCGGTCGTTAAATTATAAACACTCGGCAATAATCGAAAGCGAACACCATTATTGGAAAATTCAACCACTTCTTCATGTTCAACAAGGCTATTGAGATCATCTTTGCTCAAAGAGAATATTTCAAAGCCCCTCTTATCAATAACAGAGCCCATGACTTCCTCATTACCGGTGTAAACCTTGATATAAAACTCATAAGGCTTGCCATCGTTCTGAACAGGTGATAAAAAATGCCCATTCTTTGGCTCAAGACCTTCAATCAGGCGAACCTGGTCTTCGGTAAAATGAACCATCCCTTTAGTTTCAATATACCTATTCACGCCCTAACCTCACTCTAATCCTATTAAATACAAAGCCACAATCCAGACTAAGCTACCAGCTAGCTCACTCGCATAATGCAGTCTTCATCATCTCTTTCATCGTTCATTAAGACACCTTGTTTAAGCTCTTTACCAAACATGTTTTTCATTAGTTCAGAGTCAACAGTATCTCTATCTACAAACAAATAAGAGTTAACCGTATCTTCTTGCCCTCTGCGATGGAACCGGTCCTCCGCTTGATCAAGATCTGAATAACTTTCTGGTATTTCAGGAAACAAGGCTATAGAGCCTGCCGTAAGTGTTATTGATGTGTTTGCAGCCTTTAAAGAGCAAACCATAAGCAGTTTGTCAGGATCGTTCTGAAAATCATCAACCGTCTTCTGGCGCCCAACTGATGACGTATCACTACTAAGGATGTGAAGAGGTTTATATTCTTTTAAATCTTCCATCAGCAAAGCCTGAGAGTTTTTATGGGTTGCAAATAAAACAACCTTATTACCCGTCTCAAGGATGTTTTTTGCAAACTCAGCCACCTGTTTGATCTTACCTTCTCCGGCCAATTGCTTAAGTTGTGATCTAAGAACGACCGCTTTTGATTTCGACTCTTTGCCATTTTCATCAACAAAGCTTTTCATGTACCTTGCCATGTATTCCGAAATGAAAGCTTTCTTCTCATCCTTTTTCTTTAGAGATTTATACATTCTGTTGAATGTCTCATCTTCTCTAATTAATTCTTCTACGGCTGAAATATAGTTTTTCTCAACCGCGCTATAGACCTTACGATTATCAATCTTAACGTCAATCTCTTGGCGAACCTTTGGCGGCATCTCATGCATTACATCTTCTTTCATTCGCCTAACCATGACATGAGCACGAAGCATTTCACCCAGTTCATCAAGATTAGTGGCACCGTTATAATCAAATATTTTTCTTTGCCCCATCTTCATCATCTGAGGATCACAATAACGTGCAATGTAAGAATCACGGCCACCAAAAACACTATCCATAACACCTAGAGCCTCAAGCTGAGGAATCAACTCCTTAGGTTTTGATATCATGGGGGTGCCTGATAGAAGTATTTTTAGCTCAGCTTCTTTCGTCAGAAATGAAGCCGCAATCGTTCGCTTGGAAGCCTCCTCCTTAATGCAGTGAGACTCATCATTAACAACCCCTTTAAACTTCTTGTTTTTCAGCTTTTCAAAGACTTCATCTCGAGACAATAGATCATAATTAACAATTACAATGTCAACATCATCCGGAATCTCATCTTTTGTACTCTCGATAACGTAAACTTTTTTATCCTCAAGCCAACCTTCTGCATAATCATTACCAACTATCTCTTTAGCCCAGTTATGTTTAGATACCGCCAAACAATTGATTAAAGCAGGATAAGCCTTCTTATCTTCAATTAGACTTATTGCCTCCAATGTTTTTCCAACGCCCTGATCATCCGCTATCAATATTGCATTACGATCTTCACAATACTTAAGGGGAATTAACTGATAATTCGAAAGCTCACCAGCGGCTTTATTTAAAGAAGGAATTGAAACGGTATCAGGGTCAATCTTAATTGCATAGCTTAGCTTTATCCTTTCATTCTCATGCTCTTCAGTAATCTTTCTTTCCCTGTAAAGATCTCGCAAAACTTTAACGCTATCCTCATTTAGTCCATAGCCCTTCATTAGAATAGCCATTTTCTTCAACGATTTTAATGTGAAAGAGTTGATGTGAGCCTTCAGAGAAACCGTTTCTTCATCCAGCTCAATAAGCCTCATGGAATAGGCATCAAGCACCTCCCTAAGCTTTAAAACCCCAATATCTCCATGAGGGTAAGATATGCTTAAAGAATTTTGATTAAGCTCAATATTGATCCTTTCAAAGAAAGAAGCCAGGGCTGAAGGAATATTGTCAACTAGTTGAGACTTCTCAAAGAAAAGAGGTTCAACATAAAAATCAAAACGATCCACTATAAGTTCAATATCAGAACGACTCACTCTAGCCGGAATAACGCTCCAGTAAGGCACACCTTCTTCTGGATTGTTAAACTTGGAAAACGGCAATCTTTTTACCGTTTCAAGAACTTTTTCATGGTAAGGAAAGTAAAAGTGAATCAAGCCAGAAGAAGGGTCTAAAAGGATGCGTTTATCCTTTTTGCCAACCATATTCAATCCTTCCCTTGTTTGCTCAAACCCAAACCCTTCATGAGGTGTAATAGACAAGGCATCAATTACCGGATTATCCGCCTCAACAATAGCCGTCATATCCTTAAGAAGCCTTGAAGTTTTAGGCGTAATCTTTACTTCAAAAATAGGCAGTGATGAATAGACATGATTAAAGGAGTTTGTCTTGCTAGCCAGCCTTTCAAGAAGTCTTGATGCAATCCTTTCAATATTTTTTGATTGTTTTCTAATTGAAATAATGGCAAAACCAGGCTTGACTCCAAGTCTCATAGTGTTGCCATATTCAGAGGTTGTAGCAAGGTCGTAAGGAACAAACCAGTCCGAAAAATAATCCGGAAGAGCGTCATTTGAGCTATCAATAAAAAAATCAACTAACTCGCTATTTATCTCAAGATGCTCAGCGTAACGAGCAATTAAAGCTGAAGCTGCCCCATGTTGGGCACCACTCCATGCCCCTTGCAAAGATAGCGTCACCAAGGGGCCAAAATCATCAGCCCTTACTTTCAGTATCTCTTTGTCACTTAAATCTAAAACTTTTTCGATTTCGGCTCTTAAAAGATTTGAAATTTTATCCTTGTCGTAATTCATGAGTTCGCCCTATATAAGCCATTTACTTTCAATGCTGTACATTATACAGTAGCGTGACTCGCTTATAAGCTGAATAAATCAAAAAAAATACACACATTTCCTGTATAAAAACCTGTTGATAACTATAGTATTAACTTAATTATCAAAGACATGTGAGAATGCTTAACATTCAGGCAAAGACCAAGTCAATCCTTAGGCGGGCCTAAGAAAATAATTCTTATAAAAAACAATAAAATATCTTTATAAAGTCAGCAACCACATGATATTATGTATAACGTACAACAACACTAAAATAACTACAGGAGATGCCTAGATGGAGATTTATATTGCGATTGGATTTTTTGTTTTGCTGGTTATTTATTCAATAGCTGTCTATAACAAATTAGTCAGACTTAAGACTTATTTTGAAAACAGCTTCCAGCAAATTGACGTTCATCTAAAGTTAAGGCTTGACTTAATCCCAAAGCTAATTAGCTCAGCGAAAGCTTATATGACTCATGAAGCTGAAACCTTTCAAAAAGTCACCGAAGCCCGATCCGGATTGGAATCCGCTCAAAAAGCAGCGGCACTAAAGCCCGGTGATACGACGGCCATTAAAGCTTTAGCAGGCGCAGAAGCGGTTTTTGGTGAAGCGATGAATGGATTCAATCTAAGAGTTGAGGCTTACCCTGAGCTTAAAGCTGATCAAAATATGCGACAGTTGAGCGAGGAAATGACAACAGTTGAAAACAAGATTGCTTATGCAAGACAGGCTTATAACGACAGTATTCAGCAATTTAACGAATACAAGAAAACCTTTCCCCCGATTATCTTTGCGTCCATTCTAGGGTTTTCAGAAGATGCCCAATCTCTTGTGTACGAAGAAGATCGTTCTACCTTGATGAAGGGGCCAGAAGTTAGCTTCTAGGCAGTATCAAAAAGAGGTCTAAAAGCCTCTTTTTTTATATTAATTTTTATTTTGAGAAATATATGAATTTCAGGGAACATCAAGACAAAGCTAGAAATAATACATTTAAGCTTGTATCAATATTTATTGCACTAACGATTCTTTCAACCGTATTCTTAGGTTTTATTATCTACACAAGCCTTTCATTCTTAGATTATCAAAACTACACACATTTAAAAGGGATAAATTTCTGGATATTCGCATCAAGCGAAATTAATATTCAAGACTTCGGATTAACAAGCCTCATTGCATCGAGTCTAATTATCCCGCCACTCGTCTTAATAGGTACGGCTTACGGATTTTTCAAAACATCTAATGGGCGAAATGTCGCCCTAGCCTTCGATGGTGAGGAGCTATCTTTAGGTAGCGATTTATCGGACAAGGAAAGACAACTGCTAAACATTGTCAATGAAATGAGTGTTGCATCCGGCCAACCTATGCCTGGTGTATTCCTAATACCTGATCATGCCATTAATGCTTTTGCAGCCGGCAAAAAACCAAGTGATGCCGTTATTGCGGTCACAAGTGGCGCATTGGACGCCTTTAATCGTGAAGAGATGTCAGCAGTCGTCGCCCACGAAATGGCGCATATCACAAACCAGGATATAAAATTAAGCATGAGAGTCGCCGCGCTTATATTTGGCTTTTTTATGCTTATCTTTGCCGCTAAATGGTTGTGGTATTTTTCAGTCTATTCAAGCGGCTCAGACAGTCGAGCAAGATGGGGAGCTCTTGGTCTTGCCGCAGTCCTTGCTTTAATTGGCTGGATATTGAGTATCTTCGGAAAACTGCTTAAGCTTGCTATTTCCAGACAGAGAGAGTACCTGGCTGATGCAAGCGCGGTTCAATTTACAAGAAATCCAACCGGTCTTATTAGCGCATTGGAAAAAATAAAAAATGGTCATAACTCAACTAAGATCATCAGCTCCGCATCCGATGAATTTTCTCATGCCTTTATTTTTGGACAAAAAGGAAAGACTTTATTCTCTACTCATCCACCTCTTGAAGATAGGATTGAAAGACTGAGGGGGCGTTGACATCCTCCCGCCCTGAAAGGCGGGAAGAATTTTATCTCTTAACTCCCAAACGTAGACATCCATTCACTTTCATGAACATGCTTGTGCGAATAAGGCCCATTACCTTGCGAAGCGTCCAGCTTTATCTCCGCCACTGCGCTCATAAGGGCATTATATTCTTTAGCAGGCAAGGCTCCAAACTCTTTTGCATAAAACGCTTGTCCATCAACTGTCACCGAGTAAGGCGCCCCAATGACATTAACCGAACCATAGTCGTAATCATTCATCATGACATCTAGCTTGAAATCAAATCTAGCTTGTTTAACTTCGCTTGTTATGCGGGTCAATTGGCAGAATTTCATGCACCTTATATCCATGCAGTATATTGACCTCAGCTTTGCTCGCATCAACCACAGGAGTTGTCACGTTATTATCGAGAGTTAGCGCGTTATTGCCAGATGCAAACCCGGTATTTGACAGGGCACGCTTAAATATACCAATAAGACTTAGTGGTGATTCTTGTTTGTCCTGCTTACCATTGCTCATACCTATTCCTCTTTCATGTTTGACATGTCTTGAAAATCCAATCTCTTTATCGTCAATTTGGCTTGCGACAGCCATGTTTGAATATCGCTCAAATTGTTCGGTATTCAAGAAAAGGTAAAAATTTTGCCTCTCAATATAAACCTTGCAATTATCAGCCCCATCAATAAACACACCATTACTGCTTTAGACCAAAGGGCGCCAAGCCTTCCTGAAGCTCCATGATCTTCGCCTCAATAAGTTGATAACCCCTTCCACGGCCAATAAGGATTTAACGCTATTAACACTGCCTTTAACCGCATAAAGCATGAGAGCAGTCCTGTTCCACTTATCTTTCGCATTCACGTTTGCCCCGCCGCAAATCAGACCTAACGCCTTTTTTGAAATATTTTCTGTCCAGCTGTTGGCAGGCATTAACCTAATTAACTCTTGGGTTTTCTCTTTACTTGATTCCATTTTTTAAATTCAGCTTTATAACTATTGATACACAATATTTTACCATACGATCCATATAATCCAGGCTGAATCGAAAAACCCCTTCTTTTTTAAAAAGAAAGGGTTTCAGTGACACAAAAAACCGAATAGATCGAGCTAGTTATTCTATCTATTCGCTCATACCGTCAATTAGAGGTAAATCCTTACCTTTGTTCTTCTTAAGATATTCATCAACCCACTTAGGGTTACGACCTCTTCCAGACCAAGTCTGAGATGGATCAGCAGGATTATAATACTTTTGTTTTGCCTTTCTTACTGGCGACCCGCTTGACTGGAAGCTCTTAGAAAAAGCTCTCTGAAGCGCTTCAATAACCATTGCTGGTGTATTATTAGTCTCATTGGCAACCGTTATAATCTTAGCTTTTAAATCTTTAATCTCTTCTGATCGAGCATTAAGTTTAACCTGCTGCATTTCTTCGAGCTTTTTAGCTTCTCGCTGAAGCCTTCTTATTTCTCGATTCGTTTCTCTTAGCTTTTGTTCCGCTGTTAAAATACCCATTTTCTTCTCCATAATTTATAAAATAATCAAGGTAACAAAAACAATAATATCTGACTAAGACTAAACAATCAACCTTAACTTAAATTTACAAAAAAAACGATAATGAAAGTCAAGAATATTAATATTTATGATTCTTACCCTCCTCCTCTGAGTCTTCTTGAAGGGTTTTATCTTTGCTTAACCTTGACTTGCTAGCTCTTTCCTCTATAAATCCCTTTACCTTTTCTTTCATATTTTCAATCTGAGTCAATCCTTTGTTTTTTGCGATACTTAATTTCTCACGATTATCTTCTGTATCAAAGCTTTTAACTCTATCATTTAAATCGTTAGCTACACCTGAAATCTTTTTTAAAGCGCTACCGAATTCATCACTTTTCATGATGGAATCCGCTTTATCTCTTAGTGCACCAAATAATGAAGATTTGACTTTATTATCATTACTTTCATTTAAATTATCACTCATGGCAGACGTACCTTATTTTATAATGAATTACATATAATACTAGATATGATTATATACCGAAGAAATTAAAAGGTAAATTAATGAATCCTTTTTCAATAATTTATTAAGATCTATTGATAACCAATAGTTATGAAATCATGCAGAGGAAAGGCTGATACTAGTGTATAAAACCTCTTCTTATAGCTAAATCCTTGCCAACCCTCCCCCAAGAACTTTTTATATCATGAATAATGAATAGCTATGCAGTTGTGTTAAAATAATTCTACGATGTATATCATATAAGGCATAGCAAATGAGCACTAAATTATTCCTAGAATTTGAAAGGGATTCAGAAATTCTTTCAAAGAAAAGGCGACCAAACGATTTGTTTAACATTCATAGAAACCTTAGTTCAAACGTAGAAAAAAACACTAAGAGAATCAAGGAAACTGAAAGCAAAGTCCATCTAACTGGCCGAACTCTTTTTAGTGAAAACCTCAACCTCCAAGATGATAGAAAGCGAGGTTCTTATGTTGGCCGAACTCTATCAATGCAAAAAATGAGATACAGCCCTGGAAGCTACAAATTCTTTTCGACTGGATACTTTATCAAGAAAAACCTAGTGGCCACTGAATTGAATGAAATGCACGTCCAATTCAAGCCACATGTATTTGAGCGCTTTATCGAAAGATCATTTGCTCAGACAGAAAATGAAATCATTGAAATGGCCAAGCAAAGCATTGTAATGACTGCAATTATGAACGCCGTATTTGACCTTTGCGAAAATGACTTCAAAAATCAAGACATACTCATTCCAACAAAAGATGGATTAATTATGGGGGATGGCGGGTACTTTAGCGCCGTCATAAGGGGTGATAAGCTGATAGATGATGCCAGAATTTTCGGAATCTCAGCAAAAGAATCTAGAGGCATGGCTTACATGGAGGTCGTTCCTCCTGTGGCTGATATTGCCATTACAGCGAGAACCTACATCCATAAGGACGACTTCAAGGGTGGTCAAAAAGAGTGGTATGAAAGTCTTGTAAAGGTATTATTAAGTGACTTTGAGATCATGAAGGAACTTCGTCAATTTGCTTTTGATAACTATCTATTCAGCCCACTTAAAACAACAGCAGAGGATGCCTTAAACCTCATAGGAACTCAAGCCTATCCAGAATACATGCGGTCCAAGCTTAGTCAGGAAGCTATTGATTTTGCAGGAAAAATACTAGAAGTGTATGAATCAAAACCTGAAAACAGAGCTGCTTTAAGAAGGCAGGCCATTATAAAAGAAGAGCAGGATGCTCAATTTATTGAAATGAAAGAGAAGATTTATAAAAGTGAAATAAACTCTATACCAAGCATGCTTAAGCGAAAAAGAGAGTCAAACCAAGTCAGAACAATAAGCGGTCAAATGCTTGGAAACTTCTAAAGCATTACTTAAAAGGCTAGCTTGGCTTAGTTAGTCTGGTTGCTTTGATTGCTTAAATCGGCATCAGGAAGGTAATCCAAGCCAGGACAAGATTTTATGTCAGTATCTTTATCGGAAGTACTCCCCTGATCTTTCATTAAAGCCTTTGGCTCTCTATTTCCCCCTAGTGACTGACAGCCAGTATCGGGAAAGGCTTTTCCTGAAAGGGTTGTAAATTTAAACCTACTTCTTTCCAAAGGAGTATCCTCTGTCTTTTCATTTCTAAGCTTCTGACGCTCTTTTAATAATTCCTTCTTACGGTATAAGCTAATTGCAGGTGACTGACTATTTTCTCTGTAATCGGAGTAAATCGTTTTGCCTAATACGAAAAAAGAAGCTCCAAATGCAACAAAAGGATAAACGGCCGGGCCCATAACGGCAGCAGCCCCCAAGCTAAGAGCAATGCCTGTATTCATACCTTTCGTATTTTTGTAAAACAGATTGTCTGCCACTTTAAAAAGGGAATTCAGCATTTTTTCATGTTCACTTTAAAAACTTAATAATGAACATTATAGCATCTTGGAACAGCTTAACTTATTCAAACCTATCTTGAATGTCGATTATAAGTCAATGTGCAATAGGCTCTTCCACTAATATTTCTAATAGAAAAGGCCTGATTTAAGCCTTTCTTATAATCACGCGTTGTCCCAACAATATTTGAACAGTTACTTCTTGAAAGGGAGGTGTCCTTTATAGAGCATATAGAAACAGTTTGCCCATCAAAAAAACCATAAACCTCTCCAGCATTTAATACGGAAGAGTTTCG
Source organism: Methyloprofundus sp. (assembly GCA_014859465.1). GTDB lineage: Bacteria > Pseudomonadota > Gammaproteobacteria > Methylococcales > Methylomonadaceae > Methyloprofundus. The sequence continues at coordinate 178,992 of JACUUF010000001.1, forward strand.
CTTATAGAACATGTCAGAACTGTCCCACATGCCTATAACCATGTCCAGTGGCGTTGGTTCAATTTGATAATCTCGATAAACCCCTCTAAGCACACACTGGACACGCTCACCAAAGGATGCACTGTCTCGTCTAGCGTTCATTATCTCAATTTCTCTCAATTCAGCTTCTTTCTGAATTCTAAGCCTCTCATTTCTTTCAATTTCTTTTGCCAAGTCAATTTCAGCTTGCTGCTTTCTGGCTTGAATCTTTTCTTCAGTACTTAATAGGCTCCACTCTGAGTCACTTAAGCCCATTGGATTTGATGCACACCCAGAAAGAGATAATAATAAGAACACCCAAATAAATATAAAGTTAAACTTTTTCATAATATAAAAACCTCACATAAAAAATTAAAAAAATTATATATTAAAAACAAAAATTAATATATAAGAATTATAAGCTAGACATGTCTAACATCGGAAGCATGATCGATAAAATCACAAGAAGAACCAAGCCACCAACAAATAAAATCAAGACAGGCTCAAAAAGACTCATAAAGGCTTTAATCCTTTCCTCCATGTCTTTCTCATGTTGTTTCCCAATCCTGTAGAAAACCTTCTCTACGTTCGCTGTCCTTTCGGCCGCTTCAACAAGCCCTAAATCAATATGGCTAAAAAAAGACTCCTTGCTCATTGAGCCACTTATAGAGTCACCCCTCTCTAAACTCTCAAAAATCCTTTCTATCACTCTTGAAACAAAGTAACTCCTACTTACCCCAGATGAGGATCGAACAGCATCAACAATACTTGTCCCACTACCAACCGAAACAGAAACAAATCTAAACCACCTAGAGGAAAAGTAGCTGTAAAGAAGAGGACCAACGTAAGGAGTCGAAAACACCAGTCTCCCAGTAAACTCCCTATACTTTAAAGACCAGGATAGAGCCAAGTAATGAGTAAAGATAATCAACATGACTAAGGTGATAATCAAGTAACCCTTGCTTGAAATAAAACTAGAGAAACTCAAGACCCACTCAGTGATGGCTGGCAACTCTCTTCCATTCTTTGATAAACTTTCTGACATCTTTGGCACAAGATAAATGACCATTAAAACAAGCATCAGTAGTGAAATACTGATCATAAAAAGCGGATAGTAAAGAGCATGAATCATTTTTTTCACGACTAGTCTCTCATCTTCCATCATGGAAACGGAATGGTTAATCACTGAAGAAAAATTTCCACTTTCTTCAGCTGCTTTTATCATTGACAGCAGCTTTTGATTAACCCTGAAGCCGCTTTTTAAAATAGAATCATGAAAGCTAAAGCCTTCTGACAAATTTTCATATACAGTCTTGGAAAAAGATATTAATGATTTACTTTTCAAGCTCTTTTGGATCGACTTAATCGCAAAATCAATCGTTGACCCACTATCAATAAAAAGACTGACTTGAGACAGAAACAATAAAAACTCTTCATTCTTAAGTGCGGGCCTGATAGATAAATAGTTTTTAGAAACACTGATAACTACGCCATATCTAGATTTTCCAATTACATAAGCCTCACTCTTATCTTTGGCTAAAACATTAAATACCTGTTCTCTTCCTTCATAAAAAACTTTCAAATTATAATTAGTCAAAACCAATTCCCCTTAAGACTTCATCAATTGAGGTATGGCCAGATTTAACCAGAGAAAGAGCTGATCCTTTTAGCGTTAAACCCTTCTCTACAATCGAATCAAATAAATCTTCTTCACTTGCTTTTTGATGGATCAGCTTTTTAATATTAGAGTCAATAATCAGTACTTCATAGATTGGAGCCTGTCCTTTGTATCCTGTTCCATTACAAGACTTGCATCCGCACGCCTTGAATGCCCTCTTAAGACCTCCGGAAAACTCTCTCTCATAATCTTCAAGGTCAACCTCTTCCTTACATTCCTTACACAAAACCCTTAAAAGCCTCTGAGAGATAACCCCGCTAATACTGGCGCTAATCAAAACAGGATCAAGCCCCATATCAACCAGTCTGGCAACAGAACCAGCTGATGTATTAGTATGAAGCGTCGTAAGAACAAGGTGGCCCGTTAGTGAGGACTGAATTGCTATCTTAGCCGTCTCAGGGTCCCTGATCTCACCTATCATTAGCACATCTGGATCCTGCCTTAATATAGATCTAAGGCCTGAAGAAAAAGTCATTCCTACTTTCTCGTTAACTTGAGTTTGAGAAATCCCCTTTAAGTCATACTCAACCGGATCTTCAATCGTCATAATGTTAAGACCTTCATCCTTAACATGTTCAATTCCAGCATAAAGCGTTGTTGTTTTTCCTGATCCAGTGGGGCCGCTTAAAATAACAACGCCATGCTTTTTAGCCAAAAAATCACGATATATGGACTTTACTTTCTCCGGCATTCCTAGCCCATCAATCGAAAGCTTTTCAGATCGCTTATCCAGAATTCGAATAACTATACGTTCACCCGATGAGACCGGAATAAATGAAACCCTAAGGTCAAACTTACCTTCGTCGACAGCAAACGAAATCCTTCCATCTTGAGGGAGTCTAGTTTCAGAAATATCAAGACCAGACATAATCTTAATTCGTGAGCTAACCATTAATGAAAGATTGCTGTCAAAGGAGTCTATTATTTTTAAAACGCCATCAATCCTTGCTCTAACGACAGTTTCATCTTCAAAAGGTTCGATATGAACATCTGATGCGTTGGAAGAAATTGCAGATTTTAGTATTGAATTAACCGTATCCACCGCCGGGGAAAGAGAACTACCTCTTTTATCAAACTTCCCGATTTCTCTATCCTTTGAAACATCGGTCGCCTCGCCGTCATTATTAAGCGACATGGCTAAAAACTCATCCTTTGACACTTGGACAATAGCAAGATCACCTAAATCGTGCTTCAATGAAGCATCCATATAGGCAACATGATCAAATTCACCTGTATAAACAAATGCGTTATTAACAATCTTAAACATTATTCAGAATCCTTCGAATAACGACGCATTAAGAAACTTAAATCTTCAGAGACAAGCTCTTCAATGGAGGATCTTTTGCGGTTTTCGCCGAAAGGATAATCACTTCTAAACCGACTAGCATCACTGAATTCTCTATTTGAAAATAAGGTCGAGTCTTGATCGCTTTTCATGATCTGAGGTCGAATAAAAACAATCAAGTTAACTTTTTCGGTTTTAACACTTGTTGATCTAAATAACCCGCCTACCCAAGGAATATCACCAAGCAACGGAACCTTATTATTAATATCTGTTTCTTTCTCGCTTTTTAAACCTCCTAAAACAACCACCTCGCCATCTGAAGCCACTACTCGTGTTACGATTTGTCGCATAGATGTCTCTATATCAACCGCATCCCCTCTGTCCAGTACGTCAGACGTCTCTTGATCTATATCAAGAAGTATCTTTCCTCCTTTTGAAACCTGAGGTCTAACCTTTAATTTAACCCCCACGCTCTTTCTTTCAATTGTCGTAAAAGGATTAACGCCTGAGCCTGCTGTGGTTGAAAAACTTCCTGTCTGGAAAGGGACTTCCCTACCTACAACAATTCTAGCCTCCTGATTGTCCATCGTCATAACACGCGGAGTAGATAGAATGTTTGCACCTGAATGCGTGGTAAGTGCATTCAAAAGAGCACCCCATCCAGTATTACCAAAGCTGGACCCTCCAACAGTCAAACCTCTTGGCGCCTCAGAAAGCACATCAGATGGCTGGATAGAACCCGATATCAAGGGTAGATTATTGGATAAATTAAGAAAACCCACTCCATTACTTCCTACTGCAGCCCAATCAACCCCTATCTGCTCAAATAGACTATCTGAAACTTCGACAATAATGGCCTCGATCGCAACTTGATCTTTCTCCTTGTCAAGCTGTCTAATAATGCTTTCAACTGAGATTTTATCTTTTGAGTTAGCATTAATAACGATTGAATTTGATGGGTTATCCTCTTTTAAAGTTATCCTTTCTTGCATAGACTGAGAAAGCATCTCCCTCAGCACCAAAATCATCTCAGATGACTTTGAATGATTTAAAGAGTAAACGCTTAGCCTCTCAGAATCCCTCTCAGAATCACTGTCAAACTCATTCAAAAAAGAAGAAATTCGAGAAACCTGATGCGGTGCACCATTAATTACTAATCGATTTCCAGCTTCGTCCTCCGATATGTTCACATCTTTTAAATCAAAACCTTCAAGTGCTTTCAATGCTGAAAAAGAAGATGTATTGACCAGATTGATTGAATGAGTAATCAGTTCCTTATCCACAAGCTCTATAACTTTAATTATAGAGGCCTCGTTTCCTCTCTTAATTCGACCAATAATGACAGAGGAGGCGTCGTTAGCAACAAGCGACTCCCCTTGCTTCTGATCAAGAACAGGTGAAAGAACAGGAATAACAGAGCTTGGCTTGGTGTGCTTTAGGTAATGGCTAAACATAATTAAACCTTGAGAGCCAATCGTAGAGTTCGATAACAAAGGTCGCCCTTGAACTCTTGACGGTCTTACTTGATAAAACCCATTTAGCTCAACCAACTCTAAACCCTGGGACTCAAGCACCTCACCAAGAAGCAAGGTTGGATTCTCGAATTTTGAGGCCGTCTTTGAAGAAATGTTGATCACACCATTAACATCAGGATCAATTAGATAAGTTTCTCCAGTCAACTTTGAAAATGCCTCAATCACCTCTCGAACGGGTGTCTCATTAAACTCAATCTCCACACCTTTTGCATAAGGTATTGAAGTTATGGAGAAAAAAACAAAAAAACTAAACCACTTCATATATTCCCTTAAATCACTTAATTTCTAAAATAAAATCTAAAACTTCATAATCTCTCAAAATTTTAATATCCCAAGAGTCCATCCTTAAAATACTTAACACCTCAGATGGGTTTCTGGATATTATTGGCACAGGGCGCCCGTTAACATGAGTAATCATATCCGTCTCATAAAGCCCGAGATCTGACAATTTTAAATCACCTTTACTTTTAAGATAAAAACCAATATTTCGACCTTTATTACCAACCATTTTAATCTCAAAATGTCTAAGAAAATTTACAGGGTTTCTTAAACTAGAGTAAACAGCGTCATCTAAAACCACCTTCTCTCCATTTTTGATCGATTTGTCAGGCTTTAACTCAGAAGAAAAAGGCTCATCCTTAGCTTGTACAGATAATATATTTCCCGAATTTATCAAATAAGCATGACCATCTTCATACTTAAACAAAAATCCATTTAATTCGTCATTATCTTTTACAGCGTATGTTTTTCCATTGTACCTTATAACATACACTATTTCACCGCTATGTTTTATTCGGCCTGTGACCTCAACTTCCAGTCTTTCCTTGCCAGAAAATGATGAGGACGTAAATAACTGATCTGAAAGTCTATAAACACCTGAATCAAAGTAATGACCAGGCACATCCTTGCTTTCTGATTCTGAATATTTCTTGTATTCAATGCCGCCAAACATAAAATAAAAAAACAAAGGGATTGATGATGATAAAACAAAAATAATGACAAATTTTATATTTTTAATAATTAGTCTCCAATGCTTTAACTGTCAATCTATAATGTTGATTATCTGACGACAATATATTAAATTCAACAATTTCATGTTTAGATCTTTCTAGAAGCTCTAGATAAAAGAAAATCTCACCGAGTGAACTCGAAGTGTAAACTTCTTTAGCCTCAATGCTATCAGGTGACTTAATTTTAATTTTTGCATCAAGTAAAAACGACCTAATTTCATATATCTTACTCATGGATAAATCATGATTTCTTTTTTCAGATAAATAATAATCAGAAAAAATGTAAAAAGCATAAGAAAACAGGAATACAAAAAAAACTATCAGTAATATCTGCTCTCTTCTGCTCATGGCTTGCCTCCCAGTATTTTTAGATATGGAAATTTACTATCAATGCCAGCTTTGCCAGCCTTTATATAGTTTTTTTCATCCAGATCCAATGAAAACACACCATCACTATATTCAAAGCTTTTAACTACAATTCCCTGAGCCTCTACCTCTTTCATAATTAATAACCCCTTATAAAAAACGGAACCTCTCATTTCTTCATCATATAGCTTGAGGTTAAAGGAAGCCTGAGACTTCATATCGACAATCTTTCTATCGCCTGGGAAAACTTCAAAGTAAAGCTTATTGTTTTCCTGTGCAGCTTTAGATTCTATTGATTTCATCTCATTTAGATCACCCCAAAAGAGAAGCAAGGACACAACAGCAGCCAGAAAAAAAGAGAACAAAGAAAAGGCTGCCAAAAAACCAGTACCAAGCTCAGTTCTAAAAACAAAGAGATCTCGACTATCGGGACGACTGAGAAGACTAGACTCTTTAAACTCAATACCGTTAAATGAATCTACTAAACTTTTAAACTGGGAAGCATCTACCCATCCTGCCTTCAAACCCTTTCGATAAATAATTAAATTCGAATCAATATTGGATTCTGACCAATAAAAAACACCATCATCATTCATTGGTAGCAATGAATACTCTGGAGCGCAAGATTTGAAAAACCCCCTGGTAGATAAAAGACCAATCATCCCTACGGCATGCATATCGCCTTCATCGATACTGATAACCCTGGCTTCTTTTGGAAAAAGGGTCGCATTTGATCCTGAAACCCAATCCAAAATAACCGCTTTTTCAATGCTTTTCTTATCAGCAAAGTCGAAAGAAGAGGTCTTAAATAAAAAAAGCTTAGATGAAATAATTTTCACGACTTACCTTTAAGCTAATAAACCTTTTTTCATCAGGCTTGTATTGATAAATAACTTCTTGATAGGAGACATCTTCCCCTCTCGTTAAAACCTTAGAAGAAACAAAGAAATAATCAATCTCTGACTCAATAAAGAAAAACGACTTCCATCCCTCCATAATCTCAGAAAAATCTAAAGTAGCGCTAAGGGCGGACAAAGCCTTAGCTTTATCCGCTCCGAAATAACCACCAGAGTTAGCCAGTTTTGCAAGAGCCAGCTTATCTGCATTAATATCACCAAGAACCACCCTCATGATTAGGTCATCAGCCCTAAATGGGTCTAATGATGTTTCTGATGGGAGTGAAGTTATAAACGCCTCAAGAAGATTAAAATCTCTTTCAGACAAGAATCCCCTGGAAATCAGTTCCTCTGGAATAAGTACCGGCTGTGACTCTGACAACATCTCAACCCATAAGGATGAGACTGAGAGGGTTGATGAAAGACCTTTTAGCAACTCCTTCCAATTGTCGCTGTAAAAGACATTATTAATATTAACCTTTAACCCTGACTTATAAAGACTTCCATTAACGATAGAGTCATTTATTTCAAAAGAAACTGATTTCTCAAGACTCCCTCTTTGCATTTCCCTTAAAGCCATAGATTCAAAAGAGTAATGCGCTGCCTCTGAAACTAATTCAAGCCTAGCCTTTTCAGAAGCATCCGTTATCGAATCGAGATTCTCGGTCATCAAAACGAACAGGAATGAAAGTAACCCAATGACAGCCAAAACCTGCACAAGAACAAATCCTTTTTGACCCATCATATCTTGCTTACTTAAATCCACGAACAACCCTCTCATATACCTGGCCAGAAAGTATTAACTTCACTCGATAGTACCCTAGAAACAAGCCGCCCTCTCCCAGGTTATAATCAATTAATAAGCTTGACACCCCTTTATGAATTAACACCCAGTCATAAGTATTAGAACCCTCTCTAACAACTCCCTTCTCAAGACCTTCTTTTGAAACTCGGTATGCCACTTTGACCAGTTTGCGGCTGCTATTATTCTTATGGCTATTTTGAATATAATTAAATTCATACCCTGACAACTGGTCAAAAACAATTCTCTCATCACCTCTTACTTGATTAAGCATCGTCCTTTCAATATCCTCCAGCACTTCATGAACTTCATTGTCAATCTGTTCATTGTGAGATATTGACTCAACACCCTTGACAATCTGTTGATTAACAATGGTATAAAGAACCAGTGAAATAATTGAAAAAATAAGCAGAGATATCAAAACCTCAGCTAAAGTAAATCCTCTTTGATTTGAGTTTCTAATCCTAAGGAGCTGATTTTCTAAATTATTTGATAACAATTTCAATGCCTGTCCCGCCATTAGAAAAGGTATACAATCTATAAGCCTCCTCACCTATCATTAATGAACGATAGCTTACTGCGCTATCTAAATGCCCGGTCGACTGAGCGGATCGGATACTGTTCATTATCTCTTTATAAGAATTTAAACTTGACACTGCTTTAGAGTTTCTATCAAACAAGTAATCAAATCCATTAATCAAGGGAATTATTGTTACAGATAAAATCAAAACAGATACCAAACCCTCAATCAAAGCAAATCCACCTTGAAATTTCTTTGGATCAGTAGCTCTTTTCATAATCATCGACTAAGCTTCCAGTTTCTTACCCAGTTTTCCTCGTTCTCACTTGAAAGGTTGCCCATTTTTGAATAGAGATCAAAGTCACCATGATTACCAGGGGATAGATATAAATATGGCTGCCCCCAAGGATCACTTGGCACCTCTTCCATATAGGATTTCCAGTTAGTAGGTGTTGGCTCAATTTCCGGCTTCTCAACTAAAGCTGAAATCCCCTGTTGAGTCGTGGGATATCGACCATTGTCTAACCGATAAAGCTTTAAAGCTGACTGTATTTGCCTAATATCTATCTCGGCCGCCATGACTCTTGCCTCATCGGGACGGTCCATTAGCTTAGGAATGGCTATTCCAGCCAATATAGCAAGTATAGCCACAACAACAGCCAGTTCAAGCAAAGTAAACCCGCCCTGGCTTCCATTCTTAAGATTTCGAAACCCTTTACCAGGTTTTCCGTTAGTAACTCGCATTATTTCAACTCCGTAGTAAAATTTAAAGTAACTTTATTTTATAAGATATATTGTATTCTAGCAATAAAATGTTGCAGGCGTGTCTATTATTGTTTAATATACAATAGAGCATATTAAAGAGAGAAATCCTATGTATAATCATAACAATGAAGAGTGGCGAAAAGCGATCGAAAGCTCAGCTTATAGTGTAAGAGCAATTTCACAGAAATTCTCAATCTCATCATCCACTATAGCTAGATGGATGAGCTCTGAAGATGTAAAAGTAAGGGACCCTGAAAAAGCAAAAGAAATACTTTCTGAAATCAAAGCCGGACCAAAAAGAATGCCTTACCACCCTTCTTACGGATACGCCACCCCGGATCAGGTTGATGCGCTTGCTACACTTAATATAGGCCCCAATAGAAATGAGGTCATGAGAACTATAAAGAAGCAGTATCAAAAACAGGGCAAGGTTCTATAGTTTATGAAAAGGAAAGACATAAAGTTTCTTGTTGTCGATGACTTCGCAACCATGAGAAGGATTGTAAAAAACCTTTTAAAGGACAATGGATTCGAGAATATTGATGAGGCTGGCGATGGTCATACAGCTTGGCCAATGATTCAAGGCGGAAGCTATGATTTTATTATAAGCGACTGGAATATGCCTATTAAAACTGGTATCGAGCTATTAAGGCTTACAAGATCTTCTGATAAGCCTTTGATTAAAGATCTACCTTTTATGTTAATTACAGCCGAGCAGAAGCGCAGCCAGATACTTGAAGCGGCTCAGGCAGGCGTGGATGGTTACATAGTTAAGCCTTTTACATCTGCTACTCTAAATGAAAAAATGACAAAAATCTTCGAAAGAAAAATGCCTAACTTACAAAAATTTTAGAGCTTAAAATGACCAGTAAAAAAAATAACACAAGAAATGTTCAAATTATCGACGAGAACAACAAATACTTCTTTTTCAAAAATAAACAATCCGCTTATTTTGGGTTGAAAAACTTCAAAGGACAAACTGTTGAAATGATTTACCCAGTTTCTAACGAGGAGGTTGTTATTGAAAAGCTAAAAATATCCGAGAATGGAAAGTCTATTCAAACAATTAACGCAAAAACATCCCCAACCTTCCAGGGTGATGCCCTTACAGATGATATTCAATCCCCTCTTCTTTCGGAATAGACGGACTTCAAGATCGAAGCCCCCTTATTGACTCAGTAACCCCTACCGTTCTTCAATTCTTTCTCACTAAAAAGAAAGTGAGAATAATCAATTTCTTCGAGAATCTTATTGTCATCTCTCCATTCAATGTGGCTTTCAACTGGTTTTGACATTTCGCTGCTTAAGCTGTAAATGTAGCTACCTGTTCTTTCATTATAAGGAACTGCTTTGACCTGTATCTTGTAATTATCACTTACCACCTTGTTTCGAGAATCAACATAATAATAAATAAAGGAATCCCCTTCAAAGCCTTGCCTGTCTCTTGGCTCGTAACTATATCTTGCACCAAAAGACAAGCCTTTCTTTTCTGCTCTGGGGTCAATCTTTTGAACGATTTTACCGTTTTCAGGCTGATCTATTAAGATCATTCTAAGTGGATAAGTAATGTCTTTAAAAATCTTACTTTTTAATTCCGGCATAACGAAAATAGGGTTTGAACGACTTCCTACGCGATAGGCTATGCTTGCCATTGGCACCCTGTATGGAATCAATCCCGGCTCACCCGTTAATGTATCTATCTGAAATGATACATAAGCCGGCTCGGAGCAGATAATGCCCGAATCTCTATAAGGCCTTTCCGTACATAATCGATATGAAAACTCATCAACTTGAGCCGGTCTAACGGCATGATAAATAAGATTGGCTGAATTATTCATTTTTGGCTTGATCTCGCCTTCAGTCTTAATTAAGACGCCAAACTTAGGCTTCTCCATGATTTGAAACTCTAATCCAAGGTCAACTATTGCCGGGGAGATACTGTCATTCTTAAACGGATTAAACTCAACCTTTCCGGAGTGTGTTTTATAATTTAAATCATTCAATTTAAATGAAACATCGCCATATCCGCTAGCCCCTAATGGAGTGAGAGCCACCATGAAAGCCAGGCCTATATTTTTCTTACTTACCAACTTTAATCTCCTTTTAATTATTTAAACTATAGTTACTGTATGATACACTGTTTGCAGTACCAATTCCATAACTTGAGAGTCTTTAAATTGAAAATCAATCGGGATATCCATTTAGACATTGAACCTATAATAACCATACCAGAAGAACAGAGTCTTATTATATCTTCAAACCCTTTAAGTGATTATGATCTAAAGATTAAAAATGAAAGCCAAAGCCTTATTTTTATAGACATTGTCAATATGTCTCCAGAAAAAAGACTTTCTATCATTTCAAAATCGGGAGTTAAACCGGTGGGGAATGACTTGATTGTTAACTTAGATGTCTACCCTATTGAAATCCACTTGATGGATTACTCCTTTATGTATCAAAGAAGGATTCAACAAGAACTATACCCTATAACCATTTACGAAGGTGCAACATGCTATTTCGTATCTCAAGGAAAGCGATATGAGTGCATAGGTGACCTGCTTGGATAATCTTTTCTTGTGGGTTATTGAGTTCTCAAAAAGCCCATTCTTTTTTACCTTCTTTGTTATATTTTCATTCTTAATGAGCGGATTAATCACCGTTATAAGTCATCGACTTCCAAAGGTTGTTCACTTTCAGGTTATACCGGCGCTCACATTTACCTTTAGAGGTCAGTCTAAATGCCCAAAATGCAGACATAAATTGTCATTGAAGGATGTATTCCCTGTTTTTGGATTTCTCCTAAATAAAGGGAAATGTAATTACTGTCATCAAAAAATCAGCATTCGATACCCCATAATAGAGCTCCTAGGTGCCATTCCTCCGGTTGCCCTTTTTACAATGTTTAATGGTATTGAATTAATACTTCTACTGGTCTTGTTCTGGATTAGTTACACATTAATAATTATAGACTGGGAAACCTTCTACCTGCCCGACATTCTTGTTTACAGCCTTCTCTTTGTCGGTCTGGCATACAGTGCAACTGGATATGGACTTCTAGCGCCGTCTGAATCCATATTAACTATCATCTTCACCTATTTAGGCATACTGACCTTTAAAGTGATAACCATAAGGATAATGAAGAAAGACGCTCTAGGCGATGGCGATGTAAAGCTCATAGCGGCTCTTTCAGGAATTGTCGGGCCAATCGGCATATTGATGGTACTGTTCCTCTCTTCGCTTCTAAATATATTCAGCTACTTAATTGAGGCAATATTTAGAAAAGAAAGTCTTAAAGAGCCCAAGCCTTTTGGCCCCTCGATTATTGCCGCTTTTTATCTTGTATTTATTTTTAGTATTACAGGATTTGAACTCCATTTTTTATAAAAAAGAGTTTTAAACTGTTACAATATAATATATAACAAACATTAGGAAATAAGATATGATTGGCAACTTCAAAGACCTTTGTGAAGCTATTCCTGAATCGGGATTGAATGATAGCGTCTATGATTTCATTAACAAGCTTCAACAACCCATAAAAAGAAAAGATGCCGAAAACTGGCTTAATTTTGCAGCCAGAATGAGGCCTATTGGCGAGAAAGACACGCCAGAGGCAAGAATAGCCCAAATGTGGTGGTTACTTCTCCGACTAAGAGGGCTTGGTGGGTCAGATATTCATGACGCTATTTCACCCTCTCTCGGCGTGTCTGCTGGCTTTCAAAGTCCCTCGATTATATTCGATCAAAAAAGAATGAAACTTCCGCCCTTAATGGGCGACGCTAGAATGAGAGCTGGAACACTGCTCGAAAAGGTTGCTCAGTCCATATATCAAATGGACTTTAAGATGGTAACCTGTGAAGAATCTATGTCAGTTTTTTTAAAGAACTCAGGCAACATTCCGGGATATGAGTTCCTAATAGGCAATCCTGATGATGTAGTTGTTAGTTTGGAAGGTTTTCCAGGTAAAACCCTCTCTGACTACAAGGCCCCGGCCAATGTTGATGGATCAAATCCTTTATCATACGAGTACCAACTTCATCATTATGATTTGATCTATAATAATGGAAATCCTGATGTCAGTATTGGTAAAAAAATGGATGTCTATTACGACCACTCAAAAGGCATTACCGTCCCTATTGAAGTTGATCACGACCCTGAAAAGGGGCGAAATATTTTAAAGCATGGCTCACTGTTTTGGGATATGGTTTGTAATAAAAATATTGAAAACCTCCCAGAGACTTATGCTTTTAAGGAGCCGGTTTCTAAAAAATATTTTCATATGGAAAATGTTGATAAGATTCACATGATAGAAATGGAAGCCATGAGAATTTCAGCCTTGGTTGATACTGCAAACAAAGCGAAGGATGAGTTAAAAGAAATTGCCTCACCGTTAATGGCCGCTCCAGATGGGCTGCTTAACGGAGTAAAAGATAATATTGAAGTATCAATCCTTAGACTCACTCAGAAAATCTCAGATGAAGCTGAGCTTTCTTCTATTATATTTGCAAATGGTCAAGACCCTTCTGCACTTATGAAAGCTTCGAGCTACTGGGATGATGTAAAACTAAAAGATTTTCTTGAAAAAGCTGGTGCCAAGCCCAGTGATCTTAAAAAGCAAGAGTTTAATGTTGAAAAAGTGGTTCAGTTTCTTCAGGAAAAAGGAATTAATTACGATCGAATGATAAAGCCTTCGGTTTCTGTTTTTCCCAACTCTAAAAAGAAAACAGTTAAACCCATTCTTGAAGCCACGAAAATGGATGCCAGAAGCCTAGTTTCTGACTTTATTAATGGAAAAGAAATTGAATCTATCCCAGAAGTAAAGGATGATGTAAAGGATTCGGCTTTGGATGACGAGCCTCAGGCATTCTCAATGTAGGAGTTAACCTGTTGAATACATTAAGTACCAAAATAGAAAAGTCAGTCCGTCAGGGTGAAGTCATCTTCACCTCTTTAAATGAGATCTATATTGGGCCTGACTTTCTAGAAGAAAGTATTCCATTAAAGATCGATGAAGCTGACTACGGAATTGCTATTGATTCTTGTCCAAATTTGAAGTCAATAGCATTTATGCCCGATAAATTCAGCGCCATAGGGAGGCAGCATGGATTTATTGTTCTTGAAAATCTTAAGCATATTAAGGATTCAACACCTCTCCCCTTGTTTATACCTAAACACCTCCATCTTTCAAAAATGTCCGATGAATTCTTTGAAAATCTTATTGTTTACACGACAGACACCGTCATTGAACACTTTAATGGCACAAGCCTTAACGCAAAAATCAACACGAAAACCTTAGCAATAAGAAATGCAATAAACCTAGCTACGCTTGCTGGATTTAGCTGCGAAAAAAGGCTAAATGTATTTAGGTTGAAAAATGCACCCTTGTTTAGAAGTGCCCAGTCCATTCCCGTTGCTGAAGAAATATACATTGAAGACGCAGGACTGACCGCTCAAGAAGTGATTGAAAACCTGCCCGACGAAGTGATTAATAACGCCTCCATTATAGAAGTGAAAGTCAATGGTGATCTTGTTCTAAACCTAGAAAACCTAAAAGAATCTAAAAGCATATCCAGCTACCGAAAAGATCTCAATGATTCCCTATCGCGCTTCAATTAATATCCATTATTAACAAGATCACACACTCTCCCATCTAAAATCAAAAAACTTCAATGAAACTGCAAATTAAGCTTGTTTTTGCACGTTATATAACATAGCATATAAGTGTTGCTTATTTTTATATTATGCAGGTAGAGCAAAACTTCAAAAAGGAGATTGAGACGGCTGAAAAGCGTTCTACCCACTGCCATAGGCAGGTTCTCAACAAATTAACATGTCAAAGATAATTGAAACCGCTGTTCGTGACATCATGAATAAGAATTTTTTAAATTATGCAATGAGTGTCATCGTTTCTCGCTCACTTCCAGATGTTCGAGATGGGTTAAAACCCGTTCACAGAAGAATTCTTTACGCCATGTATGAAGCTGGAAATACTTCGACTAAAGCCTACAAGAAATCAGCCCGAATGGTGGGTGATGTACTAGGTAAATACCATCCACATGGAGATTCTAGTGTGTATGAGGCGGCCGTTATTTTAGCCCAGCCTTTTTCAACCAATGTCCCTCTCATTGACGGACAAGGTAACTTTGGCTCCATTGATGGCGATAGCGCAGCCGCTATGCGTTATACCGAAATGAGACTTGCCAAAATCTCCGATCAATTCTTTATTGACATCAAAAAAGAAACCGTCAGTTGGAATAAAAACTATGACGGATCCGAGATTGAACCATCTGTACTAACCGCTTCCTTTCCAAATCTATTAATGAATGGAACCGAAGGTATTGCTGTTGGCATGGCTTCAAAGATTTTGCCGCATAATTTTGGAGAAGTCATTGATTTTACCAAAGCCCTCATTGCAAATCCTCAAGCTGAAACAAGAGATCTTTTTGAACTGCTAAAGGCACCAGACTTCCCTTCTGGCGGTATTATTTATAACATCGAAGGCTTCGTGTCTGCTATTGATACAGGGAAAGGTGCTGTTCGTGTTCGCTCCAAATGGAAAAGAGAGGCTTCAAAAAGAAGCGTTGACAATATCGTTATCACTGAGATTCCGTTCAAAGTAAATAAAGCAAATCTTATTAGCTCGATTGCTGGACTGGTTAAGGAAGGTAAGATTGAAGATATTTCAGATATTCGAGATGAGTCATCAGATAAAGATGGTGAGCCGGTCAGAATTGTTATTGAACTAAAGAGAACCGCCGATCCAGATGTCGTTTATGCCCAGCTTTTAAAGCTAACCGATCTTGATGTTTCATACAGTTATAACTGTACAGTTATTAACGAAGGTCGACCAGAAGTAATGGGTCTGAAAGCAATGGCCCTTGCATGGATTGCTTTCAGAAAAGAAACCGTCTTGAAGCGATATCTATTTGAGCGTAAAGAGTGGCTGGCTAAGCTTCATATTTTCGAAGGTTATGAAAAAGCCATTTCAAAAATGGATGAAGTTATTGAGACCATTCGAGCATCAAGCAATGGAACGACAGCTAAAGCTGCGTTAATCACATTACTTGATATTGACGAGATTCAAGCTCAAGCCATTCTTGACTTACGGCTACAAAAACTAACCGGTCTTGAGCTTGACAACATAAAGGAAGAGCTTGATAACATCAGAAAGGCTATTGAAATTCTTAGCTTTAAGATCGACAACCCTTCTGAGATTGAATCTGACATTGTTCTAGAGCTGGATGAGCTTAAATCTCGTTACGCAAAACCAAGAGTAAGTGAAATTGGACAAGGCATGTCTTTAGTTAATATGGAAGACATGATTGAGCGCGAAGAAGTTCTAATCACCTTAAGTGAAAGTGGTTACATCAAGCGATTAAAGCAAAACGCTTTAAGTGCTCAAAACCGTGGAACTCGTGGCAAATCTATCATGAAGACTAACAGCGATGACAAGGTTGCCAACCTATATCAGGTGAACTCCCACGACACATTGCTTGTCTTTGGTCAGAGCGGTCAAGTCTATGGCATAAAGGCCTATCAAATCCCTGAAGCTAAGCCGACTGACAAAGGTCGTCACATTAAAAACATCATTGAAGGCTTCAATGAAAGCATCAATGCAATTGTAGCCGTAAAAGAAGGTGACGAAGAATCTACCGTCATGACTGTAACTAAGAAAGGAACAGTGAAGCGTAGCCTTCTTGCCAATTATACAACTGCCACGCGCAAAGGCGGCATTCTAGGGGTAAATATCAAAGAAGGCGATGAACTTCTTGAAAGCTTCGTTTGTGGTGATAGCGACCATGTCATGCTTGTAAGTAGCAGTGGTCGAGCCGTTCGATTTGAGGCCAGTAAAATCTCAGTTGTTGGTCGAACTTCTCAAGGTGTCAGAGGTATTAAGCTTGATGATGACCACAACGTCTGTGGTGTTTGTATTATCAAAGACGGAGACACAGATGATCTAATGCTAACCGTTAGTGAGAACGGGTTTGGAAAGTTAACTAAATTTTCTGAATTCCCAGTTAAAGGCCGTGCCGGAAAAGGGATGACAGCTTATAAAACAACTGAAAAGACTGGCTCCATTGCAAAAGCTATTCGCGTCAACCAGGAAGATTTTATTGTCATCTTCGCCTCAAATGGCGTATCGAACAAAATCAAAGCCGGCGACGTCTCAATTCAAGGTAGAGCAACAAGTGGTGCCAAACTTATGAATATTGAAAAAGGCCATAAGGTTATTGCCGTCACCCGATCTGGCCCTGAAGACGAAGAAGATCTAGTGGATGAGCAATCTGATACAGATATCATTTCAGAATAAACATACTTTAACTATTTGATTATGGCGCCCAAGTGGCGCCTAAATAAGGAAAATCCTAACATGGAAAGCAAAGATAAAAATTACCAAAGCTCAAGCATCAAAGTACTAAAAGGGCTTGAGGCCGTAAGAAAGCGACCTGGAATGTATATTGGCGATACAAACTCAAGCGGCATGTCTCATATGATCGCTGAAATTGTAGATAACTCAGTAGATGAAGCGCTAGCTGGATACTGTAACAACATCATTGTCACTATTGGTGAAAACGGATTTGCCAGCATCGAAGACAATGGGCGTGGTATTCCGGTCGACATTCATCCCGAAGAAGGGATCTCAGCGGCCACTTTGTCCCTCACAGTTTTGCACGCAGGCGGGAAATTTGAGAATGATGAGGATGATAGCGGCTATAAGGTTTCAGGCGGCCTACATGGCGTAGGTTCTTCTGTTGTTAACGCGCTATCTTCTCACTTAATTCTTGAGATTCAACGCGAAGGGTTTCATTGGAAACAAGAGTTCAAAGAAGGTATTCCGGTTACTGAGCTAGCCAAGGGTGAACCAAGTAATAAGAATGGAACTAAAATTAGCTTCCATATCGACTTCAGCATCTTTAAGGACTACGAAGATGAAGATCGCCAGCTTGATTGGGAAAGAGAAGCTATTGCTAAGATGTTATCAAGCTCAGCTTACCTTAACCCAGGCCTTGGCATTACATTAATTGACCAAGTCAATGAAACTGAACAGTCATGGAAGGCTGAAACATTTGCAGACATTCTAGATATTATTTCAGCAAATAAAAAAGAAACCATTATTGCCGGCCCATTAGTAACCAACGAGACCGTTGAAACTAAACAGGGCAAGGTTGAGGTTGATCTTGCGTTCCGAATTCATGGTCAACGTGAATCGACCATTTCAAGCTACGCTAACAACGTCATCACTCCTCAAGGCGGCACTCATGAGTCTGGCTTCCGATCAGCTTTGCTGCGAGCCATTAATGTCTATTCAGACCAAGAAAAACTTTCAAAAGAAAAGTTTAGCGCCGAAGACGTTCGTGAAGGCATGGTGGCGGCTATCTCAGTCAAAATTACCAATCCTCGATTTGCGAACCAAACAAAAGACAAGCTTTTAAATACAGAGTGCACCGGTGCTGTACAGTCTGTCACTTATCAGCTAATCATGCGCTTCTTTGAAGAAAATCCAAAGGTTGCAAAAGAGGTCATTAATCGTGCGTTATTAGCGCAGAGAGCAAGAGAAGCGGCTGAGAAAGCTCGCAATCTTGTTGAGCGTAAAAACCCACTTCAGATTGGAAGTCTTCCAGGGAAGCTTGCTGACTGCTCATCAAAAGATCCAGTCATTAGCGAGCTTTATATTGTAGAGGGTGATAGCGCTGGTGGCTCAGCCAAGCAAGGTCGAGATCGAAGAACTCAAGCCATCCTACCGCTAAAGGGTAAGCCTTCGAATGTACAGAAAGCCAAAAATCTTTCTGAACCACTTGATTCGGAAGAGATCGGAAACATCATTACCGTTATGGGTTGTGGCACCCTGGAGCATTTTAATATTGAAAAATTAAAATACCATAAAATCATTATCATGGCCGATGCTGATGTAGATGGCGCTCACATTGTTACATTGTTGATTACCGTGTTTCACAAGTATACAAAAGAGCTAATAGAGAACGGTCATATCTATGTTGCTATGCCTCCATTATATCAAGTAAGACGTGGAAAAAACGAAGTTCACTGGATTCAAGATGATGAGTCTTTAAATGCGTTCTTTAAAGATAAGGATAAAACTAAATACAGCGTTCAGAGATTCAAAGGCTTAGGCGAAATGAATCCAGAACAACTCTGGTCAACCACCCTTGATCCGGAAAATCGTAGCCTAATGCAGCTTAAATACATCGATGATTTAGCTGAAATGGATGAGGATACGTTCGACCTCCTAATGGGAGCCAAGGTACCTCCAAGACGAGAGTTTATTGAATCCAACGCTCAATATGCAGATATTGACATTTAAATCCATTCTAGCGCCCTTCTGGGCGCTCTAAAAGGAGGTTTTCCGTGGAAAGCAGGCCGGATATACAAGGCCCTTCTGCAAAAGAAGCGTTTATTATCGCAATGGCTTTGATTCTTTTTAAAGAAAAGCCAAACTTTTGCAGAACAATGGGGCATCGAGAGATCCTTAAAGGAATTCAGTTCACCGGAGCGCCAAAAGGGAGTAAAAAAGAACTTAGCGCTGAAAACTATATTAAACAAATGAAAGACAGCGGCTGGTCAGGGTTTACTCAAAATTGTGTAGACCTCATGATGATTGTCTTCCATCAAGCCTTATTCATAGGGATAAAAGAATCTGCGAAACAGTGGGTAAGTCGAAATAAAATCAAACCAACTATTAACGAAGGCACTGAATCTATTTATATCGCAAGATCCTCTGACGGAAAAATACACAAGGTTGTAAGTGGTCCGGTTGTTTACGATTCTGAACATCTTGACTCTGGATTCTATCTTATAGATCAAAATGAAGGGACAACTAATTCAGACGCAATGACTTTTATCATTGCTCCATTTGAACATGTCTTCCCGCTGGATAAGATAGAAATTCAAACCTCAGAAAGCTAAAAGCTGACAGCCCGGGATCGCTAGCCGCTTCTGGGCATCACTTCAAAATCTAAGTCATTCATCACTTCATTACGATAATCATCAACCTTAGCTGATTCTAAAAAGCAATTTTTAATATTTTCATAATGCAAGAAATCAAAATTGTCATCATCATCAAAATAGCCAGACAAGTGCGACTTATAAACGTAAAGATATACCGAATCAAGGGTTCCTTGGTCATCTGATATATAAGTTAAACAAACCTCAGCCTCGAGATTATCATAATTATTCATCCTCCCTCGACCATCCGGCCTCAAGTCCTCTTTCGTTTGCTCAATCAGAATTTCGTCTATTTTTGATTCACCTAACTCATGATTTAATACTGATTTCAGAATTTCAGTATCACCAAATCTCCATTTGAACTCCTCAACAGGATCATCTAAATCATCAGCCAGGGCAACAATTCTCTTCTCTGCATAATCATCTATTTCACTCTCAATAAGATCCTTTTGAGACTGGATATGATTAGTCTTTCTTTCTTCATAAAGACTTTGCGCTTCCTCAAACTCTTCATCTGTTAATGATTCATATTCCTCATCATCCCGATCAGGCTCAGCTTCAATATTATCAAAATCTTCTATTGGCTCCATATAGTTTTCAGCACATAGCGTTTCATGAAGCTCATTAATATAAAGATCCTCATCAGAAGAATCACTTTCTTTCATTTGAGCATGTATATCTTCATAATCCTCTCTAAACCAATCTCTGAGCGCCTGCTCTATCTCGGAATTTCCAGATTGAATAGCTCTGTTCAATGATTCAGGAAAACCCTCTCTACAAGGCTTAATCACTTCTTTATAAAGAGACTCAGCATAACGATCAAAAGCCTTATCAGCTTGTTCATCTGTCATGACGGTATAGTCCTCTCCATCAATCCATATAACACCCTCATGACCAGAGGATAAGTCAACATCCAGAAGTTCCAGATCACCTTTCGTTTTTACATTAGAGAAGTATTCACCTGACTGAAGCACCGCCGAAAGCAAAGGGTGAAGCTCCAAGAAATTAATAGGCTGATCTTCATCTTCTTCAATCGGATTGTTTACAAATTCATCAGACATAATAAACCTTACACCTCTATTGTATTTTTTGAATCATTTAATTCGCTTGCAATATCACTGCAATAATCACCAATGGCATTTTTTTCTTCAAAAGCATTTTTAATCGATTCAAGCCTATTAAAATCAATAGAATCATCTACGCTATAGCATTCAATAAAGACAAAAACGTCCATCTCTTCTTTACTACCGTCTGTATCCGATATGTATTCAAAAGAGGTATAATGCTCTTTCCCATCATAAGAGCTTATCGTTCCGCGCTCACCACCTGACCGAGCAATTTCTTCTTCAAATATAAAATCTTTAATGATGCTTTCAGCTTTTTCTTTTGTAAGTGAGTCATACAGTAAGTCTAAAACCTCTTCATGATCAAATATTATTTTTGATTTCTCATACAGCTTTTGATGAGATATAAATTCAATATCATCTTCTGTTTTGAAGTATCGAGCCGATTTCCCACCATTGTGAAAATCTTCCAATAAAGCCTTAATTAGAACATCTGACAATTCACCAGAAGAAGAAATTGCACCACCTAAAAAGCTTTCATGAAGCTCAGGCGGTAGATCATCGTACTGATCATCAATATGGCTTTTCAAAGCCTTATTAGCTTGCTCATTATTTAAGACATAATATCCGACATGATCTATCTCCAGATAACCTTGAATCAGCGGATCATAATCAATATTCAAAGCTCCATACTGCTCCCAGGTTTTTATATGGTCAAAATAGCGACAAGCTTGAAAAACAGCCTGAACAATTAATGGCAAGCTTTTCCTGTCGAGACTTAAGTCCTCTGATTGATCAATACTCATACCTTCAAATACCTTCAAATAATACCTTCATGTATATTATAAAGCACATAGCATGATTCAAGAGACCATGGAGCAAAAAAGCCACTCAAAAGAGTGGCTTGACTGCAAGAAAAGTTAATTACATTGACATTGAAACCTCTTCTCTTGCTTCTTTGGTTACCGTAACATCATTCCAGTTTAGAACCGATCTTTGCTTGTTATTCATACCTAGCACCTTGGCATAACCTTTCACAAGATGATCTAATCTTTGAACTTCGGACTCTGGAACAACAAACGAGATATTGTCCGGCAAAGAAGGGTGAGGCAAAACTGATGGTGCATGATCCTCACCATCTGTAAAGTAGATAATAGCAACCACCTCCTCACGATCACTGCCCTGGGTTTCAGGATTATACTTAGTCCTGATTAACTCGCCGGCTTGAAATAATGCAGACTCAAAATCCGTGCCGCCGCGCCCATTAAACAGCATGCCATCCTTATGCAACTTTCCAGCATCACCCGGCAAGATTTCCTTAATCGATGCAATCTGAACATCCGCATCCAAAACAATAACCTTGGCACCAGAGGGCTCAAGATAATGCGCCATCGCATCAATATCTGTAGCAAACTGGCCAAGCATGTCATTACTAACAGAGCCCGATGTATCAGTAAGTATCATGACAACCCCAGTTGCATTGCCTGGCTGCATACCTTCTTCATAAAACGGCATATCCATTCCCATTGAATCATAATCTAAATACCATTCCACGCCTGGCATATCATCATTCGTCATTCTTTCAGCATTACCAGCTACATAATCCAGCATAGCAATCAGCTCGCCTTCATAATCGAGCGTTGGCTTACCTTTCAACTGGATGCGCTGCTTAATCATTCCTGCACTATTACCAGGAGATAAAGAGGGGTCTGAGTTTTCATTAGTGAAATCCTCAAGCGCTCTTTGAACGTCACCTTCCCCGCCTTTCAAACGAGCTTCTTCTTCACCTTCGGTCTGAGGCAGTTTCATCTTTTCTGCATCCTCAGAAAGCCCGGCCTGCTCAAGATCTTTTCGTAGTTGACGAGCCGAAACCTCATGCTCTCCGGACTCAAAATCTTCACCCATTGACTCAACCACTTCTTTAAGCTTATCCATTAAGCTTTTTTTCTTGTCTTCAGTTAGCTCGCCTTTGCCTGATCCACCGCTTCCAGGCTGTCCAGGGTTGCCACTTCCAGGCTCGCTTTTTTGAGGGTTTCCTCCAGGACCACCTCCTCTTAATTTAGACCCTGGCTCACCTTCTTGACTGGATTTATTGCCATTTTCATGTTCTTCTCTGAGCTTCTTAAACTCTTCGTCTTTTTCAAAAATGCCTCGAATATGAATAAAAATCTCATATTCCGTCATGTTGCGAGTATTTTCCCAATGCAAGAATTCATAAGTTTTCTCCATGAGTTCTTTCATTTTCTTCTGCATCGGATCGTTTTCAATTAAATCCTTAATTGCGTCCATTGCAGCTTTACTATCTTCATACTCTTTACGTTCTTTTTTGGTCATCTTTTCGGGAACTTTATTGTATTCAATGCCTTCTTCACCAAATACACTCAACGAAACTTCTTCCTTTGATTGACCATATACCGCTTCACATTCTTTATCACCAATACCAATACACATCCCCATAAAGGATTTACCTAGACTAATCTGATTTGTATGATGCATAAACCCTTTTCTAGCCTTGGCCACTTCGCCATATTTAGAAAAATCATTATAAATGATGCCGTTTATCAGGGAGTCCTTTGCAAGGTTCATCAGATAAGCTTCAAAATCATTGTTAACTAACGCATTAAGTGATTCTCGTTGAGTATGACGCATTGCAAAATGCAAAAGCTCATGAAGAATAACCGGCACGACATTGTGAGAGCCATTCTCAAGCTCATCTTTCCTCAAGTCGTTAAAGAAATGAAGGTTAAAATAAATCGCTCTTCCGTCCATGAAGGCTGTCTCATATTTTTGACAGATCTCCGGATGATCGTAAAGATGAATCGGAACACTTTTTATAAGTTCACTTAAAATACCGAACCTTGAAGCTCTTGTGCGGATATCACTACCGTTATCCACAACATCTGAACGAGCAATAAAGTTGCGAATAGACTCAAGCCTTGATCGCGCTTCAGCCGCATCCGTTGAGTCCGAAAGAAACTTGCCGCCGAATACACTTCTAATTCCGCCATGATTATCTACTAAATCATCCATACCCCAATCCTTTATAAAATTAAGGCCGTCCTAGACAGCCTTAAAATTGATCAACATCAACAAAGCAAGCCTTGCTCGTTATTTCAAGCCTAATGAGTCATCCTCACCCATTGACCCACTATTTGTGAAGATCCCAATAAGTTCATCCTGACCCACTTTAATGTTTGAATTCATTAAGCCTTTAAGGATGCCTACTGCCAAATCCTTTCTTAGTAGATGACGTTCATTATCCGTATTGCCATGACTTGTCTTAATCAAGAACTCACTGCTTAAGCGAGACGTGGCTCTTCGCATAAAAATGTCTAACGACTTAGACTGCTGAGACGGAGAAGTAACAGCCAGACCTTCACCAAGACGAACACCCAATTCTTGAATCTTTTCAATTGGATTCTCGACCCCATCTTTCAGAAGAGAGCTTACCTTAACCAAGAACTCGTTAGACAAAGCGTTTGAATACTTGTAAGCAAAACCAAATGACTCCGCACTCGCTTCACCATCCGATGACATCTTCTTAGATACTTCATCCGCTATACGTTCAGCACCTTTTTTATCCTTAGACTCAAAGATTCTCTGAGCAAACTCTTGAGCGCCTTCAAGGTAAGATGAAACATAAGTTGAGATAGCGGAAGCCGCCTGAGCATTACCAAAAATACCTTTTACTTCATTATCAACCGCATCTACTAAGCTTGAGAATGACTTCCCTCTCTTATAACGAGACATCATTTTAGTTAGCTGGCCACCAAACTTATAAAGCGATCGAGGTGTTACTGTACCGGTTGAATCTTTGGTGTATTCTGAGTAAAAGCGACCGTCCTTCAAGAATCCAAGATTCTCACCACGCTCAACCAAAGAAGCCATTAAAAGCTTCAACGACTTGTTTTGATCGGAAAATGCAGAGGCTACAACATCTTGCTCCCAGCGCTTAACCCAATCTTTAGGCGTGTCTTCAACTTGAAAAACCTTAACACGGTCATTCAATGCCGCGCCTAAGTTTTGCATCGTACCTACCGAACCATCACCTTTAGTATTACCGGCCAAAACAACCGTTGTTGCATCACCTAGCTTGGCTGTACCAAACGCCTTGTTTTCAGTAATCTCAAGTAATGGACCAACCACTTTCTCATAAGCGTTTGTTACATCATCAAAGAATAACAAGGAACCTACAGCCTTTTGAGATAAGGCAAAAATACGATGCGGCGTTCTATCCATGTAGCGTTCGCCACCCTTTGTTTCACCTAGAGCTGGAAGGCCTAAGTCAATCGCAGATGTCGCACCACCCAGGTTAATGTTACAGAAAACAAAGTCGTTCTCACCGGGTTCAAAATCATTTTCAACGCCAGAAACATCGACAAAGTTTAACCCTACTTCTTTACAAACCTCTCTTGAGGCAACCATAACCGAAGTAGTCTTACCTTGACCGGGAGGCCCCATTAAAGCAAAGTTGATTTGATCATCAAGTGTTAAGTCATGATCAAATGGTACACCTTGAGATTTTTCCCAAGCTTTTTCAATACGCTCAACCAGACCAGTATTGCCTGATGCATCAGCCTGCTTCCACATATTAATGTAGACCGCTTCTTTCAACTCTTCCTTTACAACAGAAGGTGCTGTTAAGTCTTTCTTTGCAATTCTTTGTGTTGTATCAGCCATTGCTTATCTCCAACTGTCGTTATTATTTCTTTAAACTTATATACATTATAACATTAAGCATTTAATTTCAGATTCACTTAGTAAAATTTTAAGAAACACAAAACAAAAAAAACCGGACTAAGTCCGGTTTTTCATCTAATCATGACACTGATTAATAGGCAGGACCTACATTGTCATCATCATCAAAGGAGTCAGGATTGAACTCAGCCTTTGCAGACTGAGAACTAGATTCCTTTGGGGCTTCGCCCTCGCCTTTTAAAGAGTCTTTATAAGCCTGATTTGACTCTGCCTTTTGACCTTCAATTCGCTCAATAAGCGTGTTACGAACACCCTTAACAAGCTTTTTCATTTCAAAAGCACGCTCATCAGAGTCCATTTCCTTACCTTTAAAGGTAGAAGAAATAAGATCACGACCACTTGAAGGAAGAACTTCAAACGTCTCAAAGTCGCCATCAGGACCAGTTTTTGTGACTGGCTTATTTAAATCAAGAACCCAAGCATTTACGTCAACAAATTCGCCGTTGACCTTGGCATTAAACTGAATTCGAACAGGGTCACCACGATTCGCATCAGCCAAATTAACCAAAAGACTATTGGCCATATTAGAGCCATAAGCCATTCTGACAGTTCGAGAAACTTTATCTTCCTCGTCATACAAGGTTACAAAAAGGTTTTCACCTTTACCAGAACCGGTTGGCTTAACGGTTACAGATGAAAGATTTCCTTCAAACTGCTTGAAAATATCAACCCCCGCTTCAGTAAGGGCTGACCAAACATCAGCGGTTGCGCCTGATTTTCCAGTATAGCCAAATTCCTTAGCTTCAATTGACTTTGCCGCTAAAACCTCGCGAAACTTATCGCCATCATTACCACTAATCATGGCGCCTAAGCCACCAATGTAAGTGTAAAATTCACCGTTAGTGCGCGTACCTTTATTAACTGCTTTCATAGCCATATTCGTTCTCCTTCAGAGATTTACTTCAATTAAAAAACATTTAAATGCTTTCGCAGTTATTATTATATCAAATACATCATACCATCTTGATGCAAAACTAAAAAAAACTAGAAAAGAATTTCTAACTACTGCTATAAAAGCCAGAAGAAACCGTTTCATCTGTAGTTAGTCCTTCTTCGAGACCCTTACTGTAAGCTCGAATATTACTAACTTCCATTTCTTTAATTTTTTCTTCGACTAAAGTCGTAACATCCTTAGTGCCAAATTCCTTTGCAATACTAACCGCTGTCCATCCATTGTTATGGGTTAAAGTTAAGTCCGCACCTAAATCCAATAATGCACTTACTGTTTCTATATCACCCTGCTTCACTGAAAGCATGAGCAACGTCCAACCACTTATACTTTGAGCATTCATATTCGCGCCATTTGCAACTAAATTTAAAGCCTCCGCTGAGTCTCTTTTATGCCATTTCTTAGTAACCTCACCCATGTCCATCAAGTTAACAAGCTCATTGGTTTTATCTTTACTGTATTCCACCTTATGCACCCTTATTAACTGAAGAAAGAGTCTCTAATTCAGCCTCAATATCCTCAACATAGTCTCGAACCATTTTGGATTCAGCTTCTTTAATTTTCACTTTAATTAAATCCAAGATAACCTGATTCTCGCGCTTTCAGATTTACCCCCAATTCAATAAGCGCAATCACTGAATCGATATGACCCGAATAGGATGCATGCATAAGCACATCCCAGCCCCATCTGTCTTGTGCATTAATGTCTGCGCCTTGGTTAATTAAATATAAGGCCTGACTTGAATGACCCTTAAGCCAGTGACCTGTATCTCCAGCAAATTCAAGCAAAACAATTAATTCAGCTGTTTTCTCTGGATCGGATAGCTTGATCATTACAAAGTCAATCCTTGAAGCAGGGCAGGATTTGAAAGATTTAATCGAATCTCATCCGAATAATTTTCAACTTCCTTGCTTTCAAGTTCTTTCAATTTTTCTTTAATTAAAATCTCAACGTCGAAATTTGAAGCTGATTTTAAAGCTGTATAGCCAAGATTGTTTTGCCCCCTCACATCAATACCATCAACCATAATTAAGAGTTTAACAATTTCTAACCGATCCAAGTTTGAAGCAATCATAAGCGCAGTAGTACCCCACTTGTTTTTCAGATTCACATCAATACCATCTACATCAAGCAAACTGTCAACCATGTCAGGATCATCACCAAAAGAAGCGTGCATCAATAAAGTGAAGCCCCACTTATTTTGAGCATTAACGTCCGCACCTTGTTTTACTAAATCCAAGGCTAACCTTGAGTGAGATTCAAGCCAATAGCCAATGTTTTTAACTGAATGAAGCAAAGCAACCAATTCCACCGTTTTCTCTTGATTACTCTTCTTTTCCACTATGAAATCCTCAACACGTTACAGAGCCTAGCCTATACTGGTCAAGCAATTTCGGACACATCCCGTTTATAATTTTCATACTCAATAGGACTCATGTAACCATTGCTCGTATGAAGCCTTTCTAAGTTGTAATAGCGCATATACGCTTTCACATCGTCAATCATATGTTCATGGTTAGGTTGATGTACTTTGAGCAGCCAGTCATGCTTTAAGCTGCCAAAGAACCTTTCAACCACAACATTATCCCAACACGCGCCAACATCGCCCATCGAGGCACGGATTTGGAACTGTTTAAGCTGTGCTCTAAATGCGTCACTGGTATATTGTGATCCACGATCACTATGAAAGATCACCCCTTTGGGCGGCTTTCTAAGCCAGTAGGCTTGCTTGAGCGACTCAAGCACGAGTTCGGTGGTCATGCGCGGACTAATTGACCAACCGATAATTCGGCGTGAATACAGATCCATCACCACACTCAGGTATAGCCAACCCTGTGCAGTTTTTAAATAGGTGATATCACCGGCCCACACTTGGTTCATGCCTGTGGGGTTAAAGTCCATGTTCACTAGGTTATCCGCCACAGCGTGGCTTGGGTCCCTTTTGGTGGTGACTTTGAATGCAACACGCTGCTCAACCTTTAGGTTTAAGGTTTCCATTAACTTGATGACTTTGTTACGCCCAACCTTAAAGCCTTCTTTACGTAATCGCTTCATCAGTTCTCTTGAGCCGAGACTGTTTCGACTGGCTATAAAAAGGGCTTTAGCTCGCCGATACAGTCGCAGTTGTTCTTCGGTAATAATAGCCTGGGGACGTTTGACCCAATCGTAATAACCGGAGCGGCTAAAACTCATCACCTTGCAGCTTAACTTAACCGAGTATCCTTCTTGCGCCAACGTATGGATAAACTCAAATCCTAGTGCATTTCTCGGGCGAAGAAGGCTGAGGCCTTTTTTAATATGTCTTTTTCCATTCGAAGCCGCTTGTTTTCAGCACGCAGTTTTTTGAGCTCTTCACGTTCATCATCGCTTAAGGCTCCACCACTGGCTTGCGCTTCAAGCTTGTCTTTCCACTTGTAAAGCAAGTTTGGATTAACGCCTAGCGCTTGCGCCGCTTCAGCAACGCTATAACCCTGCTCAGTGACAAGCGCGACCGCCTCTTGTTTAAATTCTTTGGTGTAAGTTTTATAAACTCACTTCTGACTCATAACCACTCCTAGATTCGACAACATCTATTGTCTCTCATTGAAGTGTCCGTTTCCATTAGACCAGTTCAGCCTGTTACGCTGTTACTTTTAAATGAGTTAAAATCATCTTCAAACAATTCATCTTCATTGTGCTCAAGAGATTCCAATATTTCAAAAGCAAACTGCGAAGGCAGTAATATCTCTTTTGCATAAAGGCCGCCGCTAACCAGGTCATATCGCTTTGAATGACAAAGCTCAACCTCGTCAACCGCACGGGTTATTGCAACATAGGCAAGTCGTCGCTCTTCTTCAAGGTTATCAATGTCCATCTTCTCGAAATTCAAGCCTTTTGCCATTGGAATTAAGCCTTGAGAAAAGCCTGCTACAAACACCTTTTTCCATTGAAGGCCTTTTGAGCCATGATAAGTAGATAGGGTTACTCTTGGTTTTTTATTCGTCTCAAGTGCATTAGAATGCTGGGGAGGCTGGATAATTAAAGAAAGCGCCTCTTTCCATTGAACTTCGAGTTCAACATCACCAAGCGCTTCAACTCTCGCCTTAATCGCACCGTAAACAAGCTTAATATTATCCTGTCTAGCTTTAAAGAATTTCTCAAACTTCTCTTCATCTGACAGGTCTGAATGCTTAGATGCACTGTTAGCCGCCTTTACATCCTTCTCAACGATCTTAATCAAGTGGTCCTTCATATTCGCCCAAAAGAAGCTCCAGATTCCAATAGGACCGCCCTCATAAAGCTCACCAAGCTTAGACCTTAAGTCTTCAATAATAACCTTAGACGCCTTTGGAAACTCTTGCTCAAAAATACTCTTACCAGAGTCCATTGCCTGCTTAATAATTTCATCTACTTTCTTAGGCCCAACACCTGGTAAATAATCTGAAAAAGTTCTAAAGGCCGGTGCGTCTTTTGGGTTAACCGAAAGTCTAATCATTGAGGTAATCAATTTGTTCTCTTGCTTGCTCATAATATCTGAGCCGGCACGAACCTCAAAAGGGATCCCTTCGCGTATCATTTGAAGCTGCAGAAAATTACCAATCCTATTGGTTCGATAAAGAATTGCAAAATCATCAGGCTTGGCGCCATTTTTTATATCATTTGCGATTGAACTGGCGATGTATTCACCAAGCTCAACCATGTTTTCATGCGCATTAAAAGGCACCTTCGAAAGCTCTGTCCTTCGAACAGCCTTTGGTGTCTTCTCTAGGCGTGATTCATTCTTCCTAACAAGTGCTGTAGCCGCATCAACAATATGATTTAATGATCGATAGTTATTCTCAATTTTATAAGTAACCGCGCCTGAAATCTGTCTAAAAGCATTTAGCAGGACCGGCTTAGCGCCACGCCACTCATAAATTGACTGATCATCATCCCCTACCATTACGACATTTTTCATGTCCTGCTTTGCCAGGGTCATTAATAGTCCAAATTGTGACGCATTTGTATCCTGTGATTCATCAACAATAACTTCATCAAAGCCATCCTTTATAAAACGACCAAGACCTTCGTTCACCTCTAAAATATGAACCGGTAGATTGATAAGGTCTGAAAAATCCAATAGATTGTGTGCTTTCTTGTAAGCCTCATACTTCTTGAGCGTGCGATAAAGCCCATCATGGTAAATCGTAAATTCACCTTCTTTAAAGTTAGCTACATTTTGCTTAAATCGCTCAGCCGTGGTGAGATACCCTGCTCCACCCTGGTTATAGACCTCTTCAATCACTCCATACATATCTTTGTGAAAGTCGACACCCATTTCATCTTTAAGTAGCTTAAATAACTCATTTCGAATATCACTTTCGCTCATGATTGTAGGATAATCATCAAAATAGGTTAACCGATACTTTCGAATAAGCTCAAAACCGTAAGAGTGATAGGTATAAATCTCAGGCAAGCTAAACGCAGATTCACTGTTACCAAGCTCTGCGTTTAGTTCTTTAATTCGATTGGAGACGCGCTCACGCATCTCTTCAACAGCTTTATTGGTAAACGTCATCATAAGGATACGATCACCACTTACACCTTGAGCGACAAGCTGAGCCGCCCTTTCTACAATGGTTGCAGTTTTGCCAGATCCGGCACCAGCCAAAACTAAGGCTGGCTGACCCACTTGATGTCGAATAACTTCACTCTGCTGATTGCAAAACTGCATAACCATTACTCCATTTTTACTGTTCAGAAACCATTCTTGCAATCGAAGCCAGTGCCTCAGCTTCCGCTGATGACTCCTCAGCTTTATCTGGATTTAAACAGCTTTTCAGGATCTTTTTCACTTCTGCAGGTTTAAGACCTTGGTCTTTCAGTGCTTCTGAAGCATTTTCATAAATCTCTTTCTGGCGCTCTTTTTCAATAGCCATTCTCTTGTCTGACATCAAGATAGATTTCGTAAACTCTGATAAGATCTGAGCCTGATTTGTGTTGATTACCGCGTTTGCAATTGACATGTACCACTCCAATTTAATCAATAAATTACATAATTTGTAGCTGACGCTAAATATCGTTATATATTATAGCATACACATTATGCCATCATTTTCTGTTGTTTTCCCTTTCATATCAATGTTTCTCACAAAAATATGACTTTTTCACAAAAAAACTATTGACTTCACCTGTTTTTAGATTATTATCTGTTTTTAGTGAAGAACACTGTTCTAAGGTCATTTCACACTTATAGAAGAGTTTACTGGAATTTTAACTTGGAGGGCATGGTATGCCAGGAATCGATGAATTATACGACTACGCGGCTCGCACAGAGTTTTTAAGAGATGATATTCTGCATGCAGAATTCCCTCCAAGTCGCCGAAAGGGAGCGCCTTTATTTACAGTAAATGAAGCCGCTCAATACCTTGAGATCAAACCTACAACACTTCAGAAGCTTGTAAGAGACGAAGAAGTAACCTGTACGTTAAGTGAATCTGGTAAACGATTCTTCAACCCGGAGCAGATATATAGAGCCCGTGAACAGCTGCAAAAAAACGCAACCAAAAAGAATTATATGCCATCTTCACTCAAGAAAAATGGAAAGCCATATGTTTTAAGTGTAAGTAATTTAAAAGGTGGTAGCAGTAAAACCACCACCTGTGTTCACCTCTGTCAGTATGCCGTTTTAATGGGTTACAAGGTGCTTTTAATCGACTCAGATCCACAAGGATCTAGTTCGAGCATTCACGGCCTTTTCCCCTATCAATTAACAGATGAAACAAGTGGTGAGTCCTATGGTGAATTTGTAAATCTTGAAGATACCCTCCTCTCAATTTATTCGAGAGAAGAAAGCAAGCGAGATCTTAAGCCTTTAAAGACATCTTGGTTCAATCTCGATCTTATTCCGGCCAATATCCGCCTTTTTGACGCTGAATTTGCGATTCCTTCTCGTCAGATGTCAACGCCCGGCTTCCGCTTCTTTGACATTCTAACTGATGAGATTGAAAACAATGCAAGCCTCCAAGATTATGACCTTATCTGCATTGATCTGCCACCGAGCTTCTCTTATATGACGATTAACGCACTCTATGCATCTGATGCAATGGTTGTTCCTTGCCCACCGAATCATTTGGATATATTGGCAACCGGTGCCTTTTTTGACCAGTTAACTTTGGTCATGGAGACAATTGAGAAAAACTTTGATTACCAGAAGAATTTCGACTTTGTCTCAGCCCTTCGAACAAAGATGGAAGCTGATCCACAATCCATTCGAAACGGTGGTCGAATCGCAGCCATTTTCCAGCAAGACCTTATCCAAGAGCAAGCTCTTACAAGTAAAGTAGTCAAGCTTGCTACCGATAAAAATCTTACTATTTACGAGCTTGATGGTGCCGAAGTAGATCGCAGGACATACAAGCGAGCAATTGATAGTTTTAATGCCATTAATGAAGAAATACTCATGAGAGTTAAAGAATCCGTTAGCAAGTAGAGGAATTACTATCATGGCAAAACCAGACCCAAAGGCTGCTCGACAAGAGAAAATGGACCAAGAAGCCAAAAGGCTCGCTGAAAGCCTAAAAAGACGCAGTCCTAATAGAAGACCCTCCTCGCAGGAAGTTGGGAGTGTTTTTCAGGCCTCCATTGTTGCCTCAAGAGAAGCTGAGCAAAACCGCCTTAAGAGCGAGATACAGACACTTGAAAGCACAAGCGCTGATAGCGAGGTTGTCACTTACTATAAAGAGCAGCTTGAAAAACTTGAAAAGAATGCGATCCTTACATTAAATCCAAATGATGTCAGTGTAACCAGTTTTGCAAATAGAGATACTGAGTTCCTCTTAACAAGCTCATTCCATGAATTAATGGAGAGCCTTTACGAGCATGGACAGGGAATCCCTATTACCGTCAGAAAGAAAGACGGTAAATTTGAACTAATAGCTGGTCGACGTCGACTAGAAGCTTGCCGCTTCCTTGAGATCGATGTGCAGGCCATTTGCGTTGAAGCAACAGATAAAAAGCTTCTAGAATTCCAAGAGATAGAAAATCTATCTCGTCAAGACATTACGATATTTGAGAGATCAAATTCATATTTTAAAATGATCGACGAAGGTTATGTCAAAAACGCCACAGAGCTTGGTCGGTTATTTAACAAGTCTCGCTCTGAGATATCTCAGATCTTAAAATTACAAGTTATTCCAGAGGTTGTAAGAAAGAAAGTCTTAACCATTAGAAAACCTGTAACCTTTGTCATTAATGGTGAAGATAAAGAAGTTCTTGATATTTCCTACGCCCCTTTTAGGCAATCTTATAACTTTGCCTTAGCCTTAGAGAATCTTAATGCTGAATCCCTATCAAGGATTGTTAACGCGGTAAACAATGATTCAATAGAAATTTTTGGGACAGATAGCTTTTCAAAAAGAATGAGTAAGTGCATTGAGATTGCTACCGGAGATAAACCGGTCCAAAAGACCACAAATAAAACAATAAAAAGTGACGGCTCTGTCGCCGCCAGAATTGTTCAAAATAGC
Organism: Methyloprofundus sp.; assembly: GCA_014859465.1. Taxonomy (GTDB): domain Bacteria; phylum Pseudomonadota; class Gammaproteobacteria; order Methylococcales; family Methylomonadaceae; genus Methyloprofundus. The sequence continues at coordinate 213,085 of JACUUF010000001.1, forward strand.
AATGGACTAAGTATAAAGATAAACAAAGGTTATACGACCGACGAGCTTAGGGAAAAAATAGAAGCATTTCTCCGGAAAGAATTTTCAGAGGAATAAAAGCCGGCGAAAGCCGGTTTTTTTATGTTTGAAGAATATGTTTAACAAGTAAACACAGTACCTTGAAATGAGAAAAATTGTTTACCGTTGTAAACAAAAAAATAACTTATTTTGGTGTGCAGATCTGGGCTCTTTTGTTTGCAGCGGTAAACAAAAGAGAAAGATGTCTTCTTTAACCAGTTCAAAAAAGAAATTGTTAAAAAAGACATCTTCATAAAAAACAATAGTAGCGCTTGCTAATGGTCTTAATTGATTGTTTACAACGGTAAACAAAAAATAAAAGCCCTAGCTCAGCTAGCCTAAGTCAAGAAGATCGAATTGTTTACAGTGGTAAACAAAATAAAAACAAGTGAAATGCAAGCGAAATGCAAATATGCAGACAAGCAGGTTTAACACAAATTGTTTACAGCGGTAAACAAAAAATAAAATAACTGCTTTTGGTATGCGGGTCTGGGCTCTTTTGTTTACGGCGGTAAACAAAAATAAAAAACGTCAGCCCAGCCAGTCCAAGGCAAAAATAACACATAAATAAATTGTTTACAGCTGTAAACAAAATGATGGAGTTAGCTATGATTTTATAAGCGAAAAAAAACCCCTGGCTGCGTCAACAGTTCAGGGGTTTTACCTCAACCCGGCTAGCAAGCAATGCAGTGGTCAAGGAATATCTTAGGTCGATTTCCATTCTACTGATTTTTCATTCCTTGTAAAGCCATTTTTTTAATCTGATTAAGTTCAGAAGGGATAGCTATATCCAAAGGATTTATTATGGAATGTTTAAATGGTAAACAATTAGCTGAAATAATGAGCAAGGATGTTTATTACGCACTTCCTGCCAGCGTCATCTCATGGGTAGGAGAATTAGGACTTGGTTCAAGTGATAGATTAATATTTGAAAGAATGATCTCCCTATCTTTGCAAAGAGCGTCAAGATCTTTAAATGGAATAGGTATTAGAGTTGCACAATCCATACTTTCTGAAATAACAAGCGTAAAAGAGCGAACTGTTGTTTACAGTTTAAATAGGCTCTCAGAAAAGGGTTTAATAGAAAAAGTAAACACTAGCAACCAGGGAACCTACTATAGGATAAATATATCTACAAAGGCCTTGGCCAAAATAAAAGAGAGATACAAAAAAAAGGTTAACCCTGTAAATAATTCAACTGACGAAGTAAGCAGTAGTTTAAGCACCAATCAGTACGATAGCCAGGAAGGACCTTCAGATGAGATCGAGCTCATTCTAAGAAGATTAGAGGCAGAGCTTGCTAATGTGTCAGAAAAGATCGAAAACTTGAGAGGTCAAATAGAAAAATCATCCAAAAAAGTAAGCTTTAAAGAAATGCTTAAGAATGCACAAAGCAGAACAGGGCTCCCAAATACTAATCTGGTAAACCATGCACACCTTGAAGAGCTTGAAAAACTAATCGAAGTAGAGAGGGCTATAAGGAAGAAAATCGAAGGAATATCGGGGAAGCAGAGAGCTTTCTGCAAAAAAGAGGGTTCATTAAATCAAAATACAGGCAATATTATTAAAAAAGAACCCGAAAGGCTTAGATATATAAAATCAGGGCAAATAAGGGCAATATCGACAAGATTAGCAAAGATTGGGTTCAAGAAAAGTCAAAACTTGCAAATTTCCGCACAAATCGTCTTCGCCATACAGTCAGGTTGGTATAGTCAGAAAAACTGGACCACACTTCACTGTGTAAACCATGCGGTAAAACTGGTAAAAGAAAACATCTGGACAATACCTGCCGGATTCAAACAAGAAAAAATCATCGGCCTGATCGAGTGGTCAGTAAATGTCAGGGGTGCAAAAAATGCTAGTATTAAATAAATATTGCTATAGCAATATAAATATAAAAAAGGGCAGAGCCTTTTTAGTGGCTTCGCCCCATTTTTTCTTAACTAAAAAATCAATTACTACAGAATCAATCTTCTTTTTGAAGAATCTTGGATGCTTGTCGTTTACGCTTAACACCAAGCTTTTCATATACTCTTTGAACCTCTTCCTCGAACGCTTCCGAAGCCCAGGACTTATTCTTAACGACTGTTTTCAAACGCTCAAAGCCTCGAGCCTTAGCTTCTTTCTCAGCCTCAGTTTTCCACTCCTCCCAGAACGAGACGCCATATTCTTCGATTCCTTTATAGACATACTCAATAACACGAGAAAAGGTCTTAGATGGCTTAGAAAGCCCTTGCCCATACTGAGAGCCATTAATCATATTTTGACCAAGGTAGGCTGCGAAATCACCACCCGTAATATCAGGCTCAATATCTCTAACAAGCTCAAGGAGGTCAGAATATGTGATCTCATTCTCTTTTATAAAATACTTTGGATAGCTCAAAACAAATCTTGTCAAAATAGACTGATAGGGCAGGTCAAGAGGAATGGCTCCGTTCTTACCATGCATGCCAGCCTTGGGCTGAACCTTACCTAGAAAACAAGTTAAGTCCAGGGTAGACATCCCTAACAAGCTCTCCATGTGTTCAATATGTCCGCCTCGCATAATCTCGTTTCCATCGAGCTCAACACTGCTAGTCACTATTCTAGCTGGACTCTTACTTTTAGTTACGTCTTTCTTCGTGGCTGTCTTTGTCATTTTAGGTCACCCTTTATTAGATAATTCTTATATATTAAATGTTTATTTATTGTATTTTCTATAGAACCTACTTGTATTTGTGTTTTATTGAATATACAATAAAAGACACAAGAGGTAAGTAAAACCTCTAAAGGGGAAGTCTCAACAAGTCTTAACTAGTCAAAAAAGCACTTTTCTAAGGTTTAAGTTGAGTATACATAAACATTAAAAGAAGTTCAATATCGTATACATGATTTTCTATTTTTTAATAATTTTTTTTGTAAATTTTAGTTTTTAATTAGATCTGGAGATTCCCATGATAAATAAAGTATACCCGCTAATGGAAGGTTCTTTTGTTACCACAGATAGCAAAGGTCGTAAAATTTTAGAGTCCATATCAAACCACATTGGTTTGCCATTAAAACCAAAGAAGTACTTCCTGGCAATGCAGGCAGGTAGAGACCTTTCAATCATTACTTATGCGAAGATGGCGTCAGGAAAGTCTAACGAAGACATTAAGAACATTCATACAGGAGAAATGGCTATTAGTGAGAAGCTCGCTCCTATAGTTGATATGAATTCCATAAAGGATGTAAATCAAATTGTACTCAACTCAGTGAAGCCAGACGTTATTAAGTATATCTACAATATATTATTTGATAGCGACTCAAAAGGTAAAGGCAAGAGAAATGCTCGGGATCAAATATCAGAAGCACTGGCTTACAAGACAGATGAAATGGCCGACAAGATATTCTCTGATGATCATTTTAAGCATATTAAAATCATCAAGATTAACTTAAGACTCCCAACACTGGAATCTATGTATGGAAAAGCAGCATCAAAGAGTGATAAGTTTAAACTTTCTGTAATCAAGAAAGATGCAATTGAATCTGACTTTATTGAAGGGGTTAGACTTCCAACCCACCCTGTTAACGGAACCGAAGTAAAAGACGAGGTGTTCGTTAAGATAGGGGACGAGTTGGTTAAAAAAGAAAGAGTGTTAATCGGCCGGTACTAACCAATTAACTTAATTAAATAGACACCTAATGCGGCCCCTATAGCTGAAAAAGCGAAGGAGCCGATTAGGAATAACGACAAGCTAAACTTATTTCCTGTCAAAGAATAATCCTGCATATCCATTCGACCAAGTTTTAATTGGTCAGAGCAGTCCATTAAGGCCGTCCTCAAGCCTGAAACATTACCAAGCAGGCCGACGACCTCTTTGTTTGACTCAATGAGCTTATTTGGGCCCTCATTGAATAATTCAGACTGTTTGGTAATAAGACTCTCAAGATCAGACTTCATTCGCTCAGCAAGCTCAGAATTCTCCTCAAGAACCTTGAGAGACGCCTCTTCAGACCTTGAAGCGTAATCATGAATAGCTAAACTCCATTGAGAAAGTTTACTTGCATTCTCAACTACTTGTTCAGATATGCCTTCCAACCTCTCCAAGAGCTCTTTAGCTTGATCTTGAGCCTTAATTGCTAAAGAAACAACTTCAAATAACTCTTCACTACTAGCCATTTGAGTTAACCTTCCTGTGATTCATTTCTTTTTGATGATTTTGGTCTTAAAGCACCTTCAGAACCGCCTAAGCTAGAAACTTTGTACTCAATTCTTGAGAAAAGTTCTGGGGTCACCTCCTTTACCTTGCTGACAGAGGAAGAGTTCATATAAATCTCAACCAAAACACTGGTATTCTTTTCTCCCTTATTTTCAGAAATTGCTTTTCTTGCTTCAAGCTCTGCTTTTTCAGAGAAATCTAAACTTGAAAGTTTTGAGCTGCTTAAGTTTTCAATACCATCCATTCTAGGCAAGAAGAGAAAGTCATCCTCTATAAATGGCAGTCCAAACTTTTTAACTGGCGAGAAAAGCTTTTCTTCCAGTTTACTTGACCTGTCGTAAAAGTTAACAATAGGAAGAATGGAGTCTGGTTTCATCCCAGATTCTATCAAGGTGGTTGAGATATCAATAAACGATCGAACCTCTCTTGATCCAAGCGTTAAAGGGATAACAATTAAATCAAAAAACGTGCTCACCAAAAACCCTTGATCCTTCAGCAAAGACTGGATCGCATGAATCTCTGATGCACCGCCATCAGCAACCACATCACCTTTATGGTCAGCTACCGTCACAAAAAAGTCTTTAATGTTTTCACTATTAAGTGTCTCAAAACGAACCAGGTTGGTAATGGACGAATAGTCTGACGTGCTTTCATTTAAAGACTCAATCTCAACATAGAGCGGATTGTTTTTCATATTCGCATAAAAAACCTCTCTTGCAATAGCTGACTTACCCACTCGACCATCTTTACTAACAACTAAAACTTTCATAATTACTCCAAATTAAAATTTATTTTTTAACATCACTTAATGGATTCTTGGCTAATGACATTTTCTCTGACAACTTGGCCAACCGAATAAACTCCTCACTCATCCCAGCATACTCCTCCATTTCATCCTCCTTCGCAGCAGGTTTCTCGCCCTCGTTAAGATCTCCAGGACCTTCTCTAGAAAGCGGAACTAAAGGACACTCCTTCTCTTTTCCGGGAAAAACTGGAATTTTCTCTTTATGATCTACATTATCACGTACACCTGAGCCTCTATCAAGATCACTTATCGAGACCTTCTTTTTTACCTCGAGGCTTCGCTTTATGGCTGATAAAAAACCACTTGTAAGCGATTTTTTTTTATCCAGAGATCGATAAAAAGCAAGATAGGTTGTTCTTCTGGTCACGCCTATTTCACGACTAACTTGGCTGATATTCACGGCACCCATATCCAATAGAGATGAGAGGGGCTCCTTAAAGTACTGAATAACCCACTGCTTTTTAAAGCCGCGATTAATCATTCTTTTCATATCTCGCAAGACCGAATTTCGAAACTTGTAAATTTCATTCGGCTCCAGCGGCATGCTTAAGCTTGCATAATTCATTTCATTTTGCCTTTTAAGTCTTTTACTTTATAAGGCACATTATAGCATATTGCTTTGTTTTGTAAGCAATTGAGATACTATCAAGCAATATAAAGGCATTTAAAATAGAAATAACATTCATTTCAATAGGTTACAGAGAAAAATTACACACTTTATACACAAGGATTAGCCAACTAATAACCACTTTGTAAACAAAGATTAACCAATTTATTCACAGCTAATAGCCAGTCGGTAGTCAATATCAAAAAAATAACAACGAAGGTAAGATTTTCCTAAAAACATAGGCTAAATCGAAAAAAAGAGTGTCTAGAACATGAAATTGAATGAAATTTGATCACTAATGAGCGGAATCTTAATGGTAAAAAAGATGAATTATGATGCGCTACTGCTTATCGGAAAAAAATCGCTACTGCTTACGGTTTATTTTTTAAGCAGTAACATTAGGAGGTGTGTCGTGAGAGGGTAGATTTTAGGTCAATTTAAGAACAGCAAAAAACGGCCTTTTTAGCAAATTTAAATGTTTAGTTATTTAGGCTTAATCCTCCGCTACTACTAAGAATAATCTCCTTATAAGATTCAGACCGTCTATCTTCTAAAAAGTAAGCTTGCCCTAAAAAATATCGTGAGATTACCTGATTCATCATCTTGAAGGTTTTCGGTGCCAATTCATCCATTTTAGCCAAACCAGTACCCAAGCCGTTCTCAGGAAAGGTAATAATTAAATCAGGATTAGACTTCATAAGCTTATAAAGGGCTCGAAGATCATCTAATGTTGCACTAAGGTGTGCCTCAATGCCATCACTATAGAAGCTCCCGTCCTTCATGGAAGGCAGTACCTTGGTTGCCACGCCATAGGCATTTCTACAGTTTCGAATGATAGCCTGACCCTTGCATCCCTTGCGAGCAAGATTATCCCCAAAAACGAAAATCCTATTAGGCCGGTCAAGACAAGCGTTCACAGAGTACAAGCCAGTCCAAACCTCGGCATTAGATGATCTACCTGAAGACATAAAGAAAATCCTATATAAAATATATTAAGAAATACAAAATATCATAAAAAGGCAAGCATAATCAATCATAAAGACGGTCTATTATTTAAAATAAATATGCCATACGTTACAATATAAAGTAAAATGCCGACCATACATAAAACAACAGTAAAACATGAAGGATTTAAAGCTAAATGCGTGACAAATACTGCAATACAAAAGGAAACACTCCAATATCAATCAGAGACTCCAGAGAGGATAGGGTTTACGCTGAAGGCCTAATGAGGGCCGAGAGCGTAAGGCAAAGCCATGGAATTAAGTTTGACCAAAATCTTCATAGATGGATTCCCTTAATTAAAGACAGTAAGAAACACTAAAAGAACATAAGAAAGAAAGCCTGCCTTAAAAACAGTTGATAAAACCCACTCATAGCTTTATCAAGCCCATCAAATAACATATACTTGCAATGAGTCTTGCATATTCAAAACCCAGAAAGGAGAGGGCTGTATGTCACTTAAGAGATCTAAATTAATTAAATTATCCATTGCAGTATTAGCAGGCTTAACATTGACGGCCTGCTCAGACCACCTACCAACCGAAAAAGAATATGCCGGATTCATGTCCGAACAGGTATTAAGGGCCGCTCGCGATATTGAAGCGGAGCTCGGCAAAGAGTCTGCTCAAGAAATATATAGCCTTAACGTTATTTCATGTAAACCGATTGAAGAAAGAATGACTGGCGAAAATAAACTAACCGCAAAGCTAGAATGTCAATATACAGAATCTGAAAACGGTGAGGTTCAAACTGATAAAGGCCTAGTTATTCTAACCAAGGAGAACAGAGTCTGGACTCTCGAATAAAAAGGTTAAAGAAGATCTGACATAAAAAAACCGGCTGTAGCCGGTTTTTTTAAAATTAAGACTGGCCTAATTAGGAAAAATAGCTTGTCTCATTCTTTCAAAGGAGATTTTCTTAATGTCTTCGACACTTGGATCATCCATTTCTTCAACAACTTGAGAAACGATATTCTTAAAAATAACGTTATCCTCAACGCCATCAACATGTTTAGGATAATTAACATTAGGATCTTTATATCCGCTTAAATTTCTGAAAAAATTCAAAAGATTTTTAGATAAATAATGCTCATAGATGTCAACAGCGGATAACCCAAGATCATCAAGAATCACCATTAGTGCTGTAAGCGCATGACCGGGTTGTGCATTGATAGAGTTGCTTAACAAGACTTTCATCGTCTTAACGCGATCAAAGCTAACTGAGCCAGTGCCAATAAGGGTTTCATTTCTCTCCTGGATTTTCTCATAAGTCGATGTTAACAAGGTACCCAGGTGCTCGTTGGAAGACTTCGTTTCACTTAGGTATTGTGAAATCAAGAAATGAAGCAGATCAATACTTTCAACAATAAGGTTGTCTTTATCAATAACCTTACCCAGATCTGCGCCATTAGGGCCGCTCTTCCACCACTTCCAGTGAAAACAATCAAGATACTCATTGCATTCACTTAACACCGCACTAGACCAGTTTAAATTGGCTTCACGCCAGCCCGGGACAACTTTTTCATTAAGTTCGTCCTGCATATTTACAATATCTTGAAAAATCTTACTTGTATCGTTCATAACTCACCTCAAAATTTAAATTTAAAATCAATGCTTAATCATCCCTTTTTTCTTCATAAGCTCATACATATCGCCACACCCACCATTACAAAATAAATGACCAGGCGGAACATCTAGCTCACAACTCGGATTATGACATATGCCGTTTGCTTGAATCTTATCAACCGGCTTACGGTATCTCATGTTTGCTTGCTCTAAAACTTCCATTTGCGCCTGAGCAATATCTGCTTCATTCATTTAAGTATCTCCAAAACTTATCTTTATAATAAAAATACGACAATATACACTATATAGTTAATTAAGTCTTCTAAATTTCCACGGTTCCAGCGGCTCTGAATGTGACCAAATTCCCACACCCTTTAATTGCGCCTTATTCTGGAGGTCACTTAACACTGTAGAGTCAGAATAACGCTCCCAATGCCAAGCCAGTCCTTCTGACACTAAATGTTCAGCAACACTTGTATCATCAATATAAACGCTTGCAAGTAATCGACCATAAGTCCTTTTGCCATTATGCTTTAAAAGCACCTCTTTACCACGAATCAGGTTATCTAAGGCTATATAAGACTCAAAGCCAAAAGGCTGAACTCGCTCAGTTGAGTAGTAAATCCCGTATTCTGGAGCGTCAATGTAGTAAATCCGCACTTTTTCAACTCGGCCATCATGAAGTCTAACCTTGATCGTATCGCCATCTAAGACACGATCCACAATAGCTGCGGATTCATACTTGTACTCAGAAGAATGGACTGGTTGATTAAGACCTGCAAAAATCAGGATAATCAAGATCACTCCGTAGATTACTCTCAATAATTTCATAAAGGCCTCTTTAGAAGAACTTGAACTCATATCGATCACCATTTAATTAGTAAGTATTTCCAAAACTCATGTACAGAATAGCATACATGAAAATAAAAAAGCAACACTATTTTGCTAAAGAAATAATATTATTCTAGAAGGCGTAACTAGTTGACTTATATCAAAATTCAATTAAAATCATATTAAAAATTAGGATTAAAAAATAATGGGGTTTAACTATTTATTCCAAGTTGGATCGGATTTTGGAAAAAGAGAGCGATTAGCTATTATGCAATCCCGATCTTTGCGAGATGATGAGATAACTTACGCCTGCTTAAATGATATCCAAATCGCGCTTAACCATGTTAAGACATTAAAAAACTGTATACCAGTTGGAACCGTAGAGTTCTGTAGAAGCGTGGCAAAAATTCAAGGAATTGAACTACCTGAGGAGCTAGCCTTCCTTAAAGAGCTAAAAGAGTTTTATGCAAAGCCATTCAGTTTGAGGCTTTTCAAAAACGTCCCCAATCACTTCTTTGTAAAACCGGCTAAAGAAATCAAGCTATTCAATGGCGGCGTAAAAGAAAGCCTAACAGAAGTTATCGACCCAAACACCCCTGTATGGAGTAGTGAACCTGTTGAATTTCAATTCGAGTGGAGAGGATACATCCTTGATGGAAAAACCGTGGGCCTTGCAAGGTATGATGATCGCGAGGAAGATACTCCAGATGATTTAATTAAGAAAGCCCTGCAGTGTATTGAAGAAATTCGAGCAAAAATTAACGAAAAGAAAGCCTTTAAGTCTAGAGGGTATAGTATAGATATAGGTCTTATAAAAGATGACAAGAATCTTCACAAAATCAAGCTAATCGAAATAAATGATGGATGGGCTCTCGGTCTTTATAAGACAGATGACCTAAGAATGAATGATAAGACCTACGCTAAAATAATCTCAACAAGATGGTCTGAGCTATTAAGTGGCTCTTAATGCAGTCTTTTTATACAAAAAATTAAATTATAGATAATAGAAACCCCCTTTTAGAGGGGGTTCTTAGTTTTACTATACAATATTAATTATTGTGTTTCCTAAATTTTGCATCCGCCTTCCCCGCAATCCAGATTTTCTTCCTCAATCTCCCCATCACTCGCACCATCACGAGTATTGTGATAATAAAGTGTTTTCAAGCCTAGCTTATAGGCGTAAAGAAGATCTTGAAGCACTTGTTTTATAGGAAGTTTATCGTCCTCAAATTTGGCTGGGTCATAATTTGTATTAGCCGAGATAGCCTGATCAACAAACTTTTGCATAATACCAACGAGCTCCAAGTAACCCTTATTGTCTGGAATATCCCAAAGTAATTCATAGTTATTGCGAAGCTCTTTAACACCAGGTACAAGTTGTGCAAGCAATCCATCTTTTGACGTTTTAACTGACTTTAGACCACGAGGAGGTTCGATTCCATTTGTTGAATTACTTATCTGAGAGGACGTTTCACAAGGCATTAAGGCTGTTAAAGTCGAATTTCTCAACCCATGCTCTGCAATGTCTCTTCTTAAAGAATCCCAATCTAGCTTTAATTCAGGGCTAACGATTTCATCAAGGAATTCCTTATACGTGTCAATAGGAAGAAGACCTTGAGCATAAGACGTTTCGTTATACCATTCACAAGGGCCTTGCTCTTTAGCTAAGATGTTCGAAGCCTTGAGAAGGTAATACTGAATAGCCTCGAGAGTATCATGTGTCAACTGTTTGGCCGAACCATCTGAATACTTCACACCGTTTTTCGCAAGATAATAAGCGAAATTTGTAATACCGGCACCTAAAGAACGTCTAGCCTTAGCTGGAATTTCTGCAGCAAGGGTAGGGTAGTCCTGATAGTCAAGAAGTGCGTCCAGCGAGCGAACAACAAGTTCAGAAAGCCCTTCAAGCTCGTCTAGTGATTCAATCACACCCAAATTGAACGCACTAAGCGTACATAGCGCAATTTCACCATCCTTATCATGTAAGTCGTTCAAAGGCTTAGTTGGAAGGGCGATCTCAAGACAAAGATTTGACTGGCGAACCGGTGCTTTTTTAGGGTTAAATGCACCATGAGTATTGCAGTGATCAACATTTTGAATATAAATTCGGCCAGTCTGAGCTCTTTCTTGAGCGAGCGTCGTAAAGATATCAATGGCTTTAACAACCTTCTTTTTAATCGAGTCATCCTGCTCATAAATCAAATATAGACGCTCAAATTCAACTTGATCAGCAAAGAATGCCTCATAAAGACCAGGTACGTCTGAAGGGCTAAATAAAGTGATATTCTCACCTTTCATCATTCGGGTATACATTAATTTATTGATCTGTACACCATAGTCCAAATGACGAACTCGATTCTCTTCAACGCCTCGATTATTTTTAAGAACAAGCAAAGACTCCGCTTCGGCATGCCAAATAGGGTAGTAAACTGTCCCAGCACCCCCACGAACGCCACCTTGTGAGCAAGACTTGATCGCTGTTTGGAAATGCTTAATAAATGGAATAACACCCGTATGAAAAGCCTCACCACCTCGGATAGGACTTCCCAATGCGCGTAATTGACCAATATTGATCCCAATACCGGCACGCTGAGAAATATACTTAACAGAAGCAGAAGCTGTCGCATTAATGGAGTCCAAAGAATCCCCGCATTCAATTAGTACGCAAGAGCTAAATTGTCTAGAAGGTGTTCTAACCCCTGACATGATTGGAGTAGGCAAAGAAAGCTTAAAAGTAGAAAGCGCATCATAAAAACGCTTGATTAACTCAAGTCTTTTTTCACCTGAATAACGCTTGCCAAATAAGCACATTGGGATCAATATATTTAAAAACTGAGGTGTTTCTTTTACAGCTGAATAACGACCAGTCGTTCTAGATGCCACGCGATCCTGAACAAGATATTTCCCAATAAATTGCTGAGTACCAGAATAAGCAATATTCCAATCTCGATCATGATCTATGAAGCCGTCAATAATGTTGATTTCATCATCAGTGTAATCTTCAAGTATTTCAGGATCGTAATAACCTCCCTTTGTTAACTTCTTAACATGATCCAATAGCGTTGGAGGGGTGATTGATCCATACACCTGTTTTCTAACATGAAACATAGCTAGTCGTCCGGCATAATATTGATAGTCTGGACGACCAGGGCTAATCATATCAGCCGCAGACTTTATCTGGGCTTCATGGATATCGGAAGTTGATATTCCATCAAAAAGCTGAACCCCGGATTTTAACTCAACCTCAGAGACCGAAACATCAAGATCTTTTGCACACCAAGCTAAGGCCTGGTGAAGCTTTTCTAAATTTATTGGTTCTAAGGTTCCATCACGCTTTTTAACCTTGAATTTCTGCACTTCAGTCATAACGATCTCTATCCTATATTAATTGCTTTTTTAAATATGGATATACATTATATAGTATTTTAGTGTGTCTGTAATAAATTTTACAAAAAAAAGACCCACATATAGTGAGTCTGAAAATGAACTCAATCAAGAGTCCGGAGGATAGGTGTTAGCCGCTTAATAAACTATCAACAAGATCATCTGCCGCTTTAAATACTTTCTTCTTGTCAACTTCATCAACTTTAACAGGGGAGGGTTCAGCGTAAGCGCCTACTTTCTCAACCGTCTTACCAATGAAGTTATCAACCACTTCTTCAGATTCCTCTTGATCTCTACCAGCTACCTTACGCTCAGCATCAATCATGGTTTCTCGAACGCCGTCCTTTAAGTGAGGATAATCCTCAATTGCCTCAGCACCTTGTTCAGAGCCGTTAATAGCCTTAAATACCTCTTTACGTTTAAAATCTCGATACTCTTTAGAGTTTAGAATCTCTTTATCGATCTTAAAATCTCCAGCCTCTGGCGCTAAGTTTAAACGCCTTGCTAAAGACTTCTTCTTCCTCATGGCTTCTAAAGGATTTTCTTTTTCAATATCTAGAGGCTCTACACTGTTAAGTGCGGAATCCTTTTCACCAGATTCTTCCATATCATCCAGATTATCAATACTTCCAATCGCTAAGCTAAACATGTCTTTGATAGATAAAACCATGCAGGTTGCTAAATCATTTTTTGAAAACTTAGCACTTGATCCAGAGACCTCGTTAATAGCCTTAAATATCTCTACCTGCTTAGATTTCAGAGGGACGATCGGTTTAACACCCTGTTCTTCGATAATGCTATTAATATTGCTCGCAATTCTTTTTACATCACCATAGAGTTTAGACAGCTCAGTCTTGTCAGGCGGACTAATGCCTAACCGTTCATTAATCCTAATTTGATGATGATCTTCTAAAGGTGGTGCCGCATAAAAAGAACGACCACGAACAATGTCTCCATTAAAGAAGGCGTGAAACTCACCCTCAATTTGCGACTGTAAATCACGAATATTTAGTCGAGAAACAGAGGAGGTGCTTATGTTTTGATCTTCTTTATAAGAAAGACCCAGATTCTGATCCATGCTATATCGATCAAGCTTTGAAATCGAACCTTCTGCCGCAATATTTTTAAACAATTGCCAAGTATCTTCCGAATCCTCCATTTTCATAGCTAGCTTAACTTTTGTGTTAGCTACAATCTGCTTCGCCCCTTTTTCATCGCCCCCTTTGATACCACCAAAATCCTGAGAGGCGACAACAGCTGAAATACCCAAGCCACGACCCTGCGTCAGAACCTCGGCATAGCCTGGTGTTGGAATGGCTGCATATTCATCTGTAATAGAGAAGAAGGGTGTAGGGGAGTCAACCGGCAAGGCACCAAGTACATCGGCAATTTCACCAACTAACTTATCACCCAGACCAACAGCACAAGAGTTACGAACCGCTGAAAGGGTAATTTGACCAACAGACTTTAATTGCTCCGGTGCCATCTCAAGGGCTGGCAAGATAACCACGAGTATTCGACGATTGCGAATAACATCAAACATGTCAATTTCACCAAAATCATTCAAGTAAATATGACCGTAAGTATCCGTCAAGTTGGCCATTGCTAGTGAGAAGTATGAAATTGCATAACCAAATTGCTCTTGGAATGCCTTCTGTTTATCAACCTCTTGCTCAGGTCCCGCCCAGTTAGCCGATCTTAAGAACCCTTGGACAGCAGCACGAGTTGCTGGAGAAAGCCTGGGGTCCATACCTAGCTCAACATATTTGCTCGCATTCATGTGCTCTCGAACAGTGTTGATAGACAATTCAATCTCACCGGTATCTCGAAGCTCTACAAGCCCTCTCATTAAAGCGATAATACAAGACTGGGCTTTGTTAGCGAATACGGCGTTTGAACCTTCAGCAGGTGGGATAAGAGCCACTAAAAGCTGAGAAAGTGCATCAGACGAGCCTTGGGCAAAAGGGTTATTCGTATTCGCAACTTTTCTAGGGTGTCTTGGGTTCTTATTCTTCTGCTGCATCGAGTAAGACATTGCACCAAAATCATGATCTCGACCAAGGTAGCGACACATATTGTAAATCTGACCAACAAGTTTTGGGGCACCCTTTGGATCGATGTAGAAGAAGCCAGACCCCATAGCCAAGGCGTTATAGGCGATAGAAACCAGTGTTTCTGTATTGTGTGTCAGAACATAATCCCCGGCCATAAACAATGAACGAGGATTATCGACCTTAATACATTGAGTGTATTCTTTTCTTTCTAATCGCTTAACGGAAGCAATTTTAATCCCTTTGGATTTATCTAAGAAATGCCCCGTTTTATCAAACTGTTTACTACTGAATAAAAGTTCTATATGTTGCATATCAAATAGTACAACGTGATGCCCAGGCGCATTTGACTCATATTTGACATGGGCCAGGCCACCTAATGACCAGATTAACCTTTGAAAATCACAAGCCATGCCTTTGCTAAAGAAGTAGGCCTTCCCCTTCTTTTCTTCTCTAGATATTACACCAGAGCACGAGATTAAACCTCTTGCCAGAGAGATGCGATCAGAAACTGACCATGATTCAAAATTGGTTGAAATCCTTCTTTCTAAATAGCCTCGACCATTATTGATCTTTTCAAAAAAGACCTTCTCGCCTGATTCGAGATCATTATCGTCAATAACACCCATTAAGCAATGACCGATGCTTTCAATATTTAAACCCATGTCACGCTGAGAGCTGTAAGCTGGTAAGCCAAACGGAAGATGATATTCATCTGCACCGTGCGTAACATTTAATACATTAAACAGCTCATAGGTATCGACAATTGTTTTTCTATTGTTGTGCACAACCTCCCAAAGATGCGAGCCAGAAGACTTAATCTCTCGACCATCTTCAAGGGATAACAGGTAAATAACCTCTTTTTCTTGAGGATACACTCCAGTCACTAAAGTGGGATTCCCATCCGGACCAATTAATTGATCGCCTATCTGAATGTCAGCCATAAGCTTATGACCAGAAGGGGTTCTTAATGGTGTATCCAAAGTTAAAGCTTTACCTGAGCCGGTTGTACCAAAAATTAAAATATGCGTTAGAACATCACCAGCCTTAAGCCAAAGCTCCTTCATCCCCTTTTCAATCATGGTATTGCCAAGATAGAAGATTCCCGCCGCTTTAAAGTATTTAACTCGACCTGGGATAGGGTCGGAATAATCCAATCCCTTGATGGTGGCTGGCAGTCTAAAAGGAAGTTTATTCCATTTCTTTGGCCCTGTCCTATGGATATAAATCCCCCAAGCAAACAAAGTCAAGAGAGGAGAAAGGGTAGGGACGTAATACATTGAGGCCGCTAAAAGACCAATAGCTATAGTTAAAATTAAACGATCTTCTAAAGTATCCAGGATTTGCTGGTGAAAAGGCCTAACATCACGATAAGTCTTGGATTCATGCATGAGTTGATCATCGTCAACCCCTCTAAATATCCGTCTCTCAGCCATCTACTAAGCTCTCCTGTACTTATCAGTCGTTTTTTTCTTTTCTTCTTTTCGAAGCTCTTCTTCTTTTGCTTGAGCGGACTGATTTTTCACTTTGGGATGCTTATACCAGCCTGTATCTGATAGGTACCAATCAATATGTTTTAGTGCATTTTCTGCCGTTAAAGAGGAGTCACTAATAGTTTGACCAAAGGTGTTCTCAGTCACATAATGAGACCAAGCACCTAGAGCCGAAACCCAAGCTGTATTTCCACCGGCTTGATTTAAACAGTCAAACAAAAGTGTTTCAGTTGGCCTTAGCCAGATGAACTTAGATGCTTCCAACACGCCTTTATCTCTAGCCGCACTAATTAACGCAATCATCCAAGGATAATAAAAACTACCATGCAGATTGTTTATTCGCTTTATATGAGACTGGTCTTTGTACTTCACGAAAAGATCGAGTGCGCCTTCGGAGTTAATTTTATAGTCCTCAGATAACTGCAAATCCTCCTTCCAGCTACCTTCAATAAAGGAGGCACTCATTTGGTTAAATAAGTTCAGCGCTTCATTCTTTGACTTTTTGCCACCCGCACTAAATGCCATTAAAGCAGCCACCATTCCCTGATGGTAGTCCGGCATAGCTAAAAACCCTTCTTCATCAATAGGAACATCCCATCCTCTTGAGTACTGAGCCTTTATCAAGTCAAGACCTTTATCCCAGTCAAGGTGAACGCCTTCATAATTGGGGTCATCCTGATTGACAATTAAATCACTATGTTCATTATATAAGCCTGTCTTCTTGTCAATAAGCATGTCATACGGAACAACATCCTTGTTCTCAAAGAGCAAGAGATCATGCTTGGCCGCCCATTGAATAGGTAGTCTTGGAGTCGCCCACCCACCCGTATCGTAAGGCTCGTCAAGAATGCTTTTCTTTCTATTGGCAATAGGTGCAAGCCAAGGAAACATCTTTGCGTTATGCTTAAGAAGGGTGTCCATATTGTAGTTATGAATTAGCTTTTCAGAGATACCTGTATTTATCCAATGCTTATAGCCAAGCCAAAGTGTAATAAAGAAAAAAGGAACCGCATAAAAAAGTGAGAGCGAATGCAGATAAGCATAAGATTCTGAAACTGTTAGGTACTCAGGATATTCAATTGAACTTATTTCTGCAAAAGTTTGATCATAGAGATAGGGGATAAACTGAAAAGGCCACGCCAGGTAGTAGGCCATTGTAAACATAGTTATGGCGAAAAATTCCGAATTTGAGCTAATAAAATAAACAAGCCCAATCAAAAGAATGGCTGCTACTACAATATAGAGTACTATATCCATTCCATTTGAGTCTCCTCCCGGGTATTGCTGTGGCATAACTTATATCTCCATGACTGATGACAGATACTGGTCATCGTATCGATTAAATTTACTCATGATTAAATAAATAAGAGGACTGTTTTCATGCTCGATAAGCACGTCCTTATCAGGTAAAACACTATTTAACTCTTTATTCCCTTTCACCACTTCAATTACGACTGATCTTGCATGCCTGATAGCGCTTTCAAACAAAGGGGTTGAAACCCTTATATCAAGAGAAAAAATAACCAGCGACTCGTCTGAAATTAAGCTTGAACAACCAATTGTTTTCTTTATAAAGTCTAGCCGCTTCTCTAATACCTTTTTTCCTAAAATAAAATAAAAGTCTTCTTCTGCAAGATCTTCTCCGATAAATAAATCACGAGCCTTTGGCGGTATATCATTATTTAAAAAACCAACAAGAAGCTCGGAAATCTTTACATAAAGCCCCATAAGAGCTACTTTTACAGTTAAAGACTCATCAACAGGAAGAAGTTCAACAACAGACTTCACTCTAGGTACCTGTGATACAAAAGAGATAAGATGCTTGAAAAGTGAATCTAACTCTACATTAGGGACGTCCATAGGAAGGATAGTGCTAACCTTAAAGGCAACATTATTGATCGATTCTTCGTAATCTTTGCTGGATCTTATCTCCCCATACTGGGAAAACTGATGACGCTTAATCAGTTCGACAATGTATTTCTGTCTTTCAAGTTGAGCATTAAGAAGTTTTGAGGTTCTAACTTTCGGGGAGTTAAAGCTTAACTTCTCAACGAGATTGTTAAGCTTTTTAAGTTGATCAAGATATTGTTCCATAAATAAAGAGTTTTTCAAAAAAGTCTCGGTTCATTAAGCTTAATTATTGACTAACGACAGGGGATTCATTTCTCATTCCATCTGTATTCAGGGAAACCTTTGATAGATAATTATTTGCCCTCTTTGCCAAAAACTCAGAGTCAATAAAAGCCGCTGAAACCGAGCCGTAAATAGAATGTTTTATCACCTTTAAACCTGACGCCATCTTAACGATATCAACTTCTAACTCACCTTTCTCATTTAGAGAAACCCAAGGCAGGCCTGGCTTGAAAAGATCTTCATACACAACTTCATCGGCCGAAGAAAGTATTAGGTACTTGGGAAATTCCTTTAGTGCATCATCGGCCATATCAGTTATACCGAAAAACTGATCATAAATCGTGCTTCTAAACATCGCCAAATTATAAACTAGATCAACGCAAGCCATTGAGAATAGATCTCTATCAACCTCTTCTTTGTCCAGTAAAAAACGGGTAACACCAGAATGATCAATCGAACTATTGATCATTTTTAAAATCATTTGCTTTTCTAACATAGTCTTATTCGCAAAAGCGCCCCTAAAGTAGTTGACACAATAAAAAGTTACGATTATTATAATGTATATTACATAGTAATGCATTATTTTTTAAGGATTTTAAATTTATGAGTCAAGAAGATCTTAATCTGGTTGACATGGCTGCGGTCATTGACGCATTTGCATGGGCGCAATGGGCTGAAGAGTCCAAAAACGCCACAAATTTATCTACAAAAGAAAACATGGTTCGAATCAGATTAGGTCGAGATATCTCAGAATTAGCCTTTGGTATCGGTGTAGACGATCTTGGCAACTCAATATTTGGATTCCTAGACATTGATAAACTGTTTTGGATGCAAAAAATCAACTGGAAGCAGGCCATTATAGGGGAGATGGAAGATGAAATTATCTTTGAATCACATATCTATAATACCGATGGTAAAAAATCAAAAATCGTAATTCAGATCCCAGTAAAAGAAGACGTCCTTTCAATCGTTTCAGAAGATGAGAAAATATCTCTCTACGCATTCTATATCGAACAAAAAGAATTAAAACTTGTCAATAAACCATTCAAGGACATCCCTTTAGTTAGAGCCTAGCATGTTATAATATTGTCATAACCATAATAAAAACAATAAAGGATTTTATTTATGACGGCTTATACATTGCTTACCCCTATAAAAGGTAGCGCCTATTCGGAAGAGCTTAATGCCCGTTCAGGTATTGAGTCCCTGGGTCTTCACGATAACCCCAAACACTCTTTCTCAAGCTTAGTGCAAGATCTAAAAGGTCGAGTAAGTCCAAACGACATTATCTCGGCATTAAGATCCAAAGACACTAGCTTCTTAGAGAGCATGAGTATTAAAAACAATACAGTTAATAACTCACCAATCTTTACGCAAGGGAGTTTGAAATGAAGAGCAAAGCAATTATTACAACCTTAAGTGGAACTTATGGCGAACAACATGAAATAAGTACTGCAAACTTCGGTCCCGACTCAAGTCTATCTGTCTTACAGAAACAGACGGACTTAGATTCCAGGTCTGTTTCAGATATAAGTCTTTCTTTTTTGAAAAGATCGTTTAATCAAGCCATCTCATTGAGAAGTACTGGGCTAGCCTTTAGTTTAGCCATGACGATGGCTGTAACGGGTTGTGCCAGTACAAGCTCGCCTGGCTTATCATCAGCGCCTTATAATGGTCCATCAGTGGAAGCAACAGCTCAAGAAAAGGAGCAGGCTTTAAAGTTAATGTCTTATCAGTTGGATTACGAAAAACTATTCCCGCTTGGTCTTTCCATTAGTGAATGGGCAGAATTAAGCCCTAAGCTTAAAAAAGCATCCATTGCCGAGCACGATCGGATTGTTTTACATTTCTCAAGTCAAAACCCTGGAAAATACAATGTATCAAGCGCTTTGACTGAAGCGGCCAATCCAAATGAACTTACTTTGGCACAAAGAGCGAGAATTGCTCAGTCCGGAAATTACGATGTAAATCCTGTAACTGGCCATGCAACAAGAAATGTGATGCAGGACGATGTGAACATGGAGGCTCCAGCACTCCAAATGGTGTTAACAGACCTTTATAACAACAAGAGAAAAGAAAATCTATCTGATGTCGCCTTTAGTATTCAGCCAGGCGAAACGAAAGAAGTTGAATTGTATAACGAAGAAACCGGAAGAAAAAGCTCAAAGCGAATCTTCGGCTATTACGATGAGATAGGTATGAGTGTTTATTTTTCCGAATACAACAGTCATCCAGATCAAATGATCAGAAACTCAATGCGAGACGGAAATGCTTTGCACTTTACCGAGCGCGATGCAATGAGAGGTATTTCATTCACTAACGCAAAGGTAGGGGATGTTACATTCTCTGGAAGTGGCAACGTATTGAAGGAATACGGAATCGTTGACGAAATCGTTGACGAACTTGAATATAGACAACTCACGCCTTGAATCATTAAGCTTAAGTCAACCAGTCTAAACTGGCCCATGCTCTTTAAGCGTTCGCTCAATCTCTTTGAATGCATTTAGAGATTCTTGCGTGATAGCTCTAATAAATCTTGATATTATATAAGCGTCCAGAATAATAAAACTAAGAACAAGCAGAGAAAGCCCTGCGCCTACATAGGGCTCACCTATGGCTCTTGATAAAGGAAAAATTAGTAAAAAAACAATAAATAAACCCAGTATAGAGCTGTATAAAGAAAACCCCATCTTGTCTAGTAAAGGAATTAAAGCTTTCTGACCAAACTGACCTTCAGCATGCATTGTCATTGTGTCTTTAAGGACGCTGATATCTTCATCTTGATCTATTTGAACCATTGGCATTAGAATAAATCTCCATTTACGCGGCGATTAACCAGTCTATAATTTAATAAGTATCCCATTCTTGCATGCTTATTAACTGAATATTCCTCAATAACTCCAAGATCAGTTAGTTTCTTACAGGATTTTTTAATCTTTACCCTGAAATCAATATCCCGGCCAAAATTGCTGTTATACATGTGTTCAAGGACGTTAAAGGTTAAAAAATTATCTACTCCTTTTCTCTGGGTGGAAAGAATAGAATATAGCTTCGAAGCAAATTGATCTTTTACAAGTCGCTTTTCAATAGCTGAGTCCAAGAAAATAACATTCGTATCGAAAACAACTTTTGCGCTTGATGGAATAGAGTAACTAAAACTATCTTCCGACCAGTCAAAGGATAGTAAATGAAAAACCCCCCAACTTTTTTCAGTGAAAAAGCTGATATGACTTAAGGCTATATTCCGCAAAGATTTCTTTAGCCGATCATAACTTCGTCGCTGTGGAACAATGCCCAAAGCTTTAACAAGTTGCAAGTTTGATATTGTAATCTTACTGTCAAAATTCATATCTTTTGCCATCTTAAGCAAGATTGAATATACATGACGATCAAATTCATCTAACTTTATGCCACTAAAGAAAAATGCCTGCTTCTTAATATGTGAATATCCAAATCGATTCATTACCCTTGTCATATCGCCAATGGAAGGTGAAAAAATATCCGTAAACGCAAAAGTTGACGGTAGAGGGTTGTGCGAATCGGCTACTTCATCAATAAACGGAATTTTTACGACCTGGTCAACCTCATCTTGACCTATTCTGTAAAGCCCCATAAGGGCTTTTGATATCTGATTATAGTCGCTGTCACTATACTCTCGACCGACTTCAAGACCTTTTACAAGGTCTTTATAGGCATCTACATCAAGGCTCATACTCATTCTCAGTTATAATTTAGAATACATTATAGCATAACAAGAAACATGTGCAAAAAAATGTTGCTATCATTTAGTTGTCTGCAAATCTACTCACAATCGGTCACATTTAAAGGTGTGACCGATTGTGAGTGAATCTTAATTGATTAAAAAGTAGACAAGCTAGTAAAAGAACGTAAGTGTATATGCAGTTTTGCAAGCTAAAAACCAAGAAAACATAAATAAAAATAATCATAAACACGCATTTATTGCAGTTAATTACTAACAATATTTACCGAATAACAAAGAAAAGCCGACAAAATTACGCATATAAGCTTAATTAATAAGATAAAAAATTCAGTAGTAAATAGTATTGAGTACGATTATTTGAATTTTTCAACTTTATAAATCTACTCACAATCGGTCACACCTTTACTCACAATCGGTCACACCTTTACTCACAATCGGTCACAAAAGCACTCACAATCGGTCACACTTTTTTTAAAACTGAGTATGCTATAAGCTATATGATATAAGGCTTTGAATGGGTTCAAAAAACCGCCTTATACTAATTAGATACTCATACTAAAGATACTAAGGTAATACCCATCTATAGAGTTTTCCTTAAAAAAATGAAAATTAGGATTTCCAGAAAAAATCAAGTTAGGTAACTTTTATTAATGATTAGAAAACTTAATAGTAGAGAATAGAGGAACAATCTATATTAAAAGTATGACTACTATGAGATATGTTATGAAGTACCTTAATAGTTCGCTTGCGCTCACCTGCGCGCTTCGCTTGCCTTCTACCATTTAGAAGCAATAAAAAGCAAAAGCAAAAGCAAAAGCAAAAAACAAAAATCATAAATTCAATCTTTGCTTTATGTCTGTACTGAGATCTAAGGCGATTAAGTCAAAGAAGGGGAAAAGAGAAGGTGGGGGAGGTAAATATTGATAGCTGGAGCGGGGTATCCCGCTCTAGAAAGGAAATTACGCTCTTTTTTTGATCTCATAATTTCCGGAGACGACTTTTTCCAGATTCTCCTTTCTCGCAACCCATAGGATATTGAACCACTCCTCTTGCGTTAATGTGGTTTTTTGCGAGATGTAGTTAAATAATCTCCCCCACCAATCCAGTCCAGTCTCTGAATCAGAGTAAAAGGGTTCCCCTGTTCTTCGAGCTTTTTTATTCATCCAGAACTGCCATGACTGCTTAATCTCCCGTTCGAACATACCTCCCATCACGGCCGGAACACCTCTAGACGGAAACTTCTTCTTAAACAGTTCAATAATTTGCTCAATTGGAGCCGCATAATCAGTGACCAAGTCATACTCACTCGAAGGATCTAGCTCAGACTTCACTACAAGCGTCTCAAAGTGTTTTTTTAGCTTGGCGGTACTCAAGATATTCATCCTCCAAAAATCATCGCTATTTGCCCATATGAAGACGTTTTTAATAAACCCATGAGAGAATCCAGTGCTCTCTCTAAGGATTCTTATTTCTTTAGCCCATGCATTTAAGTTCGGCTTATTGATTCTGGACTTTACAGTACTGACCCTCTCCCAAACAAATTCAGCAACAACCAGATCCTGCTGAGCCAGAAGCTTTTCTTCCGTGCTCATGGCTTTTTGATTGGATACGACAGGTATCGCTCCAGATTCGTCTGGATAGATATATTTAGGGTTTGCTATCTTTCCTTGGTTTCTATCCCAGTTCACTACTTTGTAGTATTCAATTTCATCAACCATATACTTTTGAAGAAGACCGTTGCTCACCATGCATTCGAACATTTCATCTGCATTTCGAATATTTGAATGACCAATGTCACTCGCCATCAAACTGACTTTATTATTGATTACTACACCTCTGTCATCCGCAATGCTATGAAGCATGATATAAAACAAAGCCGTCGAATCATCTAAGCTCTTTACATCGGACCACATGGCACTACTAAGTTTTCTAACTTTCATTTTCATGGATCAAACCTTTTATAAGTAGTTTTACAAAAAAATAACTTGTCTTATGCAAATACTACATATATTAAAAAATTTAGTCAACATGTTTTGATGTACAATAAAGTATACAAATAATTTGAGAGTAAACGAAAATTTATGTTGCTATTTATCTTTCATAATATACAATGGAGACAAACATAAGATCAGAGGTTTATCACTATGAAATGGTTAAAAAGACAAACAAATGAAAGGGTGCTTCAGAAAGCGAGTGAGACGCTTGATGGCGTCTTACCTTATGTGGTAGCTAAGAGACTTAAAGATGTAGATAACATTGATGCTTTCTTGGCTGCTGACAGTTTTGACTTTGCTGACCCTTTTAAGATGAAGGATTTTTCAAAAGGGGTTGATAGACTTTTTGAAGCACTTGAGAGAAACGAGCATATTACAATTTCATGTGATTATGATGCGGACGGCTTAGGTGCGGCTTCTATCTTAAAAAAGGGATTAAACTTAATTGGCTTTAGGCTAACAAACCTAGAAATTATTGTCTCTGAGAGATATAACGGTGGTTATGGCTTTAATAAGGCTGTCTGTGACAAGATTATTGAAAATCCAAACTCATCACTTGTTATTACGGTAGATCAAGGATCTTCTGACCATGTTCAAATTGAAAGATTGATTTCAAGTCGAAGCGATGTTGATATCATCGTTACGGATCATCATCACGTACCAGAGATTACCCCAGACAAGGCGTTAGCTTTTATTAATCCAAATAGAGAGGACGACAGATACCCTCATAAAGATATTTGCGGTGCAATTGTAGCCTTGCTGCTTATCTCGGCTGTTATCGATAAGATTGACCCTACAATTGATCGCTCAAAGTTATTTGATATTGGAGCAATTTCAACGATTGGTGACATGATGCCATTAGACTCCTTGGTTAATCGATTTATTGTGAAGAGCTCTTTAGCTCGCATGAAGCATAACCCATCTCCATTTTGGCGAGTCATTATGGAAAATTACCCTATTAATGAGGAGACGGTTGGGTTTTATTTAGGGCCACGAATTAATGCCTTCTCAAGAATGGGGGTTGATCCATCAATCGTTATTGAGTTTTTAACAACGGATGTAAGAGTTAAGGCTCAAAAAATTTGGGACAAGATGACCGAAGTTAACGATCAGCGAAAAGAGTTGAACAAATCCCTTAAAAAGGATGCTGAGCTATCACTTTCTACAGGCGGCTATGATCAAAAAAACTCAATCAGCGTGTTTTTAGAAGATGGCGCAAGCGGTTTAACAGGGATTGTGGCTTCAAATTTAAAGGAGTCAACTGGGAAACCCAGTATTTGCTTTTGTCCCAAACATGGTGACCCTGATATGATTACAGGCAGTGGTCGATCGGTATCGGGTATTGATATTCGTAAATGCGTTATGGAAGCAATTGAAGGGCTTGAAGATGCTAATGGAGGTGGTCACCCTGCGGCTTGCGGTTTGACCATTAAGCGAGCTGATTTTAATTTATTTAGTGAGCTATTTGAGAAATCAGTAAATGAAAAAATGGCGGCTAATAACATTGGCAAGCTTGAGCCTGTTATTGAATTTGATGCCGTTTTTAACCAATTCGTAAGCCTTGAATTTGTTCACTCTATTAATAAGCTAGCCCCCTTTGGTATGGGATTTGAAAAACCTATCTTTGCTTACAAGGGGTATATAGATCAAGTGGGTTTTATGGGTGAGGATTCAAAACACGCTCGATTTGTACTGGACAAAGGGGATCAAAGATTGAATTGCGTTCTTTTTAACCATCAAGAGATGCTTGATTTCGATCTTAAGGCTCTACATAACGGTCAGGAAATATATGTTATCGGTGATTTGAATATTAATAAATTCAGAGGTGAAGAGAATTTGCAAATCATGGTTAAGGCTCTAAAAGCTATTTAAGGAATATTGGAAATGATGAACGATTTTGCAGAAAAGAAAGACGTATCAACCTCAATTGATAGTGAAATGGCGATTATTGATGCCTTGATCAACAAGAGCCAGGCTGATGAGGTTTATATTGAAATAAATGAATCGCTTTATGATACGGACTTCACCTATCAAGTGACTAAGAATGCCTTTAATTTAATAAAGGAAATTATTTCAGAGGGATCGACAGCTGACCCCTCTTTGATTATCACCTTGGCCAATAAGCGCCATGCAAAAGGGGTTGATTTAAAGTTCCTTAAAAGTCTTGCTCATAAGCAATACGATATTGGCCTTGTTAAATCTCATATTTCTGTTTTACAGGACTGCTCTACGAATCGCCGGTTAATCAGTGTATCAAAAGAAATCCATGCCTTATCTGAACAAAATTTAACTATTGATGAAAAGGTTGGAAAGGCTTTGCAGTTATCTGAAAATATAGAGGGTATTAGCTCCCAGATTCAAGAAGCTTCAGCGGTCGAAATGCTGAGAGAGCTCGGAGAATATATGGATTGGCAATTAAATTCTGATTCAGAATTGACAGGCATTACAACTGGCTTTACTGATTTAGATCAAGAGACAGGCGGGTTCAACAAGGGCGACCTTGTCATATTAGCGGCGAGACCAGCTATGGGTAAGACTGCTTTAGCTTTAAACCTTGTATCAACAACAGCAAAAACAGGAGGTTCGGCTCTAATTTATTCAATGGAGATGCCAAAAATTCAGAATATTCAGCGCATCATTTCATCAGAGTCCGGTGTAGATTATTCGAAAATAAAAAATACAAAGCTTATTGATGTGCACAATGGGGATTGGACTAAGGTCAATATGGCTTTTGCTCAAATAAAAGATTGGAGGTTTGGATGCTATGATGAGCCAGGACTTAACATTAATCAATTAATCTCTCATTCTAGATCCTATAAAAGAAGACATGGCCTAGATTTAATTGTAATTGATTATCTTCAGCTTATGAGTGGTTCAAAACCGGGTGAAAATAGAGTAAATGAGATATCTGAAATCTCAAGAGAGCTTAAAAAGCTCGCAAGAAGCTTAGATGTGCCGATTATCGCATTATCTCAATTAAACCGGAGTCTTGAGCAAAGATCAGATAAGCGCCCCATGATGTCAGACCTTAGAGAGTCTGGCTCTATTGAGCAGGATGCGGATATGATTCTTTTTATTTATAGAGATGAGGTGTATAATCCAGATAGCGAACATAAAGGCGTTGCAGAAATTATTATTGGTAAACAGCGTTCTGGCCCAACAGGCACTGTACGATTAAATTGTGATTTATCCAGAATGAGTTTTAAAGACTTTAATCAAAGCGATGCTGATCTTGGGAATACCTTTTACGGAAAAGGTGTTCGAATAGGCTCTAGCAATGCTTACAATGATGATGAGCCTGGTTTTTATTAAGGAATTATATAATATATGATCGAAGAAGAAGATATATCTTGGGCCAATACCGCAATGGTGACTAAAATACCCTTTACTGATATGGATATTTGGGTATTGGTTCCACTTATACCAGCACTTGTTCTTTGGTCCAAAACGACGCTTATAGTGGGCGTACTTGGATCCGCGTTCTTTATGATTACGTCTTATTTTGGGTTTACGATTCCAGTTGCCCTGAGGCATTTAAGAAGGATTATTGCCGGCCCATTAAAGTCTAGACCAAATAAAAGCTTACCAAGGTATAGAATGTCCAAAAGAGAGAAGGGTGGCCTGATTTAAGTAAATCTTAACTTCTTTTCCTCCCTTCTGTTAATGATCTTTTCTGTCTTGCTTGAATTTTTAAGCCTTTCAATATCTTCTTCGGAGGGAAGGGCTAATTCAGAATTAATTCTTCCATTTCTTCTTTTTGAATAATGTAATTGAGCGGTTTCAATGCTAGCATGACCAGCGCTTGCTGATACACCATAAACATCTTCTAGACTTTTTTTCATGTCAGCTAAATATTGATGCCTGAAAGTGTAAAGAGTGATTGTTCCACCTCTGCGGTAAGGAAAGAGTTTTTTACCAGCTTGGTAAAGCTTATTTTTTACTTTAACGTAAGCTCTTTCAAATCTTTCTACTTCTGACCATCCTAGGTCTGAAACCAGTATATTGATGTGATTCAACACCTCACTGGGTATGCTTGAGAGATCAAGAAGACGATACTCTCCATTTGCACGTCCATTTGTTGATTTCGCATTCTTTACGTGTAACTTTTTTTCGACCATGTCTATATCACAGGTTCGCCACTCAACTGGTCTTAATCCGCAGTATCTAGTGGATAGGATGAATCTCATGGTTAGGATTGAAGTGGATGTGTTTTCCTTTTTAAGAAACTCTATAAGCTCACTTAATTCACTATTAGTAACTGTTTTAGATTTTTTTGCAGATGTTCGACTTGTCTTTTTGGATACTCGGCATCCAGGGTTACCCTCACCAACTCGACTTAAAACGGATACAAGCTTCTCAGTTTGTTTTTCCTTGATAATGGCTTGATTTATAGCTGATCTGTAGATTCTCCAGCTGGATTTTTTCAGCGTCTTTCTAAGAATATCCAACCACTCAGCAAATTCATCCATTTCAGAGTAAGGATCAAAATTCGTTTCACTTATAAATCGCTCTCTTAGCAGTTCAAATTTTTTTAAATACTGATCTTCAGTGCTTTTTGTTCTTGATGGGGTTGCCATTTTTACTCTCCAATAGGTATGTCAGAAAGTATACTACGACATGAAAATAATTGTAAATCATTCAAGAGCTTAAATATCTTGACCGCAAGACAATGACTGACATGTAATTTGTGTGTTTTTGTATGATTTATACATTACATGGTCATATATTTTAATGACAACATCATAATTTAATGATCCATTCATGAGAATCAATTATATCTTCATGAATTTCAATGATCGTAAGCTTGAAAATAATAAAACGAAATTAAAATATATGATTTTTGCTTGATTTCAATTTATTTTAATGATGGATTGTCATTCTTTTGCATGACGATGTAATGACTTTTATGGCTTTTTATATGTTTTTTGCAATATTTTGTTGCAAATATCATTTTAATGTATAAAATAGAGTACAACTCTTAAGTGAGTATTTTTGGTTTTAAATTTAAATTTGGGGAATTTACATGTCTAATTTATCTGTTTTAAAAATCGGGATCGATGTTGGTAGTGGTTTAACAAAAGCAACATCATCGAACGGTAAGCAATTCGCTGTTGAGTCGATGGTTGGGATTTATCCTGACACGGATGCATTTGGCTTAGATGGTGCTTCGCGTGTTGATTTCAATGGCCGATCTTTTTTAGTTGGTGATAGCGCTAGAAATTATCTAAAGGCAAGTGATCGTTATGATACGTTGACTCCGGACTGGTCTGGTTGTGATGGCTGGATGGCTTTAATGTATTACGCCATTGCATATTCAATGGATTTTCAGCCTTTTAAGGGGAAAGTCTCTCTGGCAACAGGTGTTCCTCAAAATCTCTATGGCAGTCTTTCAAAATCTCTTTCTGAAAAAATGAATGGAAAGCACAGTTTTGTTGTAAATGGGACCCCTTATCAAATTGACCTGGAAGCCACTATCATTCCACAGGCATTTAGTGCTGCTGCATCTTACCAGGGTAAGATTGAACAAGATGATGCTTTAGGTATTATTGATATTGGAACTTATACAACAGGCTTCTCTTCTGTTGTTGACTATCAACTGGTTGATCATGAATCCGGCGGAACGGAGATCGGCATGCATACTCTTTATTCTGATATTCAAGAGTATTTAAAAACTCAGGGTATTACTGTCAGTGATCCAAGACGTATTCGTGGTATTGTTGAAAAAGGGTTTGTTCAAAACAAGCAAGTTCCTTTAAATATTGAAAACGTCTTAACTGAGCGAAAGCGAGCTATTGCAAAAGAGTTAAGTGATCATATTTCTTTCTACTGGGGGTCAGCTAGTGACCGTTATATCCTGGTAGCGGGTGGTGGAGCCGTTCATTTTCACGAAGCTTTGCGAGAAATCTATCCTCATGCGGCTTTAATTGAAAATCCATTCTATGCGGTATCGGTAGGTTTATTTAACCTATTGGAATCTTACTAGAAGTAAAGGAGAAAGGTTATTATGGGTACAACATCTAAAGTAGCTATTCAGTTCAGCCTTTCCCCTGAAAAGAAGATTGAGGATGCCGCCATTTTTGCACGACTGGAGTCAATCGCAAGCAAGGTTGGTGGCAAGCCAAGCTCAAGAGGTATTGTTGTTCCTTTAATGAAAGCGGCTTTCTTGGCTTTTACAGATAAAGAATTGATTGCTTTTATTACAAGTGGCTACTTACCAGGAGATCTTCATGGGAAAAAGGATTACGATTTATCTTTTACTTCATTAAAGCCAGAGCCTTCGATCCATAGCGAAACCTCTGGCGATCAACCTTTTCAGGATACAGGCTCTAGCGGGAAAGTTTTTAATTCAGCTGAACCTCGAAGCCTCAGAGAGTCTCAAGAGCCAGGTCTACAGCCTCAGGTGGCACCAGATGTGTCTCCAAGCGCTGAATCTGGCTCAGCTACCCCTGAGCCCTATC
This sequence comes from Methyloprofundus sp., assembly GCA_014859465.1. Classification (GTDB taxonomy): domain Bacteria; phylum Pseudomonadota; class Gammaproteobacteria; order Methylococcales; family Methylomonadaceae; genus Methyloprofundus. The sequence goes on from JACUUF010000001.1 coordinate 243,367, forward strand.
AGCATGCTGAGTCTAGACCGGTTCCCTCAAGCCCTTTGGCGGCCGCGCTAGCAAGTCGAAATAAATTTACTTAAAATTTGGCCCCTATTTAGAGGGGTTTTGGAGCTTTAAAAATGGATAAGATTCATATTAGCATCACGGCTACCCAGGAGAAGGGGAAATTTAAGTTAGATATTGAGCAAGAAGAAGGCGAACTTAACCGGTCTGAAATCGCTGGATTGTTAGCAATAGCTAGCCTTAAAACGGACAAGGATTCGGCTGTTAACGAGTTCGTAAAATGGATAGGAAAGTAATTGATTGAAACCTTTAAAATCAACAGATATATAGTCTGTTGATTTTTTTTGTTTTAGGGGTGGAATTATTTGTAATGTCTTGATATACATGATAGTATTTTAAAAAATTTATTACTTTATTTGTTGGGGTTTCAATTTTGTGAATAAAAAGCACTTTTATCCGGTTATGGTTATTTCTGTTCTAGTGTTATCTGGCTGCACAACAAGTCCAGAAAAAAGCAATCATCCTGACCCTATCTTTTTAAGTATTGAGCAATCTGCTCAAGAAATATCAAGCCACATTAAAGAGACTTCGAGAATGAAGCAAACTAAAATGATGAATGAAGGTGCTATAAAGCCTTTGCCATCAAAGCCGTCTCTTCCTATTGATGATCCTATAAATTCTGAAGTTAGTCTAACTTGGTCTGGGCCAGTTGAGCCTTTATTGGATGATTTATCAGACCGGGCGGCCTTGAAATTTGAGAAGAGAGGAAGAATGCCTGCTTATGATCTAGTTGTTCATGTCCAAGCAAGAGGTAAGTCAATATTTGATGTCATTGAGGACATTGGAGTTCAGCTAGGGACTCAAGCAGGTTTAAGACTTTCTCTAATAAACAGGGAGCTTGACATCATTTATAAAGATGAGCAAGGGTCTTACTAATGGCTGTCAGAATTTTCTTTATCCTTGCTTTTGGCGTTTTTTCAATCTCTTCTTTCTCTAGTGTTGATGTAGGGTCACCAGGCGGTTTTGAGATGAATAATAGCGAGAAGGCGATTCAGGAAAGGAAAGATAATGATTTAAGGGTTGGTGAATTGGCTAAAGCTTCTTACTCTTATCATTTTCAGGTAAGCGCTATCGAAGAATATGAGAATATTTCAAATAAGCTGCGATCAATAAAAGGTAAATTGGATCAGATTTACAGTTTTTCATCTTACTTGCTTAACAATGGTCGAGTCTTACCTCCTGTTATTACTGAATCTGACGGCTCTTTTGAGATTCTTTCAAATTCAATGAGTCGAATCACATCAAAGCAATATAAAATTGAAAAGCAAGCTAGAATTGTAGCTACCCCGCCTACATGGCGAGATTATCTTTATCAAGATTTCGACAAGCCTATAGAGATTCACAGTGCGCTTATGCCGAAAAATGAGATGGAGTGGCGAATTTTTAATATTGAAAAAGAAAGGGCAATCGAGAGCGGGAAGAAGCATGCTTTTTTACTTTTTGATCACTCAAAAGCTGTTTTAGATAGAGATATGAAAGGAATTGTTAAATTCCATGCCTTGAGTGAAATGGGAATGGTAGATGTTCCTATTTTATCTGAAGGGAGAGTGGGTATTAAAGTTGGTGATACGATGCTTGATATTGATCAGCGTGTATTTGAGTTACATAATCGTGGCGGATTTAAGGGGAAGGAAGAGTGGAAGCCGATTATCTCTACGAATTAGAGCCTTTAATGTGGGATGAGGAGTCTTTTAACAGGCTTTTAATGTGGGCTGTTGAAAATGATGCTTCTGATATTCGATTAGAATCTGGTGATTTTATTTGGATCAGAGTTAATGGGTGTTGGAAAAAAGTGACCCAGAGAACGGTCGAAATTAATGAAGCTAAGGCGTTAATTGAGGTCATATCTGGCGATGCATCCTCATCCTCTAGAGTAATGGGAGGTAAGGAGTTTAATTTTGCTCACGAAGTTCGCTTTGAAAGAATGAAGAAGAAGCGATTTCGTGGAAATGCAACAGGTGCAAAAAGACTTTCTGGCAATGGTCTTTCGATTATATTCAGAGTTATTCCAGAGATCCCTCCTCGGCTTGAAACTCTTGGCCTTGAGCGGCCTCTTCTTGAAGGTCTATTCCCTGAAAAGGGCTTGGTCTTAATTACAGGTGTTATGGGTTCAGGTAAAACAACTCTTTTAGCTGCGGGACTGCGTGATATTATTGAAAAAGGGGGTAGATATGTTCAGACTTATGAAGACCCTATTGAGTTCGATTTAACCTCGATTCCAGGTGCTTCAGGACCTGTTTCGCAAACATCTGTCCCGGATCACTTAGCCAGCTTCCTAGAAGCACCAAAGAATGCGGCAAGACGCGCAGTGGATGTAGCTCTAATTGGTGAGTCTAAAGAACGTGAAACCATTCATAAAATGATCGAAATGTCTGAGTTGGGCCTGGTGGCTTACAGTACTGTCCATACTCGATCTGTGCATGAAACCCCATCTAGAATTATTAATATATTCGATACAAATGATCGTCCTGCCGTAGCTACTACACTGATAGAGGTTATTAGATTGATTGTTCAGCAAAGACTGGTTGAGCGTTGTGACAAACCAGGTCGAATTGCGCTTAGAGAGTACTTAGTCATAACTGAAGAAATTAGAGCTCAGCTAAGGGAATTGAATTTTAAGGATTTTGCGCCTGCTCTAAAGGAACTAACCAGAAGGCATGGACAGAATCTTCTCCAGGATGCAATTAAAAAGTTTAACGAGGGGATTATTGAGGAAAAAGTTGTCTTATCTTTAAAAAAAGAATTTGGCGATCTTCATTGATAATCATTACTTTATATTGTATATTACACAAAAAATGAGAGTTATTTATGAGACTTAAGTTCTTACCCATTTCTATTGCATTAATTTTATCAGCACCGGTCGCAAATTCCTATTTTGTTTTTGATCAACCTGACCCAACAAAAGAAGCCAAAAATATTGCTTCTTCTGCAACAGTGGCCGGTATTTCTCAGGTTGGCGCTGGTTATGTTCATATTACTGAATCGAAGGGGCGATCGATTCCTTTGCCGAAGGCCATGAGTATGATTATGCCTAGTGGCTGGCAGTTTATTTCTCAGTCTAATGTATCGCCCGTCATGGTCACTTGGGAGGGGGGTCAGCCTTGGTTAAATATTGCAGATTCTTTTGCTAAGTCAGCCGGGTCTCGCTTTATTGTGGACTGGAATTCAAGAGTTGTTTATGCTCAAGCTATAAGTGGATTTATCGGTGACACATTGAATCCGGCGACAATGGATTCCGCTGTTATTAGAAGAGATGTGGGTTCACCTCCATCTCACTCCGTTTTATCTGAAAATCAAAGGTCTATTGATCAGGCTGGCTCAATAATTCCAGAAACGGTTGTTAAGTCTTTTTCCTCTAATGTCAGTTCTCCTTTAAGAGAATCTGAAGCTCAATTGACTGAAAAAGTTACTCTAGAGGATGTCGTATCTTTTCAGGGTGTAAATCTAGTAACGACTGGCTCTATTGTTTATAAGCCAGCCAGTTTTAATGAAATCATTTATGGTGGCGAAGCAGATACTTCTATTCGAGAGTTGCTTGAACATTTAATACCGGCAGGATGGACACACAGGGGTGGCGGCGCATCACTTGACAAGAGAGTCAGCTGGAAGGGTGGTCGAAAATCGAAAGATATTCTTAAGGAAGCATTGGAGATGCATTCGATTGGAATGGTGATGATTGAACAGGTAAAGCATGTTGAGCTTATGGAGTATCATCTTCGAGAGGGTGAGCTTTTATCTAAAGAGTTAAAGCGCTGGGGTGAAATGAATGGATGGCGTGTAAAATGGTCAATTAGAAAAGATTTTCCTATTGCGGCTACCGTATGGTTTAAAGGTGATTTTAAAGAGGCTGTACGAGGTGTTTTCGCCGCCTATCAAAGTCGAGGTGCCTTGATTGATATTGAGCCTGACTTCTCTTTAGACGATGGGGTTTCAACGCCTGTTCTTGAAGTTTCCGGAGGTTAATATTATGAAATTTAGATTTTTAATTTACGGATTGGTTTCCGCTTCAATTTTTTTGTTAGCAGGATGTAACTTAGATGGTAATGACTCTGATAAGCCTAGCTCTCAAATGAACCTTGATGCAGGATCGGATATCTCATTATCGAATATACAGAAAGGGTTTAGTATCACAGCGACCTATAATGGCGTCTATGGAGTAAGTCAAATTAACTGGGCTCAGACTGTAGGTGAGTCTGTCATCCTGGATAGTGGGGAGCCTTTTTGTGTGTTTGATTCTGCTCCAAAGTCGGCATCATGCTCAGTCACTTATTTAACACCGGACCCGCTTGATGTTGAATCGCGTTATCGTAGTTTAGAATTTGAGTTTCAAGCAACAGCAATCTTAACTAATGGCGCAATTAAGCGTGACAGGGTAAAAGTGGTCCAGCAGGGGCCTGATTCACAGATGCCTGTAGCTAACGCGGGTACAGATCGTGTTGTTAGTGGAGGGGATTTGATAATCTTAAGTGGTTCGGCTTCTCGGTCGTTTATTGAGTTTGAAGGTGAAGTCACGCCTTTGACCTATACGTGGGAGTTAATAACAAATCCTGACAATATTCCATTTGTGAACACTTTTGTTGGTGAAGAGTTTTCTCCAGGTGAGGCGCCGTATTTAAATTTAGATTCAACTATTACCTACCGTTTAACAGTGAGGGATGCTTTAGGGCAAGAATCAACTAATGAAGTTTCTATTACTATTCTTGCATCACTTGATATCACGCCTGAGCAGCCCGTTCTTTTTGTAAATTCGGGTATTTATGATCAGGTTGTTTTTGATGATTCATTGCTACCATTAACTTTTGACTTTAATGGGTTAGTTGATTGGATATATGATCCAGATGAAATTGGTGGTGTCATTTATTCCTTATGGGTGAGTGAGCAATTTTTACCGGCTTCAGAGCCACTTATTTCGAACGCGGGTTCAGCTGAAGATGCGTATGCTTCTATAAATGAGGTAGGTGATTACATTTTCAGGCTTTATGCTTCTGATGCACCTATTGATCCTTTAGCTTTGCCTTCTGATTACTCAGAAGTTCTTGTTCGTGTTGTTGCATCCGATCCGATGGCGCCTTATTACGTTATCGCTTCGACAAATGGCTCTGGTGAGTACCAAAAGCTCGATGCAGGCGGAAGTATTTTAGCCATTCTTACAGCCTCAGACTCTTATTGGTCAGATGGCTCAACTGAAAGACCAATGATTTATTACTGGATTAATGAATCGGCCCCAGTTGGCTATACGTTTGCCGATGGCGAGTCTAGTCCAACCTTGAACCTAGGATTGTCCACTTCTGGCGTTTATGAATTCAGGGTATTTGTTGCTGAATTAGGAGTGGATCTTTCTGACCCCGCTGCCAGGGCAGCTGAAAGCAGTGCTAACGCCGTTATTATTGTTTCAGAGCCAGAGCTTTAATTGCGACTTAGGTTGAATAAATTCTGATGTTAATTTAAGAAAAAGGTTTTAATTATGTTGGTCAAAAAAACAATGCTTTCTGCCATGATTATTGTGATGCTGGCAGGTTGCTCCACAGCGCAAGAGGTCAATCATAATAAGCAGGTTTTTGAGGAGGATTCAAAAAAAGTTGATTCTTTTTTTGATAGCTCTGTTGAGAATGTTAATTCAGTTGAAAGCGTTGTTCACCCCTGGGTTTCAACTAATCATATAGAGTTGTTGGATAAACTTGACGAACGGATTGCGAATAAATTCGTTGTATTTAATGAGTTTGAGCCCACTTCTTTGAGGGATGTGTCGATCCGTCTACAGGATGTCATAGGAAAAAGGGTGTTTATTGAGTCTGATGTATTTAAAGCTGAAAAATCTTCAGCAGGAGATACTGGGGCAAGTGCCATTGATGTAGTAGGAACGGTGACCTCCGAAATGGTTTCTGTTTCAGGCACGGAAGACGTGGCGGCCGATATTAAAATATCTTTAAATCATAAAGGTTCAATTGCAGGCTTACTAGATCGCGTTGCTCGTTTGATTGACTCTGAATGGCGTTATGAGGCATCGCGTGATCGTATTGTTTTTTATAAATTTGAAACTCGTCGTTTTATTATCGCTACCACACCGGGTTCAGCCACAAATACCTCTTCATTTTCGGCAAACATAGGGGGAAACACTGAGTTTACCCAAAACTATTCAGTATGGGAGTCTCTTAGAGAGTCGGTTGAAAATCTTTTAACAGATGAAGGAGTCTTTACCTTAAGCGAGTCGACTGGAATGTTAACTGTTCGTGATAGACCAGATGTCCTTGAAAGGATTGAACAGCATGTTCGTGACGGTAATGACATTTTATCTCAAAACATCTTGTTTCATGTTCAGGTATTTTCTGTTGTTAGAGATGTTTCAGATAATAGAGGTGTGAATTGGAATGCTGTTTTTAGTGGGTTTGACTTTGCCGCCTCAGGTGTCTCACCTAGAGGCTTAACAGATGGAATGGGTTCTGTTATTTTTGACGTCCCATCAACTGCAACAGGTCCTTTGCAGAACTTTATTGGAAGCCAGGCTTTTATTGATGGGCTATCTCGATTTGGCGAGGCTTCTAATAAAACTCGATTCTCCATGCAGACTCAGAACAACCAGCCAGCCCCCATTAAGATTGTTCGTAATGTGGGGTACTTAAAATCCCAGCAAGTCAGTACCGGAACGGGAGTTGATGGTCAACCGCTTGTGACACTTGAGCCAGGTGAGGTTGAGGTAGGGGTTACTTTACAGGTATTGCCATCCATTCAAGGAAATAAGAAAGACATGGTGGTTCAAATATCTGGAAAAATCAATGACCTTGTTCGTATAACGAACTTAGATAGCGGAACCGGTTCTATTATTCAAGTTCCAGAAGTGGCTTCACGAGATTTAATGAATAAGGTTTGGTTAAGATCGGGCTCTACTTTAGTATTGGCAGGTATGGAATTTACAGAAAATAGAAATGAGACTGCCGGTATTTTTAGCCCAAGAACTTGGTTTTTAGGCGGTTCAAATAAATCTGTAAATAAAAAAGAGAGTCTAATTATTATTATTACGCCAAGAATTGTTGATCACAATCTTGACTCTAATGTTTTATCCAATTAGGTTTTTTTAAAATGAAGATTGTAAGAATTGGTGACCAAAATTTTATCTTGGGAGTTCAATGGAGGCAATTAATGTCTTCATCTTCGAAAGATAAGATTTCAGAAAAGAAATGCTTAGTGGAAGAGATTGGGGATGTCAGGCATGGTTTTTCCATTGAGAGTAACGGTCATTCTTCTATTGGGATTATTCCTGCAGATATAAAAGACTCAAAGGCGATCAAATATAGAAGTCTTGCTCAAACATTTTTTAATAGTTTTGATAATTTTGTTGCTGTTTATTACTTTGATTATAATGATTTTGATTTTACATTAGATAATTTTAAATCGCCTTATGAGTTCTCAAAATTAGTTGATGGTGAATATTGGATTTGTGCCATAAAAGATGGCGTAGTTTATCTGGATGAAACTGGTGATTTTAACCATATAAGATCTATTTTTGAGTCATTTTCTGATATCTCATGGTCTCAAGCTGTGGGTGATCATGCTAAAAATCTTGAAGATTATTTCGATGGCTCAACGAATTTTGTTAGCCCCTCACTGCCTGAGCTGGCTGAGCAAGGGTCACCTAAAGCTAGGCGTTTGGTCGGCGTAGATAGTTTTCTTTTAATGATAGGGCTTGGACTTATCCTTATTATCGTTTTAGTTTTAGGTGGCTTTTTTGGGTATAAGTCATTATCTTCAAGCGACGTGGTTGCTCAGATTGCAAATATAGAAACGCCGGAGGCAAGGCATTCGCGCCTAAAGTCAGTTATAGACTCAAAAGTTAATGGACTGGCCATTCTTGATAAAAGGAATTTTTCGGCTGATGCTCACTTGCGACACTGGCTGTCTATTTTCAATCACTCAATGGGCGGTTGGCGCTTTAGTGAAATTGACTGCAAGGCTAATGGGTCTTGTACTGCAAGGTGGAACGCTGTCATTCCCTCTGATGGGTCCTATCTTTCGGATCTGATTGGTATTGAGGCATCTAAAACTAGGATTTCTAGAGACGGAAAGATTGTTGATACTTTGCTTGATCCGGTTGAATCGATTAAGTCTTCAGTGGATTTTAAGCCTATTTCAGATAAGCATGAGATTCTTAAGGGTGCTGATATTTTATTTAACGTAAATCGAAGGCTGGTCAGGGATATGGTTTTATTGTCGAATGCATTCCCTGATTTAAAGTGGAGTGTTTTGTCAGATGAAATGATAGAAATGCCATCTTTTTCCTCAGAGCCTGAGTTTGGTTATTCAAAATCTTACAGGCTTTTGGCCCACTCGTTTGAGGGTGAGGGGTATCTGGCTTACAAGGATATGGTTTCAACATTAAAGGCTTATGATTTTAGCATTGATGAATTAAAGGTTAAGATTGAAGGCGGAGTTAAGTTTAATTGGTATTTAAGGACGAATTATGTTGCAAAATAAAAAAATAATTTTTTTAAGCTCTTTGATTATGGCTTTAGTTTCTGGAAGTGTTTTGTCTAGCGATAATTCAGTCCTTAAATCAATTGATGAGTTTGAGAGTGAGAGAATTGCAAATACTCAAAATTTAATATTACTAGAGCAGCGTCTTAAGATATTGCAGCTTTCTAGTCAGCTTGATGATTTTAAAAAAGAAGAGGACGACTCTATTTTTCATCACAAACCTTATGATGTCCAGACTCATGAATCCATTATTAACCAACCTGCTATAGCAAAAGAGAATATACCTGAGCAATTCAGACAGGATGTGGAGCGATCTGAAAGAATTGAAAGAGAAGCTGAATTTAAGCGCCAACAGACAAAACTAGAAGAGAAAAATAGGATCGAAGATCTGAAGAGTCAAAAAAGGAGAGAGCTTGATGGCTTTAAGCTTAGAGGTGTTTACAAGTCAGAAGGCGTTAGTATCGCTAGAATAGGCCAAGGCTCTAGGACGCTAGAGATTAAGATCGGCGAATCCCTTCCTGGTGGCTGGGTTGTTAAGAAAATTTCGGAAAGCTATTTAGAAGTAAGTAATAGAATGCTTCCAGGTGAAAGTCTAACGGTTTCCGGGGGTTAAATATGTCAGGTTTTAAGTCGATAAGAGTTCAAGATTTTAACGATCTTCCATTTTTTGAGGTTGTTTTATCCGACGAAAGTGAAGGAAGGTCTTTTATCCCTCTTTTTGGTGAAGCAAAAGAACATTGCGCTTTAATTGCAAGAGTTATGGGGGGTGGTGATCTTTCTTGGTCAGGTGTTGTTTCTGGTGAGCAGCTTATTGAAGTAAATATTGTTTTCACTGATTTATTCAGTAACTCTAATTTTGGTTTTACCTCATCTTTGGTTAAGCGTCTTGAGTCATTTAAAGGTGTTAATATTGGCTCTCAAGTAATTGTTCCTGATTCTGTTTTAAAGCAAATTCAACTTTCTAAGAAAGGAGGGTCTCAGGACTATAAAAAATTAAAAAAAGAAGAGGTAATCTCTCAAAAGGCTGATGCTCAAAAGTTCTTTGATATGGTTTGCCAGGAAGGGATCAGGCAGGGTGCTTCCGACATTCATTTTAGCACGGTTGATGGAAAGGCTTATGTGCGTTTTCGTGTAGGTGGAAAAATTAAATTATTCACCAATTCAACCCCAGAGAATATTTTACAAGTCTTGTCTTCGGCTTATAACTCGTTAGCTGACAAAGCCTCTAGGTCGGGTAACTTTTCTGAGAACGCTTACCAAAACTGTTTGATTGAGCGGGAATATGAAGGCTTGGGTCACTTTCGATTTCGTTACGCCTCAGCTCCAACCGAAGCGGGTATTTACTGTGTTTTGCGTATCTTGATTGTGAGTGCGGGAGATAACCAAAAGACGAAAAAATTGATTGAACTGGGGGGTACAAATTCTCATGCTTCTATTGTTCGCAAGATGGTTTCAAACCCAACTGGCCTTTACCTTGTGGCAGGCACGACAGGGTCGGGTAAATCAACGACACTAAAGAATTTAATTCAGTCGGAAATTGAAGCAAACCCAACAAAGAACTTTTGTACGATTGAAGAGCCTATTGAGTATAGAATTGTTGGCGCCAATCAGATTCCAGTTAAAAGAAGTGCAAATGACACGGTCGAGAAAAATGGTTTTACTGAGGCCATTAAAGCCGTTATGCGACTGGATCCGGATTCTATATTGATCGGTGAGATTCGAGACAAGGATACAGCTAAGCTGGCTGGTTCAGCAACAGAATCGGGTCACTTTGTGTTTTCAACGGTGCATGCTCAATCTGCAATGGATATTTTCTCGCGCCTATCGGGGGATACGATGCAGATGTCTCTGGATCAGATATGCTCCCCTGGCTTTATTGCTGGATTAACTTATCAGAAATTAATTCCTGTTTTATGCGAGCATTGTAAGGAGCCATTCAAGCCTAAATTTGAAGAGTATAGGCATTCTGATGACGTTGAAAAGAAGCTTTTTATTGATCGGTTTTTAAATGTTTTTAAGGAAGAAGAGGTTGATTATCTTTTTACGACTAATAAATCAGGCTGTAGTCACTGTAATGGTGGTGAAAAAGGTCAAGAAATCGCAATGGAAGCTATCATTCCAGATTATGAAATGCTATCATTGGTTAAAAAGAAAGATTTTATTGCCGCTTACAAGCATTGGAGGACAATGCGTGTAACAGATCCAGAAAATTTTACAGGAAAAACGGTACTTGATCATGTACTTTATAAAGTACGAAAAGGCTATGTTGATCCGATTGAGGTTGAAGATCGGTTTGGGGATTTAGATAAAGAATTCTTACTTGAAGATGGTGTTTTAGATGGCTCTGAGCTTGGCTATGCGGACGATAGTGGTGTGATAAAACACTCTAATAGAGAAAAGTTTGACTTTAACTTCAAAGAAAATGGGGCTTCTTAATTTATGGCGCTAACTTTAGAGCAGAAATTAGCAAAGCTTTCGTTTAATGTTGATAAGCGCCTCGTTTTTTATGAAAAGCTTTTATCCTTTGTTAAGGATGGGATTTCACCTTATGATGCTATTCGCACCATGAACAGGCGATTTGTGAAAGAGAAAGCTTCGGATCGACATATCACGCAGTCGATTTTAAAAGATCAAGGGGCAGGTAATTCACTTGCAGACGCTTTGTCAAAGTGGGTGCCGGATAACGATGTTTCTATTATTCGATCAGGTGAAGTAACGGACGATCTCCCTGGTTCGTTGATAGAGGTTATTCGCTTAACAGGGGATATGAGAACTTTAAAGAAAGGAGTTGGAAAGGCTGTTAAGCCTGCTATTGTTCAATTTATTGTTCTTTTTGGGATTATTTATGCTTTATCTGCCTACATGATTCCTGAGATTAAAACATTTGGAGATCCTGAAAACTATCCAGGGTTTACGCTTTATTATTTTGGGTTTGCAGACTTTATTGCTGAATATTTTGTTTTTATTGCAGGTTTTTTTGTTGGGATTTTCTTATGGATTAAATGGGCTATACCAAATTTAACAGGGGTGGCCAGACCTTATCTTGACCGTGTTCCACCTTTCTCAATCGCAAGAAGAATTTCTTCAGGTTATTTTCTTTTAACGGTAGCTGCGATGATGTCAAAAGGAGTTTCATTAATTGATGCGCTTTCAAATATACAAAAAAGTTCAAACCCTTATCAAAAAAAACATATTCTTCAAATGAAAAAGCGGATAGGGGAGGGTTTTAATGAGGGAGATTCGCTTAATACAGGCTATCTTCCACCAGACATGGCTGGCGACATTATTGATTATGGCGGCCTAACATCCTTTTCAGAAGGTATTGCATCTATTGCTAACCGGTCTGTAAAAGATATCCTCGAATTCCTAGAGAAGGTGTCGGGGAGTGTAAAAATAGTCATGCTTGCATTGTTATCAACGGTTGCTGTTTTAACGATTGTTTCAATCATGATGATTGTTCTTGAGATGACTGAGAATATGCAGTTGGTTTAATAAAAAATTAAAAAGGTAGTTAAAATCATGTTTAATATTAAAAGTAAGTTATTAAAAGCAAAGCAGAAAGGACTAACAGCGATTGAGATTAGTATCTTCGTTGTGGTTTTTATTATATTGGCAGGGATGGCTTTTGGTGTATATCAGGTATTTGATTCATCAAATCGCATTTCGAGCTCTGCAAAAAATCTTCAATCTCTTGGGGGTGGTCTGCAAAACGCTTTTTCAAGCCAAGGGGATTACACAGGTGTTAATGCTCAAGTGGCAATCAATTTAGGGATTCCTGATCGTTCAATGATTAGTGGAACTACTTTAAGGAATGCATGGCAGGGTTCTGTAACAATCGCTTCAGCAGGTGGGTCTTCAGCTGATATTACATTTGCAAACGTTGCTCGTAATGAGTGTGCAAAGTTTGTCAATACTTCTGAAAGCCTTTTCCACAGAATTACCGTTGGCGGGACTGCGGTTAAAGACTTTCAAGCCGGCTCACCTCTTGGTACTGTGGCACTAGCCAACGCTTGTTCTTCAGGCGCAGGCGCGGTAACAACTATTGTATTTACACTTGGTCTTTAAGCGGCTTAATAGCTTACAGGCACAGAGCCCGGAGTTTTTCCGGGTTTTTTAAGGCTGAAATAGTTATGATGCTAAAAAATCGTTTTTTATTAAAACATGGAAAAAGACATTTATCCGTAAAATCTCAACTAGGCGCTTATCTTAGCGTTGAGATTATTATTTATTCAATGGTGGTTGCCTTAATGGTGGCCGCCGCAGGTGTCTCTATGCGTGATTTTTATCATGACTATCTGATAAAGTCTTCTGCAAACCAAATTACCGCTTATCAAGCAGCGCTTAGAAATTATGTAAGCGTTCAATCTGGACTGGGTCTACCTAAAGACGCTAGTGGATCCGATATTACTGAGTTAGTAGGTACAGACTGGCTCAAGTCATCAGTTTGCAATGGCTCTGAATCTGATTTAGTTGAGCCTCATTCGGATGGTTATTTAAGTTGCGCATTTCCTAAATCTACAAAGCTTCGACAGGAATTTGTGACGCGATTCAGTTACGATTCGGCAACTAAAGTGTTTGACGCACAAGTTATTTTGTCAAAGATTGAACCGTCTAATCCTAGGGATGGTTTTATGTTTGCAGCTAGGTTAGAGCAAAATATTCATAAAATGATGGGTGCGACAGCGTCCCCTATGGCTTCTACTTTTTTGGACATTGTTTCAAATGAGGGTTTAGCTTTAGCATCGGCCGCGCCGAGTGCGACAGAGTTTGGTGTTTTGAAATTAAAGGTCTCAAATTCACCCAATACAGACTCCTGGCTAAGGACAGATGGTTCAAACAAGATGCAGGCGACGCTTGACATGAATGAGAATGAAATCATTGATGTGACGGCTGTGAGAGGGTTTGATGGTCTTTTGGAAATTGAAGCGGATACGAGTCTGCAAGGCAATCTTCAAATTAGTGAAGATCTTGAGGTAAATGGCCAGGCCGGTGTAACAGGGCTTCTAACCGCAAGAAATGATTTTGACTTAACTGGTGATGGTCTTCTTAGGGGAAATGTTCGTGTCCAGGGTGGGACAGGTCTTTATGTCGACAACAACTTTAGATCTCAGAATGCCGTTATCGCACAGGATTTAAACGTTCAGAATGATGCTTTTGTTGAGGCAGATCTTACTGTAGGAGGTAGGACAAGGCTTCAGAGTAATTTAAAGGTGGGCTCCTATATTGAAGCGGCAGGCCTTGTTCAGGCTCAAGATTTTGTACCCACCAGCATTTCTTTGGCTGGAAATATTCCAGTACAGTCATCAGCTGCGATTTATTATGCAACGATTGTTAATACTGAGTTTAGTGCGGCTGTTGTACAGAAACCCAACTGTACGGGCGCGGGTTTAACGCCCCTTATTTTTGGGACTTTGATTAATACAAGAAGTTCAAGAAGTGGCTCTTATCATGGCTCATGGATTAGCACCGTGGACAATGGTACTTCCTGGAGTTTAAGAGCGAGAGAATATGTGGATACAAATTATGATGGGGTACCTGAGGAATATAACTCGTCAGGTGGGTCAGCTGATATTCAGGTAATTACAAAGTGTGGTTAGGCTTGGTTATTATGGTCTTAGTTAATGTTATAATATACATGAAAGCAACCATGATTTAAAGGAGTTAATCATGAAAATTAAGGGAGACTTACTGTTTGGACTGGTTTTATCAATGTCTGCATTTACGGCGTCTGCGACTATATTGGGCAATATAGCTATTACGCCGAATAGCCCCGCGACAACAAAGGAAAATGTTGACCGATTGACACTAGAATCTATTGAGTCTTATGTTGATTTAAATAAAAGCATGACACTTTTTAATGGAGCTGACTCCATCGGCTCAGGCGAGAGTAGCCTTGGTGGTATTGTTGGCCTGGATGTTGTATCAATTGAAGATAGTATTCAAGCAGCTAAAGATGCAGCTGATGATGCCGCGGCGGATGCTAGCGTGGCTCAAGTGACAGCAAATTCTGCTGATACTAAGGCCACTAGTGCAAATAATTTAACATCAAGTTTAACCACTTCAAAAGTTGTTGGCGGCTCTTGTTCACCTAATGGATCTTTATCTAAAACCTCTACTGGCGAGCTACTGGTTTGCCAAGGCGGTAGCTGGCAGAGCTCACCTGACGAATATGCGAGGAAGCTGGCCCTTAATCCTTTGTTGATCTACCCAAACTTTACACTTGCTTGCAATACTGCTGGAACAGCTTATCAAGGCCGAGGTAGGTTGGAGAT
>JACUUF010000414.1 GCA_014859465.1 Methyloprofundus sp.
ACTTCGATTACCTCAAAAACCGCTTAAGCACGGTCACGGATTTTATTGAACTGACTGAACCAACAGAAAATTCAACCCCATCATGGTTTGGTTTTCCGGTTACGCTAAAAGAAACCGCTGGCGTTAGCCGAGTGGATTTAACTAAATACCTTGATCAAAACAAAATAGGTACGCGCCTACTGTTTGCCGGTAACCTCGCTCGCCAACCTTACTTTGAAGGCATTGAATATCGCATCGTGGGCGATTTAACCAATACTGATATCACCATGAATCAAACTTTATGGATGGGGATTTACCCTGGCCTAGGCAATGCACACTTAGATTACATCGCCGAAAAACTCGAAGAATTCTTTGGTGTGAACTTTTAATGTCTAAACCAACCGTCTTACTCACAGGCGCAAATGGCTTTTTAGGCAGTCATTTATTAGAAGCCTTAATTAAACAAGGTTATCAAGTGGTGGTGTTAAAGCGTTCAACCTCCAATCTTTGGCGCATTGAGCATTTAGCTGGGCAATACAAAAGCTATGATGTTGATAGCCAACCATTAGAGCAAGCATTTGAAGAACAGCGCATTTATTGCGTTATCCATACCGCTTGTCACTACGGACGCAATGGCGACCCGGTCAGTCAAATTGTGGAAAGTAATTTAATGTTTGGTTTACGTGTTTTAGACGCCTGCCTAAAGTTTGAAGTTGAGACGTTTATTAATACCGATACTTTTTTTAATAACAAGAATTTTAATCAAAAGTATTTGGGTGCCTACACGCTTTCAAAAAAACAATTTGTTGAGTGGCTTCAGTTGACTTCGGAAAGGATTCAGGTTGTTAATCTAAAATTGCAACATATTTACGGCCCTAAAGATGAAGGCAATAAATTTATTCCGTGGATAGTTTTACAATTAAAGCAGAATGTCGATTCAGTAAAGTTAACCAGTGGTCAACAAAAAAGAGACTTTATATTTATAGATGATGTTGTTAGTGCTTATTTAATAATATTAGAAAGAAAATCATTGCTTGCTAATTTCAGCGAATATGATGTTGGTACTGGAAAAAAGCAAACACTAAAAAGTTTTGTAAAAAGTTTAT
>JACUUF010000199.1 GCA_014859465.1 Methyloprofundus sp.
GCAAAAGAGGCAAAGCCGAAGCTCACATGGGCGAGTTAAAATCCACGCTGGATCTGCACCTGCCTTCAACCAATCGAGGCGCTTCAACCGTTCAACAGGTGATGGCCCGTAATCAGGTTAACCTGCTGTTGAGCCTTTACGCCTACCAGTTAATGCACAGCCTGCGCTATCTGATGGCAAAAAAAACCGGCAAGGGCTGGAGCCTGATGCGTTTGAGAGAGCAGCTTCTGAAAGTGGCCGCCACCCTCACTGTTCATGCTAGGCAGATCAAGGTCAATCTGGGAGCTGCCGCCAACAAGTGGTGGCCGATCTTGCTGGAAGCCCTGTATCGACCACAAACAGAGTAGCTGTCATCAGCTGGCATCGAGGCAGTTATCCACAGCGCATTATCGGCAACAGCCGAGAATCACGGCTGCCTGCGAGTCGAAAATCAGGCTCAGGAAAGCTGGAAAGTGACAAAAAATCAGTTAAAAAGGCCAGTAAGCTCAGTAAAAAATGAGTATCAAAACATAGGGTCGCTGGTAGCAGGGTCAAACAGCGGTTCGGAGAGGCTGATTCACAGCCTCATGAATAACGCGGGTTAAATACTGACGCATACAGTTTGCAGTTATCTCATAAATTATTTATAATAAAGAATGCGTGCTCTCGTAAAAAATATATAACTTCATGGGCTTTATTTGCAATGATATATAATAATTTTTTATATTCTTTTTTTGTTTTTTGTTTTCTGTTTTCGAGTGGTTGTGTAAGTATTGCATCATCACGAGTGTCCAAAGGAGAATCAACACATAATTACAATTCGGTTCCTTGTTGGTTAAATCAACCTTTTTCTGAAAAGTCCCGTGGAGTGGTAGCCGTTACCAGTCAATATGGAAGTGGAGATTTATTAGCATTAAGTCGATACCAGGCTTTAAAAGGACTGGCTGAGCTTTTTGATTTGGAGCTTGGTGAAGACTTGGATTTGAGTAGTTCAACATTTCCTCTTGGTAAAAAAAACCTGCGGCTTGCACCTAGCTGGTCAGATAATGGTCAGCATTACAGTTATGCTTATCTGGCTGATACAAAAGCAGATAAATGGGTGTTGAACAGTTGCTCAGTAAGTCAATGTCTTCCAGAACGATGCTCGCCTGATTGGCTCTGTTATGATAGCGAAGATAACTTATCTACGGTTACAGTAAGTCAACTTTCAGCTAACCTGAGAGAGCAATACAGGTTTCTATTCGAGAATGCTTTGGATCAATACCAATCTTTGCATGGGGTGCAAATCTATGCAGAGCGCACTCAGCTCCTTCGCCACGCATCTTCAGGTATGCGCTTAGAGTCCTCTGTGCGAGAAATTGAGCATGCGCAGCTAGAGTTTGCGGCTGTTGCAACACATTATCCACTAGTTCTTACTCTTACTCATACATGCCGCTTTGAAACTACAATCTATGGTCGTTTTGAGCTTCTTGGCTATGTGCAGCAGGGTTCATTGAATACAGATTATCCTGCTGACTGGCACCTCGGTTCGATATATCCAGAGGGGTACATTGTAGGACATTTTTCTGGTTTTTTATCCAGGAATTTAATATCACTTAAAATTCAGCAAGCAATACGCTACGGGCTATTAGATTTAATGCGTAGTAAGCATACGTACATTAGCTCAGATCAGGTTGTTATTGAGCGTAATGCGGAGGGATATTACTCAATAGAGTTTGTACATGAAACTACTAAAGGGAAAATTCGAGCTCAAGTTCAAAGCATTAGGTTCACTGGAACAGCCCATGATCCTCAAGTGTACGTACTTTTGAAGGCTTTGCCTGATTGAAAAAATTGTTATTTTATAAAAATCCCCACATTTGTGGGGATCTTATTGCTTAGTACAATAAATTATTTTTTAATTTATTTTAGTGCTTCATTAAGGCGGTTTAGTGCTTTTTGGCTCATGAATTGCTCGCGCATTTGTGAGCTAGTGAACACATCTTCTTCTGCGCCAGCTGCCTTAGCAACAGAAGCAAGCATTTCCGTTACGCTGGCTTGCCCAATTGCAATCATAGAGCAAAACTGTCGGCGATCTTCGATAGTGACATAATCTGCGCGTACTCTACGGCTACCAACCATTTTCTGATCAACAATCTGACGAGTAACTTCTTCAAAATTACCGCCTGAGCTTAATCCATCTTCATCTGTGTCAATGGTGCGCTGGTAGTTTTCAGTAAGTGACTGAATTTGTGCGCCCATTGTTGTTGCCAGTTGCTGTCGGGCAGCTAAGTCCGCACGACTAGTGTCCGAGTTGATACGATTTGATGCTGGTACACAGCTGGTAGCAGCAAGGCCATCCTGAACTTCGGGTGAAAGAATCCAACTTGGTAGTGTAGATTCTTGCGCTTGTGGTGCAGTAGAAGTACCTGCGCAGCCAGTAAGAGCTAGGGATGCTGCTATTGCTGAGACAGCAAAAAAATTTCTTTTCATCATTTTCATACTTCCTTTATTTAATGATCGCCGTTCAGCGATAGGGTTTTGTTTCAAAAAAACTAGTTAAAGTTTCGATAAGCAATAGTGCGCTTAGCTACATGTTCCAAATACTTTCTGGTTTCTTCGTACGGTAGTTGACTATGTAAGTGGCTGTATACTTGCATAGGCTGCATAGTGTTGATAATTTGTGCTGCTCTTGCTGGGCTGTTCGAGTTGCCTGTAAAAGTACGAGAAACATTCCCGGCACCTGTGTTGTACGCAGAAATTACAGCATAAAGCCGGCTTTCGGGATTATCAATTTGTCGCAGGTAGCGAGTGTTAAGAATGTTCAAGTAAACAGCACCAGCACGAATGTTGTTCTCAGGGTTATAGAGGTATGTAGGAGTAAAAACTCTGATTTCGCCATAGACCTCTTGAGCCACATCCTTACCAGCTGAGCCGGGTACAATTTGCATTAACCCGAATGCTGGGATATGTGAACGAGCCATAGGGTTAAAGCTGCTCTCGCTGTGCATGATAGCAAGAATCAGAGCAGGTTCGATATTATATTGTTTTGCATAGCGATTAACTAGTGGCAAGAACTCACGTGCCTTGTCTGTGGTGCGGGTTGCAGGAAGGGGGACAGTTAAAATGATTATATTCCTTTTGTCGCCATCTGATGAAGGTTCTTGGCGATGTGAAACTTTTGCATTGCCTAATTTTTCCTCAATATGTGCTGGATTTACTTCACTCAGAACTCTGTCATGACCACTCAGCCCTAGAGAGTCATTTGGTAGCCCAGCATTCGAAATGGCGCGCTGGGTTACTTCGTCATTTTCTACTGCATCATTTATGGATCTGCTCATGACATTGAAAAGCAATTCGACGGCTTTATTAGATGGATCATCCGTTCTTTTATTATCTAATTCGATGCGTATTTCATTGTTTTCAAAATCTACAATGCTTCTGCTGGTGTTGTCTTGATAATACTCTACCCACAGATGTCGGTCTGTAATTAAAGGTTGTGACCAGTTGCTTTTTAATTCTTCCTGGTATGATTCAAATGCTTGTTTGAAAGATTTTTGGTATTCTTTAAATGATTGGTCAAAGTCTTTTTTGAAATCGGCAAATCCTTGTTGTTGCTGTCTCTGGAAGTCTTGAAAGCTTGAGGTGATTCCGTTGATAGGGAGTGACATCAGTGAGATTGTTATTGTTAATAGTATGCTTCTTTTCACGTTTGCATTGTCCGTGTGATTTATGATTGATTGTGTGGTTAATCTTTAAAGTTTTATTCCTAGTATGCTAGCAATACCTTGGCTTTCAATCAGTTTGGCCATTTTATTTACAGCATCTGCCTCAGCTAGTGATGCACCACGAGTTGCATGTCCTGTCAGTGCAATGCTATTAGAGCCAACTAGGTTTCCTTGGTGGTCAGTAACATTAATTTTTACTAGTACGTTAGCAATTTGGATGCCTGATGAAGATGAGTGCTGAGTGCTGCTATATATATTGATATAAAATACGCCTCTACGGCTGGGCGTGTTTCCAATAGAGTAACCTTCAGCTGTCAAAGCATTAGTAATGGGTGTAATCATGCTGCGACTACCAATGTCGCCTTGGACCTGGAATAATAGTAGCTGGCGTGCACGTTCGCTTTGGTCGTTAAGGTTGCGTATTGCCAGCAGATAGGGTGCTGGATCAAAAGCTTCATCTAGTCCACCTATTATTAGTAAGGTAGGGTTAAGTGAATATGCTTCCTGAGCAGCAAGTTTTGAAGCTTGATAGCTCATTAGTGCATGATCTGTTTTTCTTGCCGCCACCCTGTCTTGAACTACTGCAATCTTTTGATCTAACTCCTTGGTGAGGCTGCTTAAAAATTGTAGTCGGTTAGATTTTACCATGACAACAAATTGGTTGAATCTTATTTGTTCAGATGCCGCTACTTCGTAGTTACTTATTCTAATTTTTGCTACTTCGCTACGTATTGTTTGTGTTGTATTTTCTGTGTAGCCAAAATTAGTTGATCGAGTGCGGTAGTCTATGCTTGACTCAATGCTGACTCCTAGTCTTGAAACCAGATCATTTAATGCAGCTTGTATGGCTTTATCATAAGTTTCAGCACTACCGACACCTACCAGCCAGTCATTTGTATTTTCTGGGGGGGTCATGTACCAGTTTGGTAAGGGTTTGGCTGGCTGGATAGCAACTTCAGGCTTAGAGGAGCAGCCTGTTGTGAGCATGAGAATAATTACTGCATAAAAAATTCTAAAGATCATAGCTTTTATTCCTTCCAGCATCTGCTAGACAAAGTACCTGCCATTTTGTTGGTAAGTACTTTGTGTTTGATGTTTATTGCTGTATCTGGTTTTGTGCCCGCTGATGCTGATTAATCAAGTCATCTATTCTATTTACTGCCAGATTAATTTCTTTCACTGGTTTTAATGTCAGGCTGTCAGCAATTGCATATAAACTCTTGGCGTCATCGTAGTCAGCTAATGCCTCTTTAATAACACCTAAGTTATATGCTATGGCGTAACTTCGTTGTTGTGAGTCGTGCAGTAGTTCAGTTAATAGTTGATTGCTGCGATCCATGCGCCCGGCTTTAAGGAATGCCAAGGCACTCTTGAATTTTTCTTCGTGCTCTTTTGGTAGTCTGACATCAAGTTTTTCGATCAGTGTAACCTTGAAGGTGATTCGGTTTGGTGTGATTTTACGGATAAAATCATCAGCTACTCTATCTGAAAGTAGTTCTATTCCCTGTTCAAGACTTGGAAGTGTACTGTTGGTATCTTGGCAGGCTTGTCGTGTCATTGTCTCATTGTAAGACTGGGCTGTGACTAAGTCTCCGCGCGAAACATCTATCATACGTATCTGTGCACCCAATGAAATTGTTCTTGTTCTGCATGGAACTGTATATTCTTGTCTGCGACAGTTTTTACCTTGGGAATCGCAACCAACAGAGCGGTATCTTGTTGCACGATAAGTTGAGTCATTTAGTGAGGTGGAGCTGACTGAACCAGATATTAAAGACTCTGCGCCGGCTAAGCGACCAATTTCTGCAATTCGTGACTCATCAACAAGACCTGAGCGTTGAAATTTCTGTTCGGTGATTATCCTATCCAGATCTGAACGGCTGACAACTGTAAAGTAACTGCTATTGTCCAATTGATAAGCGGCAAGTTTAGCTTCAATTTTAGAGCCTAAATTTACATTATGGTTTCTTCTTCTTGCTTCATCGCGCTCATTAAAAGGTAGTACGCCAACCTGCTTGAGTGTTGCTGCTCTATCTACTTCTGCTGGTTGAATAGCGCTAATGCTTATTTGTGATGCGCAGCCTGATATCAGAATGCTTAAAGCAAGAGCTTTTATTAAAATTAATGCTGATTTATATTTCTTCATGCAATTTTTCATCCGATGATTTTTTGTAAGTGTGAAGACGCTTCATTGTTTTATCTGGTTGTGAGAGGTAATCTCTATTTTATAATATGTGGTTAATCTTTTTGTGAATTTTTTTGCGGCTCTTTTCTGTTTGGTGTTTTTAGTATTCTACTTTGTGCTAGATCCCTATATTGTCTTAAAATTAAAAGATTTTATTTCTTTTTAAGCTTTTAACTGTAAATAAATGTAAAAACTTTCTGTCTTTTTGTTGTTA
>JACUUF010000200.1 GCA_014859465.1 Methyloprofundus sp.
CTATGGCGAATTGAGCATTTAGCGGGACAATACAAAAGCTATGATGTGGATATTCAAACTACCTCAGAAATTTTTGCTCTAGAGAAAATTGATGTTGTTATTCATATGGCTACGTTGTATCGCAAATTCGACAACGGCAATGAAGTATCGGAAATGCTGGATGCAAATGTCAAGTTTCCAGCAGAGATTTTAGAATCGGGTGTAAGGAGTGGCATAAAGGGTTTTATCAACACAGGCACTTTTTTCGAATATGATTGCTCAAGGCAGCCAGTAGATGAAAACGCCCCAATTGCACCTTTTAATTTTTATGCGAAAACTAAAATCGCCTTTGAATCAATTTTAAAAACATATTCAGATAATATTATGGTTAATACTTTTAGGCTGTTTTCACCTTATGGCGAAAAGGATAATCAAAAGTTGATTCCTATGATTATTCAAAAGGCACTGAAAGGCGAGGCTATTGAGCTTTCTGAAGGGTTACAAAAGATTGATTTGATTTATGTTGATGATATTATCTCTGCATATGTCAAGGCGGTCAAAAGAATCTTATCCTCCCCAAATAAATCTGAATATGAAGTATTTAATTTGGGATCAGGTGTAGCGTTGAGTATTCGAGATGTTGTTTCGATTGTGGAACAGAAGATTGGAGGGGCACTTCAAAAAAAATGGGGGGAGGCTTCAATAACAGATATTCCAATAGCTTATGCGGATATTTCAAAAGCAAGCAAAATTTTAAACTGGCAGCCAAAATATAATGCCTTTACAGGTATCACCAACACTATAAGTTATTACAAAAAGGAGCTAGGATGAAAGTTATTCCGACGCCTTTAGATGGGGTTTTTGAAATAGAGAATAGGGTATTTCAAGACCACCGTGGAATGTTTGTTAAAAATTTTCATGAGGGGGTTTTTAAAGAAGCAGGGCTCGAAACAGAATTTAAAGAAAGCTTTTATTCGACTTCAACAAAAGGTGTTCTTAGGGGAATGCATTTTCAGCTTCCACCCCATGATCATGCAAAGCTGGTTTACGTTACAAGTGGCAAAATTTTGGATGTTGCTGTTGATATTCGAAAAGGGTCACCTACATTTGGACAATATTTCTCAACAAAACTTAGCACCGACAATTCAAAGTCTTTATATATGGCAAAAGGTTTTGCGCATGGTTTTTTAACGCTTTCTGCATCTGCGACTGTTGTTTATATGACAACTACTGTTCATACACCGGAGTCCGATGCAGGAATACGATGGGATAGTTTTGGTTTTGATTGGTTGGTTGAGAACCCTATAATGTCTGATCGTGATAAAAACTTTAGCTTATTAGAGGGCTTTTATGCGAGTTAAGAAAAGAGTTTATCTAGTTGGTAATGCGTTTGGTTCTTATCGCTCACGCGCTTTATTAGAATACTTAATGGCTTCACCTAAATATGCGATGCATTATACTGATCCGCGATTTTTAACCGCTAAGAACACCCGTTTGTTTCAACGTATTGCATTTAAAGGACTTGGTATTTTCGAAAGGGTTATCAACCTGTATAAGCTGGTTTTGTCTGATATTGTCTATATCTTGCCAATGAGTCATTTGAATGCTGTTGAAATATTTTTAGCAAAGAAGTTAAAAAAACGTGTAATTGGTGAATTTTATATTTCTATGTTTGATACTTATGTTAATGATAGGAGGACAGTATCTAAAGACTCACCGCGTGCAAAAAAACTAACAAAACTCGATCAAAATTTTATTGATGTTTGTCATCAAATTATTTTTCTTAATGCATCTGAACGAGAGTATTACTTGACGTTAGCAAGCAGAGAGGATGCAAAAGATAAAACAGCATTGATTCCTTTAGCAACTAATCCAAAGCAACGTGTAACGCTTTCTTTTGCTAATGATAAAACTAATACTTTAACGCTTTGTTGGTGGGGCACATTTATCCCCTTACACGGCTTGGAAAAAATCCTTGAAGCGGCTAAATACATCAAAGCTGCGGATATAGATTTTAAGCTCTATTTGTTTGGTACATCTGAAGAAAAAAGCTTGCCTTACAAGAAACAAATAGAAGATTTAGGTTTGCAGGAATATGTGTTTATAGACAATACTAAAAACTTTGCAGATAAGTCACTAGATCAATTTTTGATTGAACATTGTGATATTGCCTTTGGTAATTTTGGCGACAGTGTAAAAGCAAAAACAGTGATGGTGAACAAGGTTGTGGAATCGGTTTCTATGGGCTTGCCAGTAATATCGCAACAAACGTCTGCGTTAGCAGAGTATTTTGAAGATGGTAAATCTATTGCCTTTTGTGAATCCGAGCCAGAAAAAATCGCTAAAAAAGTGATAGCACTTTCTAAAGATAAAGCCAAAATGAAATCCATGGCTGAATCTGGTTTTCAGTTGTATAAAACCCGCTTCTCTAAAGAAGCCTATTTGCAAGATATTATCCCAGTGCTCGAAAACACCACAAACTAACCAGGCCTGGTAGTTAATAGATTAAATTTTTTTGGAATCGTTTTATGCCAACCGATTTTTATGATGCGCATCAGCGTCATTTTAATGATGCCGATACGCTGTATACTTCATCAAGGTGGGCGAATGCCGATCATCTGTTTGGTTTGTCTGCCGAGTGTGGTTTAAAGGCCTTAATGCAGTCTTTTGGTATGATGCTTCAGCCGAATGGTGCGCCGACTAGAGATGATCGAAAGCATATGGATAATTTGCTACCACGCTATGAACATTACCGCTCCGGTCATGCGGCCGGAGCACAGTATGCTCTGAGCCTGACCACCGAGTTTGATAATTGGAGTGTGAACCAGCGTTATGATCATCAGTCAAATTTTTCGCAAAGTGTAGTTGACCCTCATCAGCAAGCGGCGTTAACGATTCGTAAACTGATTCAGCAAGCAAAATTGGATGGATTGTTATGATTACTTTTGACCAGATACTTCCAAAGCTTAAAGAGGTGTTTTCGAGCTTTGAATCGTTGGTTTCCGATTTGGGAGAAATCCTTATTAACCGCGATTTAAATGGTCGTGTAAGCCTGATTTTATCGGATGCACATGATAGTAAAAATTTAGTCGACTTTAAGACAGCCGTTAGCCAAGCGATTGCACCCCATGCTGCAAAAGAGGTATTGCTGTTTGAAGAGGATATGGCGTTTATTAAGATGATAGCTAACTGCATTCCTTTAGAAGGGTTTAAACAGATTTTTGTGATTGACCGTTTAGTCACGGAGGGCAGTTGGCTAACCATATCTGAAGAATCGACTCGTGCGAAGCGTATTGTGTTTTTTTCAATTAAAGGCGGTGTGGGGCGTTCTACGGCCTTAGCAGTGACGGCTTGGTCTTTAGCGGAGCAGGGTAAAAAGGTATTGGTGCTGGATTTAGACCTTGAATCGCCCGGGCTTTCTTCAAATTTATTACCGGAAGATCGTCGCCCGAGCTACGGGATTACGGATTGGTTGGTCGAAGATTTAGTGGATAACGGCGACCTGATTTTTAAGGATATGGTTGCCTTAAGTTCGCTGTCTCGTAACGGTGAAATTTACGTTGTGCCCGCGCACGGTCGTGACTCGGGCGAATATGTTTCCAAGCTTGGTCGCGTTTGGATGCCGAAATTTAATCAAGGACAGCGAGAAAGCTGGTCCACAAGACTCGAACGCCTTATCACTGCGCTCGAAGAGGCTTATGATTTTGACGTGATTTTAATTGATTCACGTGCTGGTATTGATGAAGTGGCCTCGGCTTGTGTGACGGATTTAAAAGCGAATTTGGTGTTAATGTTTGCCATTTCTGGTGAGCAGACTTGGTCAGGATACGGTGTTTTATTTCGTTATTGGTTGCAATCGGGTGTCATCTCACAAATTCGTGAACGCTTGCGGATTGTGGGCGCTATGGTTCCGACCGAGCGTAAAAAAGACTATATGGATGATTTGATTGAAGAGGCGCAAATGCTTTTCACTCGGTTTGTATATGACGAAATTTCGCCGGGCGAGTTCGATGGGTTTAATTTTGATGAAGAAGATCAGAGTGCACCACATTACCCTTGGGTGATAGAGTGGCATACTGGGTTTAATGCGTTAGCTTCGATTCATAATAAATTAGACGCGATTGACCCAAAAGCGGTTGAGTTGGTGTTTGGGGATCTTATAACGAACTTATTGGGTGAAGTTGATGCCGTGTAATGCTAAAGAAATTCGTGCGGCACTGATAAACGTTCTGCCGGAAAATACTGCTATGTCAGCACAAGAGTTAGGAAAGCAATTTGTATTTCTTCCTTTAGCGCATACGAAGGCATTACGTTTATCTTGCAATCTGGTTGTGGGAGCGAGAGGCGTGGGTAAGTCATTTTGGACGCGTGCACTGAGTGATGAAGTTATTCGTGATGAGTTAGCAAAGACATTGCCGGACTTATTAAATTTGGTTGTACATAATGGCTATGCTTCTCAGTCAGATAGACTGAGTTATCCCGAAAAAGATACGTTTAGTGCTTTGCTAGCAAAGGATTATACGCCTTATTATGTTTGGCGAGCGGTGGTGTATCGTTGGTTGCTTAAACTCTTGAATATGGATTTGCACCATAGTCGATGGGATGAAACTGTTGAGTGGATTAAAGATAACCCTGAAGACTTCATTGCTTTAGCGGAACAGGCCAATAAGCAGTTAACCGAAAATAACCAAGCCGGTTTAATATTGTTTGATTCATTAGATGTGACCAACGATGACTGGCAGGTCATGGATGATATTACCCGAGACTTACTCAAAGTGGTGCTTTGGTTGCGTTCTTTTTCAAAACTTAATGCCAAAGTTTTTCTGCGTTCAGATCAGTTTCAGCGCAAGGTTTTGGACTTCCCAGATGCATCTAAATTGCTTGCTACAAAGGTGGATTTAAACTGGTCTTCTACAGATTTATATGGGTTGCTTTGGCAGTATTTATGTAATGCGGAAAGTGAGCATGGGCAATGTTTACGTGCACTTTATAAGCAAAAAGGTCAGTTACTTGAGCGCGAGGGTTTTTTTACGCTAAGTGATGAATTTAAGCGAGATGCAGAAACCCAACGAAGCCTATTTGAATTCCTTGCGGGACAGTGGATGGGGCGAGATCGAAGACGTGGTGTGCCTTATGTTTGGACGGTCAGTCACTTGGCGGATGGGCAAGGTATTACTTCGCCTCGTTCGTTTCTGATTGCGCTTAGAAAAGCGGCCGAATTTACAGAGTTACAGCATGCGGATTTTGAGTTTGCATTGCATTATGATGGGATTAAAAAAGGGGTTCAAGAAGCCTCGGCAGTCCGTGTAACAGAGCTAAAAGAAGACTATTGGTGGCTTGGTGAGGTGGCTGAACCTTTGCGTGGTATTACATTGCCTTGTGAGTTTTCTGTGATTGAAGAGCGATGGCAAGACGCTTTTCCAGGGGGGGTTGATGGTATATCAAGGCAAGATTCAAAAAGTGGTTTACCTGTTCAAAATGCAGAACTGGGTTGGCTAGGCTTGAAAAACGACTTGGAGCAAATTGGAGTTTTCAAAACCAAAAAAGATGGGCGAATTGATATGCCGGATTTATATCGTGTTGGATTTGGTTTAGGGCGAAGAGGCGGTGTTAAACCGGCTTCTAATGTTTGGGTATTTAATTGAGTCTTAAAAATAAAACTATATCCGGTGTGGCATGGAACGGTGCTGGGAATCTTGCGCGTCAGATTTTGACGGTTGTTACCTTAATTGTGATGGCGCGTTTTTTGTCGCCGGACGATTTTGGGATATTTGCCATTTTGATGATATTCGTCACTTTTATGAATATCTTTGCGTCGATGGGCACATCACAGGCCGTTATTCATCTAGATGATCCAGATCAGCGAATGCTGTCGAGTATTTTCTATTTTAACCTACTAATGGGCGTTGTTTTATTTGGCCTGTTGTATGTTTTGGCTTGGCCGATTTCCGCGTTTTTTGAGCAACCAAGCCTAGTGCATCTTCTGCAGCTCGTTGGTTTGACGTTTATCTTAACGACGGTGAGCTTGGTGCAAAAAGCCTTGCTCGAAAAGGCA
>JACUUF010000201.1 GCA_014859465.1 Methyloprofundus sp.
TCGCACCGACCTTGGATCCGATCGCACCGACCTTGGATCCGATCGCACCGACCTTTATTTGGAAATTGACAGAAAAATATCACGGCTATCCCAACGACCACGCAAAGAAGTATTGTGGCCAATCATTATTGAACTATGCACCATTGAACCTCAAACTGTTCAAGGATTAGCGCAACGTCTAAACCGTGATATTTCTCGTGTTAAGCAAAACTACATAAATCCAATGCGTCAAAAAGGCCTGTTGGACTATTTATACCCCGAAGTGATCAATCACCCACAACAAGCTTATGTCACAACAGAACTCGGCAAACAGTGGCTCGAAAAACAAGGACATGCCCAATGAATCCAACGCCAATGTTTCAAGAGGAGTACAGTGCCAAACTTCCTGGTCTCGCCCTGCTAACAAACTTGGGTTGGCAGTTTTTATCGCCGGAGCAAGCTTTAGCCGCACGAAACGGCAAGCAAGATCAGGTGGTGCTGAAAGAGATTCTGCGTGCAGAGTTACAGAAAAGACGCTTTACCTTTGCTGGCAAGGACTATCCGCTGTCTGAAAAGTCGATTGATAATTTGATTGCTGAAATTTGCTCTCCGGCGTTAAACGAAGGCTTGTTGATT
The DNA here is from genome assembly GCA_014859465.1 of Methyloprofundus sp. Taxonomy (GTDB): domain Bacteria; phylum Pseudomonadota; class Gammaproteobacteria; order Methylococcales; family Methylomonadaceae; genus Methyloprofundus. The sequence continues at coordinate 616 of JACUUF010000201.1, forward strand.
GCCAATGAGCGGATTTATAACCATTTGTTGTATGGCATTTCAGTCACAGAATTTATTAATGGCAAAAAAACCAGCCCGACCATTGCATTGATAGACTGGCAGAACCCATCCAATAACAGCTTTGTGTTTACTGAGGAGTTCTCGGTCACACGCTCAAATGGCGTGGATGCGCGTCGCCCGGATATCGTGTGTTTCGTTAATGGACTTCCGTTTGCCATTATCGAGGCCAAACGCCCGGATGGTCATGCCAACAAAGGCCCAACCGTTGATGAAGGCATTTCTCAAAGTATCCGCAATCAGCGCTCGGATGAAGTGCCGCAGCTGTTTGCTTACAGCCAACTATTACTGTCGATTAATGGCATTGATGGACGTTATGGAACGTGCGGCACGCCGGATAAATTTTGGGCGGCGTGGCGCGAAGAAGACCTGAACGATGTTCAGATGTTGGCGATTAAAAACAAAAAACTCACATCAGAGCAAATTTCGACGGTTTTTTCACATAGACACCCAAATGACCAAGCCTGGTATGAATCGTTGATTCAGGGTGGCGATTTGGCGCTTACAGGGCAAGATAAGTTATTAATCAGCCTACTTGCACCAGAGCGGCTTTTAGAAATGGCGCGCTATTTCACATTGTTCGATAAACGCGCGGGCAAAATTGTAGCGCGCTATCAGCAGGTCTTTGGCATCAAGCGTTTAATCGAGCAGATTGAAACTAAAAACGCCCAGGGTGGCCGTCAGGGTGGTGTCATTTGGCATACCACCGGTTCCGGCAAATCTTTTACGATGGTGTTTTTAAGCAAGACCTTAATTCTGCACGAGGCGCTTAAACAGTGTCGTATTGTCGTGGTGACCGACCGCGTGGATTTAGAAAGCCAGTTAAGCAAAACCTTTGTATCCGGCGGTGAATTAGCGAGCAAAAAAGACAAAGCGGCGGCAATGGCGACCTCCGGTAAACGCTTGGCCGAGCAAATCGGACACGGCACCGAGCGCATTATTTTCTCGTTAATACAAAAGTTCAATTCGGCCACTAAGCTGCCTGAATGTGTGAATACCAGCCCAGACATTATTGTTCTGATTGATGAAGGCCACCGAAGCCAGGGTGGTGAAAACCATATCCGTATGAAACAAGCTTTACCCAATGCCGCCTTTGTGGCTTTTACCGGCACGCCTTTGTTAAAAGACGATAAAACCACCAATAAATTCGGCCAGATTGTTCACGCTTATACCATGCAACGTGCGGTTGAAGATAAAACCGTCACACCGCTGCTTTATGAAGAACGTGTGCCGGATTTGGAAGTCAATGAGCGTGCGATTGATTCTTGGTTTGAGCGGATTACCCAGGGGTTAACCGACGAACAACGTGCGGATTTAAAACGCAAGTTTGCCAAACGTGGCCAAGTTTATAGCGCCGATGACCGTATTCGTTTGATTGCTTATGATATTGCCCATCATTTTGACCAAAACATCACCGAAGGTCTCAAAGGCCAACTGGCTTGCGATAGCAAAGCATCGGCGATTCGTTACAAAAAATATCTTGATGAGATTGGGTTTTTCGAGTCTGCCGTTGTGATGAGTTCGCCAGATACACGCGAGGGTAATACCTCGATTGATGAGTCGGCGCTGCCGGAAGTAACGCAGTGGTGGAAAACACAGGTTGGCAACCAGGATGAGCAAAGCTATACCAAGCACATCATTGAACGCTTTGAAAAAGACGACCACCTCAAGTTAATTATTGTGGTGGATAAACTCTTAACCGGCTTTGATGAGCCAAAAAATGCCGTGCTCTATATTGATAAACCGCTTAAGGAACACAACCTGATTCAAGCCATCGCACGAGTGAACCGCCTTCATCCGGATAAAGAGTTTGGTTTGCTGATCGATTATCGCGGTATTTTGAAAGAACTCGACACCACGATTCAAAAGTATCAAGACCTCGCATCGAGAACTCAGGGTGGGTTCGACATCAATGATATTGAGGGCTTGTATAGTCAAATGAGCACCGAGTACAAACGCCTGCCACAACTTTATAAAACCCTGTGGGGCATCTTTAGTGAGGTTAAAAATAAAAACGATATTGAACAATTGCGCCAGGTTCTCATTCCGAAAATGGAAGAGCGCAATGGTGAGTTAGTCGATATTCACCAAAAAATTCGAGACGACTTTTATGATGCCCTCACCGCTTTCTCAAGCTGCGTGAAAGTCGCGCTGCAATCGGCCACGTTTTTTGAAGACAAGAGCTTTACTGACGATGATCGCCGCCACTATAAAGAAACGCTCAAGCAACTTTCCAGCTTAAGACAACTGATTATGCAGGACAGCGGCGAATCCGTCAGTTATGACGAATACGCCCACCAAGTTAAAAAGCTGCTGGATAAACACGTTGTGGGAGTTAATGTGCGTGATCCGGATGGTGTTTATGAAGTCGGTAAAATGGGCAAACAACAAAAACCTGAAGAGTGGAGCGAAGACAAAACTCGCAATGAAACCGACTTAATAAAAACCCGTATCACCAAAATGATTGAGCAGGACTTGCGAGACGATCCTTATGCACAAGAAGCCTTCTCTAAGCTACTTAAACAAGCGATTGAAGAGGCCGAAAAACTCTTTGAGCATCCACTCAAACAATACATGATTTTTCATGAGTTTGAGCAACAAGTCGCCGAGCGAAAATTGGATGACATCCCGGATTCGTTTGCCGACAATAAACACGCGCAAGCCTATTTTGGCGTTTTGAAAAAGAATCTACCGGAGGCCTTTGCCCTTAATGACCCGCAAGTGATCGATAAATGGGTCAAGCTGGCTTTTTATATTGACGAGCAAGTTCAGGCTTCGGTGGCCGAAAACTCGATAAACCCGCAAAACATAGAAGCCAGCATCCGTTCAAGTTTATTGCCGGTAATATTTAAGGAATGTCGCGCTATCGGCAGTGGCATGGATCAAGCAAAACGTATTGTTGAAACCATTATTCAGATTACACGAGTCGGCTTAAATCAGTTATGAGCGTCAATATTTTTGAGTCTCACGATAAGAAACCTATGATGCGTTTTTCTTATGGCGATGAACAAATCGAATTTGTGCGCGAAACCCGCCGCAATCCATCAAATCGTTTGCTCATCAAAGTCCACCCTAACCTTCAAGTGGTCGTTTCAGCTCCTGACCAAGAAAGTGATGAAGCCGTGCTTCACTCTGTTAAAAAGCGTGCACGCTGGATTTTTCAACAACTAAAGCAATTTAAAACATTGCAACAAAACGCCCTACCGAGAAGGTATATCAGTGGTGAGAGCCACTTTTACCTTGGTAAGCAATATGTCTTAAAGGTGATTGAAGCGCCAACAGAAAACCAAAGTGTGAAATTGATGCGGGGGCAAATTGAAGTCAAGGTCAGACAGAAATCCGAAGAACGTATCAAGCGATTGGTTTCAGAGTGGTATAAAGCGCGTGCTAAAGAGGTATTTGTAAAAAGATTAGATGCCATGCTGGAGCAGGCCTTATGGATTAATCATAGACCACCTATACGAGTTCAATCTATGCAAACGCAATGGGGAAGCTGCTCACCGAACGGTCGGCTCACTCTGAACCCGAATTTAGTCAAAGCGCACCGCGACTGTATTGATTACGTCATCTTGCATGAACTGTGTCATATTGCGGAACACAACCACAGTGAACGCTTCTGGCGGCTCTTATCCCAAGTCATGCCAAACTGGGAGCAAGTTAAATCAAAACTTGACGACAAAGCCTATCAATTTATTGATTAACGCTAAATCTCAGCCTTGCCTGTAGCTAGATTGGTACTAAGGATTCAACCTCTCAAGACGTTCTTCTTTTCGCCTTTTCTCGGCTAAAAATAAAACCCAACCGCCACCAAAGCATATAAGTAAACTTAGGCTTGTGAACGAGCAAATACTCTACAACCGATACAACAAACAATCTAAGCAAATAGAATTTCGTTATTTTTTGTTAATCGGGTTATCCAGCTAAAAAGACTTTATCCATAAAGCTACAATTTCATTAACGGATAATGATTGCCATGCACCTTCGTCGTTCGAGCTTTTTTTTGCAATATAAGTATTAAAAAAATTCTCTAACTTTGAACCTTTCAAGAAATTGGGTAACTCTATTTTGAACATTTGTAAGTCTTTGCCTTCAAAAAAATCCAACGTTCTTTCAAGATTCTTTGTGAATAAAAACTTCTTTGCGTACTTGTTGAAATCAGAGTTGATAAATTCAATATAGTGTTTACTACTACTGGCATTTGTAAATATAATGCTATTAACTTCTTCTATAGTATATTTTTTTACCAAACTTATTAAAACTGCCTCTAACTTTAATGAAGGTTCAATCTTTAACTTGAAGTAATTACTTACACTGTTTACTATATTGAAAGCAATTCCTAGGCGTTGCTTAAGAACTAAAGATTCGATTTGTTTTATGTCCTCTAAATTAATTTTATAATTTTTAATTTTTGAATCAACATCTTTTTTATAACTAGAGAAATTCTTATAATTTTGGGGCAAAGGGATATGTAACCCTTGTTTAGGCAGACTAGTTCTAAATAATATTAATAACTGCTTAACTAAATCTTGATCCGCATGATCGAAACCACTAATGAAATTACCATCATGACTAAACAAGGGAAAAGAGTTTTCTCTGAAGGGGTAGTCATTTAATGTTAATTGCTTATATTTCTTCTCCGAAAAGTCAAAAATTAATTTTCTCTTTGAAAGGGAATTTATTATTCCCCCATCGACTTCGCTAGATAGAGTTAAACCCAATTTATCTTTTTTATAAAAAATTGGCCTTCTACTTGAGCCCGGCTTTATTAATAAATATAGTGAGATTAACTCAATGTAGCTTAGTGAATCATCATAAAAGTTATCGACTGGGTGGATAAGTTTAAGCTTATCTTCGAGATAATCCATTTTTGCGGAAATATACTCGTTTTCTAGTTCTTTCTTGCAGGAGTTGCAAAGTTCAGGACTAGTTGGAAGTTCTTTCACTCCACTTCTATTTTTACTTTTGAATCGAGTTTTGCACTCTGGACATATAGATTGTTTATTGTTTAGTGCAATAGAAGAGTTTATTTTGACAAGCTTTCTAACATCACTTGATTTTATTAAATTTGATGAATTAGTTAATTCTGATGTTTTGTATAAGTAAGTACCTTTTTCATGATCATATTTCCAGTACTTAAGAATAATGTCTAAGTCTTTCTTAGACATTTGATTTTCAAAACAAATATAAAATATCATAGATTGAACCCTAAATAGTATGATAAAATATTACACATACTCTTACCAATGCATTGATTTATATAATTTTTTATAAATATGTTATATTTAAAGGGGTTATTTTTTTTGCTCGGCGTTTTCTGAGCGATCACCTTCGGCGGCGGCATCGGCTAAGGCGCGCAC
>JACUUF010000202.1 GCA_014859465.1 Methyloprofundus sp.
TCACTTTATTCTCCGTTTTATATCAGGCGTAACGTAAAGTTGAGGGGTGCGTCCCTCTCGAATGCCATGTTAGACGATTTTCTGCTCACTGTACTATTAGCTGAAAAGTAACATTAAATAGCCTCATTTAACATACGCTGTTTAAGTTCGGTCCACATATTCAAGCGTGTTGAATCACCAACCTTTTTACCACTTCCACGTGACTTTGCCAGCCATAAGCCCGAACCGTTAAAGCTATAAACCGGCAATAAATCTGTACGTTGCGTAGCGGGCTTTATGTCAGCCACTAGATTATCTAAGACCACAGGTACTGCGCGAGGTGCGGCAAAATAGGTTAAAACCATATGCGCTTGGTTTAGTTTTAATGCCTTTACATAGGTAATACGCATTTTATCGTCAGAAACACCCAGCTCTTTTAAAGTAAAATACTTAGCTATCGAATAATCCTCACAATCACCCGCACCTTTAATCAGCGTCTCTAAAGGTGTTGCCCAATAATCTTTGACATCCCACAGATAAATATCATCGACAAATTGTATGTTTCGGTTGAAAAAGTCATTTACTTGGATAAGTTTGTCCTGCTCAGGCAAGTGCTTAGCAGCGAGCATCAACTCTTGCCATTGCGCTACTCGGTTATATGCCTCCTGACCGTATTTGGTTTGAATTTTTACCAATAATTGCGCGCTAAAATCGAATTGCGCTGAAACACTAAAAACGGCGAGTAACACAATAAGACGTAGCAGCCAAACAGCAAAACGTCGTCTTGATAATACCAACTGAAGCTTCATCTCATTTAATTACTGAGATTGCTAGATAAATTGTCATATTTAACGACTAGCGCCTGCAATAGCAATCTGTTTAAGGCAATTCAAATCTTCATCTGCCTGCACATTTTCCGCAAAAATAATAATATCTAGTAACTCACCTATTCCTTGCATAGCCTCGACAAAGGCTTGCTTACCTTGATCAAGCGCAAGACCATGACTCATATCTCGAGATAAACGAATAAAGTCAGGGCGCAAGCTATTCAACACTTCCGAAGACATTGACTGTGCTTCAAAACGTTTAATCATCACACGCGCATGATTTTGCTGCACAAAACTAATAAACTCCTGATAAACACTTAAGTCTTGCGTCACTGCGTAGGCAGATAAACTAAAGACTAACTGCGGAGCAATGGCCTTATTACTTTGCAACTGTGTTAATAACCAAGCGCGAAAATCAGGATTTTTAATCGTTCGGGTCGACAAATTAATGGCTAGCGCATGTTCAATCTGCTCAGTTTTTAAATAAGTCAACACTTTCTCCGTAACACCTTTATCTAAATCAACAATTTTGGCAAATTTCTCCGCAATGGCAATAAAAGTTCCAATAGCCACCGGCTCGCCTTGCACATCAAGCACTCGAGTAAATGCCTCTTGCATAAGCACTTTGCCTGTTTGCAAATCGTTTATTTGGCCAATAAAATCAGTCTGATAACGACACTGATCAATCACATCGAAAACCAATGTTTTCCATTGCGCAATATCTTTCGCTTGATCCTCACCACTGCGCACATAAAAGCTATTAGCTCCAATTAATTGCGCCTGTTCATAAGCCTCGTTAGCAGCCAATAACATGCTCTCGGTAGTCGCAACTGGATTAAACGGGGTAATGCCGATATGCACAATATCTGGCTTATGATAACGCCCACCTATCGTGGCAAAAGCATTACTTAAGGCCAAGCCTATCTGGGTAACTTGCTCAAGATTTACCTCTCGAATAATCAAAGCAAACTCAGCACCAAAAAAACGGTACACAGAAATATCGCCTTGATCACTGCCCGCACTTAAATGACTTAAGACTTCAGAAAAATCCTTAATAAACTGATCGATAGCCGACTCACCTAACTCTTTTGTTAAACCGCTTAAACTATCAATTTTAATAAGACCGATAAACGCTTCCGTATCTGTGACAAATAATTGCTTCATGTCGGTAAGAAAAACGCCCTTCTTACTTAAACCGGTTAACTCATCTTGTTGTAGTTTTTTTGCTACGCTTTCCAGTTTGGTATTTAAAGCCTTAATTGCCGCCTCAACTTTTTGCGACATTTTGTTCATTGACATCGTTACATTTCTAACCTCTGTCGTCCACGGCAACGGATCAATCGTGGCAAAATTACCCTTGGCAATTTCAATAGCCATCAGATTAATCTTTTTTAACGGCGCCAAGGTAATACGCAACACTAGCAGCAATAAAGCAATCGACAGCAGCAAAGCAATTAAAGAGTAATAAAAGCTACTGACCACTTGCTCATATAATTTAAGGTAGGCATAACCCGGATTAAGCGTTACAGAAACCACACCTGCAATACGCCATCCGGAACTAATTTCACTTTCAGCAGTCCCTGTTTGCATGGGCAATAACGCAACAAACCAAGCCGGCACACCCTCAATATCGGCTGTATTGGTTAAGCTCACCAAGGTCTGCAACTCAACATTAACTAGCTTAATTTCCTGATAATAGCCCCTATCAAAAATAGCCCGCATGGTGGTTTCTATAATAGAATCGGTTTCATTAATCATATAAGGACTTAATGACAAACCTAAGGAAGTCGCGGTATCTTGTGCATGTATCTTTGCTTCGCCTTCTAAATAACCTTTAATATTATTCACACTAAGTACAAAATTCAGGCTGAAAATTATTAAAAAGAGAGTAGAGATGAGAATTAGAAGCTGTTTGGAAAGTGACATAGGAAATCTTATTATTGACCATATTAACCAACTAGAAGTATTTATATACCTCTAGTAACTTTAAACGCAAGCAGATAATCCAATACCAGACGGGTTAAAGCGTTATATCACCATTACTTGCTTTGCTGCTAATTTCCAGAGTTTTAAAATTAACTCCGGAAAAAATTTGATACGCACTTAAATCACGCATTGTCCCCAACTGAAATTGAGGCTCGATATTTAAATCAGAAGATATCTCAGTACCCACTAAATGCCAAACACGTTTATTCGACTGCTGGGCTAATTCATACCAGAGCTTATGGTCACAAGCATGTTTTACCGCTTCTTGGCGTGAATAATAATGATAAATCAAACAAATATGTGGCGTATAGACATCCCAGCCATGACTCCAGGCTCGTATTGCAAAAGTGATTTCCTCACCATAAAAATAAAGATTAGGATCCCATGGTACTTGCTTAAACAATTCCGCAGAAGCAAAAATAAAGCCGCCTGCAACAAAAGCATTACGTTTAGGCTTAGATAACTCTCTCTTATAGGAACGTAAATGCAAGATTTTTGATCTTTCATTAAATTCTTTAACCACTAACTGAGGCGTGCAAGCCGCTAAATGATCAGGTGGCGTATAAGCCGCAGGATAAGTTGATAAAAGTGCTTTTTTGGAAGGGCATAACCGCAACATACTTATCATTCCCTCATCCCAGCCTTGGGCAAAACGCATATGACTATCTATATTTAAAATATAGTCCTCCCCTTGCCATAAACTCATTGCCTGCACTTTTGCCCAACACGCGCCTTTGCTTTCTAAAGCATCAAAATCAATGCGCCTAACTTGCTCAGGTCGAGTTTCTACGGTAAAACAATGTTGATCTTCTGCAGCGACGAATTGCCAACACACTCCGACAAAGATGCGCTCAGGGTATTTAGCTTTGGCAAATAAATCTTGGACAGTCCACTGACACTCAGGATCTCGATAGCTAGCAATAGAGACAAATATTTTTTCCATAAAATAAACCCTTGATATAAAAACCATAAAAAAGGCCACCGAAGTAGCCTTTCAATATCACTCATCATCATTTTTAAATGACAGCTTTCTTGCTATGATTAAGCCACATTAAGCTGCCAAATGCGCTTAGCATTAACCACAATGTCACTGGTTCAGGCACTGGATTGACAGTGGTTATACGGGCATAAAGAGCGGCTTCGGTATTAGAGCCCTCGGCTTGGGTGAAGCGCTCAGAAATAACACCATCCAGCATAAAACCTAATAATTCAAAGTAATAATTAACACCGTCCAGTTCCGTTAAAAATAAATTTAATCCGGTTACTGGCGACAAAACCACTGTATCAAATGCGTTACCATTGGCGTTGTCAATAGCCAAATCATAAAGAAAATCAAATGCACCGATTACAGGATTACTAAACTCAACACCCACTTTAAATTGAGCGGAAGCTATTTCTGAGTCCGTTTTAATCGCTGTATTATTATAAGTAATCACTCCTAACATAAAAGCATCACTGCCATTACTAGTAAATGGATTCTCTCCACTATAAGCTAATGAGAGGGATCATCTCTTCTACCTAGTGATTCTCCCCACTCAAGCGGATTAACAAACCCAGCTCCCCCATCAAACAAACCAGAACTATACCCCGAAAATGTTGCTCCGTAAGAATGGCTAACACTCATAGAAAATAGAACTAATAAAGCCATTGCTCTAAACATAATTTACTCCAAAATTAATCCATAAAACGTCTTATAATCAAATTTTTAATGGGCTTTATTAACCCATAAAAACCCAATTAAAAATCGGCTGTAGCTCGCAAATTATACTATTGAAAATCTTCTCCAGTATTAATCTCACCAATAACTTGGCTGATAGTTAAAGTCGCCATGCTTAAGTCGCCATCACCATCTTGTAGTTGGTAATTAAAAGTATCCATGACAGAATCAATTTGCATTGTTAAGCCCTCAATCTTGTTAACAAGATACCCTTGATTACTACTAGCACCAGACGTGTCGAAAGTAAATGCGAGATATGTAAAATCAGCTTGAATATCAAGCGTTACATCAGTCAGCGCACCATTTTTGGGGAATTCTGTATTTGCAAAATCACCGCTAGCTACTAATTGACCTGTACTATTAAATGCTTGCCATTGACCTGACTCTGATTGATTGCCATTAAACTGGGCTATCGTAGCTGTAATGCTGCCTGCTAGATGCTCTCCTCCAAGATCAATTACTAAAGTTTCACCGTCATTAATCGCATTAGACGCTCCCTGAGCACCTGAGGTGTCAACGCCTACTCCTGGTTTACTTCCTCCTTGATAGGCATCACCGGCATCACCACTTAGCTTTAGGAGCCCGTTTGCATCCACTATCGAGGTACCCGATGCAACCCCCCAAGATTGAGGAGTAAAGTCACCCACAACGGCAGGCGCATCAATCACGCCAGTACTACTTCCCTCATATTCATAGTAACCATCACTCCAGATAAATAAAGTACCATTGCCTGTATCGAATGTTAAAAAGTCATTGGGGTCAAGTCCTTCAAAGTCTTGAGATTGACCCGCAAAAGTTACACTATGTAATTTAGCTCCTTCAGAATCAGCGCCTAAAATATCATCTGGCGCATTATCCCCATCATTACGCGTATTAGTGATTACATTATCAAAAAGAAGCCCACCAAAAGTGACTTGCTCAGCATTATCAATAGCCTGCGGTACGTCATCAATAATATCGATCTTAATCGTACTCGTAGCGACATTGCCGTTACTGGCAGTTACCGCAAAGGAAAATACATCTTGCACGCCATCCGAGCCAATACCCTGCGTTGCATGATCGGTTGTATTGCTAGTTAACGTATAAGTGTAACTTCCATTAGCCTCTACTTTAATCGAGCCGTATGCGCCGTCGACAATCGTACCGACATTACCCGCAGACACTACAGTGGCATCACCAGCAACAATGCCTGTCACAGAGGCAGTGCCTTGAGTAATGGAAAAATCTAATTGCCCGGTTACTGTTTCAGCTCGGCTATTTGGATCACTACCTGTAACATCAGCCGGAAATAAATCATTCTCATCATTAGGAAATAAGTCTAAAGCCGCCTCATTAACTTCCGCTGTTTCTGGGCTGATATCAATCGGTGCATCCGTTGGTGCATCGGTCGGGGCGTCCGTTGGCTCATCCGTCGGGGCATCAGTCGGGGCGTCCGTTGGCGCATCCGTTGGTGCATCCGTTGGTGCGTCCGTTGGTGCATCCGTTGGCTCATCCGTCG
>JACUUF010000203.1 GCA_014859465.1 Methyloprofundus sp.
ATTGAGTCACATTTTAACGTGTCTTTGTGTACGAAGGATTGTATCCAATCCATATTGCCATCGTCTGGCAAGGTGTTTGCCCAAAGTGGAGAATGGTCGTTTTCGCAGACAGAGATAACTGCATTGGCATTTTTTTAAATAGTAGCTCTATTGCTTCATCGATATGTTGCTCTGTTCTGAGAGGACTGGTCGGTTGTAATAAAATCACATAGTCATAAGGTTGATTTTGTGTCTCTATCGCGTGCAATACGACATCAACAGAACTTGCGTTTCGGTTGCTAATTCAACAGGCCTGGTTAAAACCTTTGCACCATATTTTTTAGACACTTCAGCAATTTCTGGATCATCGGTACTGACAACAAAGTGATCAATGTGCTTTGAGTTTTTTGCTGCTTCAATTGTCCATGCAATAAGGGGTTTACCTGCCAAGTCCAGAACATTTTTTCTTGGCAAACGTTTACTGCCTCCACGTGCGGGAATAACAGCTAGAAATGTCTTGTCTTTATACACCAAACACCTCGCTGTATTCTCGGTTGGCTTGTTCGTATTCGTTCATGCGCCCGATGTCTAGCCAATACTCATGGATTGGGAAGGATACAGTGTTTTGGTTTTGCTCTATTAATTTTTCAAACAAGGTGGGCATATCGTAGTATTCACCATTCGGTATTAAACCTAACACTTGGGGGCTGAGCATATAAATCCCCGCGCTGACAAAAAACTTATGCACGGGTTTTTCGACAATCGATGTCACCTTGTTGCCGTCAATATTCACCACGCCATAAGGCACTTGAAAGTCATATTCGCGCACGCACATGGTCGCCGCTGCTTGGTGGGTTTGGTGATAATCCAACAGACTTTCAAAATTAACGTTAGTCAGCAAATCACCATTCATCACAAAAAACGCTTCACCAGGCCTGGTGGTTAATAGGCTTAACGCGCCTGCGGTTCCCATGCGTTCTTGTTCAAGCACGTATTCTATCTTAACGCCAAACTTTTCACCATTACCGAAGTAGTCTTGAATCGTTTTCGCTTTGTAGTTCACACACATCACGATATTGACAAAGCCATAGCTGGCAAAACACTCAACAATGGTATGTAAAATGGGTTTATCACCTACTTTAAGCATGGGCTTAGGCGTGTCTTTAGTTAATGGATGTAAACGTGTACCTAAGCCACCGACCATGAGTACGACTTTATTGGGTTTCATTTCCGGCTTTAGTAATTCATCAATCTCTTTTAAGCCAATAACTTTGTTGTCTGAATCGACAATCGGGATTTGATGGAGTTTTTTAGCTATCGCTTTTTTAATAATTTCTTGATTAGATTCGCTGGTATACCCTAATGTTGGTGTCGCATAAACAATTGATTCAATTGCTTCATCTAAACCCATGCCTTTTAATAAACCACGGCGAATATCACCATCGGTAATGGTGCCAAGCAGTTTACTATCCTCGTCCACCACCAATAAAATTTGCAATGCCGTTTGGTCAAGTTTGAATAAGGCTTGTTTAATGGTTAACTGGCTATGAACTAAAACATTTTTATAGTTATTCATACATGACTCGGTTGTTGTAGATCATAAAAAGATTTTTTTAAATCTTGAATGGCAATATCGCGCTTGATAATAGGCAATATTTTTGTACTTGCTTCACCATCGCCATAAGGGTTGACTGTGGTTGAAAGACTTACTTGAAACTCATCTGAGAAGGCTTTTTCCAGTGCTATTTTTATGGCATGTTCGGTTGGCACGCAGTCAATAATACTCTGTGCTTTTAATCGCCCTGTTTGACGGTCACCAATATTAATCGTGGCTTTTTTAAAGCTAGGGACTTCTGCAAGCCCACTAGAGCTATTTCCGACCACCACATCAACATATTGCAATGCACTTAAATAACGCAACTGGCCTAATGAAGTAAACGCAACCGATTTATGTGGGTTTTGGGCTACATAGCTATCAATCATTTGATTAATGACTCGACCATCAGTATCGCTATTGGCTTTGGTAAATATAATATTGGTGTTTTCAAGTACATCTATTGCGCTTATCAAGGCTTGAAATTGCGCTGTGGCGGATGCGTTTTCTAAGGTTACCGGGTGATAGGTCACTAATAAATTACGTTCCGCCAACATAAAGCTTATGGATTCTTCAAACGCCTGTTTAGATAACAAGTTTAACCGCTTGATATTTTCTATCCCTAAACCACCGACATTAAAAACTCTATCGGGTGATTCGCCGAGCTGAATGACGCGCTGGCGATAGGCTTCTGCCGCCGTAAAATGCCAATAAGACATCTTGGTAATACTGTGGCGTATTGCTTCATCAAACGCGCCTTCTGTGGTTTCTCCACCGTGCAAATGCGCAATCGGAATCCGAGCAATCATGGCGGCGGATGCCGCAGAAAAAATTTCGTAACGATCACCGAGTAGAACAACCAGGTCTGGTTGAAGTTCTTCATAAGCTTCAGCAAAGGATATTTGCGCCAAGCCCATGGATTTTGAAATGCCGACTGCGGTATCAGAAGACAATAACATTTCAATTTTCTTATCAATCTTAAATTCTTTTTCAACCTCTTTATAGGTCAAACCGAATTCTGGCGACAAATGCATACCGGTTGCAATCACTTGCAACTGTAATTCTGCATCTTGCTCTATAGCTTTCATTAACCAATACAGTAAACCGTATTCGGCACGTGTACCGGTGACGACACAGATTTTTTTTGTTTTTTGGTTATTCACCTTGTTTACTCCCAGCTTGCTCGAAGAGTTTACTCAGTTTTTGTTCGATTTGTTGTGATGACGGTAATGAGGATTGAAGCTCTTTGGGTAGTACATGCGCTAATTTGTAGGTGGCGACACCAATGGGCTGGTTTATGTCTTTTAGCGCAAACTCAACCGTGGTTCGTTGCTTTTCTTTACAGATGATAATGCCGATTGAGGGGTTTTCGTCAGGCAACTTAACTGTTTCATTAAGTGCGGTGAGGTAAAAACTTAGCTTTCCAGCGTATTCAGGTTTAAATTTGCCGATTTTAAGCTCTACGGCAATCAATGACTTTAAGCGTCGGTGATACAAAAGCAAGTCGATATAGTAGTCTTCATGATCAATCGTGAGTTTGTATTGGTTGCCTATAAAGGTAAAATCAGCACCCATTTGGGTTAGAAAGTTGCGGACTTCTAAAATTAAGGCGTCTTCAAGTTGTTTTTCACTATGCTGCTCACTTAGCCCTAGAAAATCAAACGTGTATTCGTCTTTGATGAGTTGTTGCGTTTGGTTTTGCAACTCTGCCGGGAGGGTTTGGGCAACGTTGGTTTGGTTTAGCAGGGTTTTTTCATAGGTTTGGTTGTCGATTTGGTGGTCGAGTACACGCACACTCCAGCGGTTTTGCATGCTGGCTTGGATATAGAATTGTTGTGCTAAAGGGTCTTTGAGCTTTTGCAGAATTTTGACATTGTGCGACCAGCTAATTTCTCTAGACAGTGTCTGGAGTTTTGGTTGATCTTGATATGCTAAATAAAATTGGCGCATATTCCAAAGGTTTTGAGCTGAAAAGCCCTTTGTGCCGACAAACTCATTTTGCAGTTCTTCGCTAATTTGCGAGATGATTGATTTTCCCCAGCCATATTGCGCTTGTTTTTCAACAATGCGTTGTCCAATTGTCCAGTAGAGTTGAATCAATACTTTGTTGACGCTTTGCAGCGCTTGGTTTTGGGCTTGTCGAATCGTTGTTTTAAGTTCATCAACGAAAGGTTGTAGGTTTTCTAGGATCATATCAACTCGTCTGCTTGATAATCTTTTTGGGCGACTTGGCCGATGATTTCGTTCCAGCGCATGGGCGAGATACCCAGGCCTGGTCGTTTGACGGTGAGGTTGTGGTCGCTAAAGGTGTCGCCTTTTTTAATATCGGTTAAGGCAACGAGGCTTTTTCTGGCGACTTGCATGTTCTTTTGTTCGCTGGCGCTGGGGCGTTTGATGCCATCACCCAGCGCGATTTCGATATTGCGTATCGCGTTAACCATGGCTTGGAGTTCTTGTGGTTCTAAGCTGGCTTTGTGATCGGGGCCGGGTAGGTTTTTATCGAGGGTAAAATGTTTTTCAATAATCGATGCACCCAAAGCAACCGCCGCAGTCGGCACTTCAATGCCCGGCGTGTGATCGGAATAGCCCACCTTGATTTTGAACGCCTGTGCAATAGTTTGCATGGCGGTTAGGTTGACGTCTTGCATTTGGGTTGGGTAGTCGGTGGTGGCGTGCAAAATAGTGATTTTGTCTTTATCGGTGCCCGATTCGATGAGCAGGTTTAAAGCGGCTTCGATGTCCGCTAACGTTGCCATGCCAGTTGAGAGCACGATTTCTTTGTTGTACGCGCCAACCATTTTTAAATACGGATAGTTGGTGATTTCACCCGATGCAATTTTAAAGCGATTTACGCCAAGTCCGTTTAAAAACTGAATGCTTTGTAAATCAAACGGCGTGGACATAAATTCAATGTTTTTTTGCTGGCAGTAATCGACCAACTCTTGATGATCCGCTTCGCTCAACTCGAGGCGTTTAAGCATATCAAACTGACTTTCTTGCTTACCAGTATTCGCGGTTTGATAGTCAGCTTGTTTGGCGGACTTGGTGACTAGTGTTGCGGCTTTAAAGGTTTGAAACTTGACAGCATCCACACCGCACTCTGACGCCACATCAACCAGTTGTTTAGCCAGTTCTAGTGAACCGTTATGGTTAACACCGACTTCGGCAATAATAAATACACTCATTTGACTACCGTACCTGCTTTAATAAATGATTTAGGTGGAATGGTAATGGTTTGTTCGGTTGTGGCGTGGCTGCCAATAAAGCTTTGCTCACCCACTCTCACCCCACCGTTTATGGTTGCGCCTGTTGAAATGTGACAATGGCTTTCAATCACAGCGTCATGTTCAATTAAGGCTTTGCTATTAATAATGCAGTTATCTCCAACTTTTGCCGAGGCGTTGATAATGGCATAATGCATCACAATCGTACCCTCGCCTATTGTGGCGTGCTTAGAAACATAGGCTAAAGGCGACACCAGGCCTGGTTGTTTAAAGCCTAACAATTTAATTTGATTAAACAATTTAATTTTCAGCTCTGCGGAACGAATTTGCCCCACTGTTACAAAGGCATAATCATATTGCTTTCTGAGTTCAGCAAGATCATCATCACAGCCAATGACCGGATAGCCTAAAACCTCATCAACACCTGAATCTTTACGGTCGATAACCCCCACAATCTGCCATTCGCCAATCTGCTCGATGACATCAATGCACGACTTGCAGTGACCGCCCGCGCCAATTAAAAGAAGCTGTTTCATATTCTGACACTACTCGGTATATTGACCAAACGGTCTGCAAGCCATTGGGCGTTCGTTTGGGGCATGGTTTGGCAATGTTTAAACATGGGTAATTGGTTTAATAGCGTCCAAACAGGCCGGGTCATCACGCCTTGGGCGTTGGCGTATTCTAAAAACGCTTGTTGTTCGTCTTTGTCATTGAGCAGTATGGCATTGAGCCAGTAATTGGATGTCGCGTTTTGCGGTTCTTGGATAAACTGGATTTCGTTTTGTTGGCACCAGGCCTGGTAAGTTTGCGCGGTTTGACGTTTGTTTTCGATAAAGCTATCTAGCTTATCAAGCTGGGCACATAATAACGCCGCATTTAGATTCGGCATGCGATAATTATAACCAACCTGGTCGTGATTAAATTCCCACTTATGCGGTACCTTGGCAGTGGTCGTAATGTGCTTGGCGGCTTTGGCTAGTTCTGGGTCGTTGGTGAGTATCGCCCCGCCCCCGCCAGCGGTTACAATTTTATTGCCATTGAAGCTGATAGCGGCTACTTTACCAAAATTACCGGTATGCTTACCTTTATAAAAACTGCCCAATGATTCGGCGGCATCTTCAACTAACGGGATATGCCATTGTTCACAAATCGCTTGGATTTTGTCGATTTCACAAGGATGTCCAAAGGTGTGCATCGGCACACAGG
>JACUUF010000204.1 GCA_014859465.1 Methyloprofundus sp.
GGAAGCCAGTAGCCGATGCGGATTTAGCTATTAAATCTGGTTTTTACAGCTTGCCAGTAGCAATGGGTGCAGCCAACTCTCCGCTTCCTGGTTCAAGCGGCTCTCTCGAAGTTATCAATGCCGGTTCTGATGATGGATATGTCACACAAAAATGGACTCAATCGAACGATACACCAGACAATCGTATTTTTGTTCGCCACAAGCGTGGCGCGGCTGGCGCATGGACGCCTTGGATTGAAATGTCCACAACTAGCACTGGTCTATTCACAAAGGCCGATACTGATAAGCCAATATTTGAGATCAGCACAGATATTGTTACAAGCCAGTCTTTCAATGTAGGTTTTGACAATATTTTGATTCGTGTCAACTCAGGTGTATCAGTCGTGTTGCAAGCTCTTGTACCGGCTACTGATTATAAGATTTATTGTGATGTAGATGGCGGGCTTGAGGCTATTTCATGGGATACTGCACAACCAGCAAACACAATCCTGGTCGGCGGTTTCCACGCAGGACATACCGATGGCATTGTAAACCCAGCAACAATATGGGACTTAAAGTGGCGCCCTAGCTGTTCGCCACGCGGGATGACTTTATCGCCAGATAAGCGGCTATGGGTTGATATTTACCTGATGGATGTTGATTACGGCATAAACGGTTATTCTCGCGGTGATGTGACAATCGCGGATGGAGCAAGTCCACCAAAAATTCCGGCTATTTATGGCGGGAATGGCACAACCACTTATGGTTCATTAACTTGGTATGAAGCTTGGGATTTGGCGATTGCAGCCGGTAAGAGATTGCCTTTTTACGGAGAATTCACCGGCTTTGCTTACGGCGTTGTGGAACAACAGTCGACTGGAGCCGACCCAGTTACAACCAAGTACCAAGCAGGCCATCGTTCAGCGTGTGGCGTTGAGCAAGTTACTGGTGCTTTATGGCAGTGGGGCGCAGATATTAATGGAACAACTGCCACTGGTACGGTGTCTTGGCAAGATATTACGGATGGCCGCGGCTCTGTTTACACCCACAGCATCCGCGCGGTGCGATTGGGTGCGAGCTGGGCCGTCGCCGCGAACGCTGGTTCTCGCGCGTCTAGCTGGTACGGCACGCCCGACGACTCGGCCGACTACATTTCGGCGCGCTCCGTCTGTGAACACTTAAAGCTTTAGGTGGAGCGGCAGCGACACCATGAATAAACCTGTTTATAAAGATTGGCTTGGGCTAGATGTGGTTGAGGATTATGAAAAATTTTGTCAATACATTTACCCAAGGTTAGAAACAACGGCAAATAAGCATAACTGGTTTAAGACAGCGGTTAGGTCTCACTGTTTTGAGGTTTTACCAAAGCTTTTATATGAGGCTATTAAGATAAAGCAGCATGGAAAGATTAATGCCTTAGATACGGCGCTTGCATATGCTAGGTGGCAAATGAGATCATCATTTACATTTGGCACAAGAATGCTCACTAACAAGCAACATGAGGTAGCGGAAACCCTGCTAAATGTTGTCGGTGGCAAGATTGGAGCAATGAAGAAAAATATTAAGCTTGCGCAGGCTTGATCTAAATATTTGTTGCTTCAATTGGGTTTGGTAACGGATACTCGCGCGGTGCTATTGGGTGCGAACTGGAACAACGCCGCGAACGCTGGTTCTCGCGCGTCTAACTGGAACAACACGCCCGACAACTCGAACAACAACATTTCGGCGCGCTCCGTCTGTGACGACTGGTTTTTAATTTGCAAATACTAAGGTTTTGCAAATGGTCGCTTTAAGTGGTCAGCCGTTGCCAGACCTCCTTCGGGAAATAAACTACACGGTTTGCGAGAATAGGGAGTAGTGAAAATCGAAACCTATGCGCAACTTAAAGGAATTTTATGGGAAAGAAGTATCGCAACTTAATTGGTGATATTTTAAATGATGATAATTTTAGGCTGGCTTATTATAAAGCGAGCATTGGAAAAAAGTCATCGTCTGGATATTTAAACTTCAAAGAAAAGTCAGCATCCCGGCTAGCTGCAATGCGCAGCGCCATTAATCATAAGACATATAAGCCAGGTGAGCCCCGCGAGTTTTGGGTTTATGAGCCTAAGCCCAGGCCAATAACTGCCATGCCTTTTGGTGACAGAGTTGTGCAGCACGCACTTGTCAATATACTTATGCCTATATTTGAAAAAGGCTTTATGCCTCAGTCGTATGCTTGTAGAAAAGGTCGAGGCATGCATAGCGGCGCAATTAGAACTCAGGCCATTATGCGCAGGCTTGGAAAAGGCGGGAAGCCTGTCTATGCATTAAAAACTGATTTTAGCAAATATTTTTACAGCATAAGTAGAGAAGTTTTGTGGCGACTGATAGAAAAAAAGATAAGCTGCCAACATACGATTTGGCTTATTGAGCAATTTACACCAAGAAATGGTTACGGCCTACCGATAGGAAACTTAACAAGTCAGCTTTGGGCTAACGTGATTGGTAATGAAGTTGATCGATTTTTGGTCCATAGGCTAAAAATTAACAATTTCACTCGCTATATGGACGATATTGTTATTTTGCACAACTCAAGGCTTGTACTTGAAAGTATGCTCGGCTTTATAGAGTGGTTTTGCAATTACAGAATGCGCTTATTCTTTAGCAAACAAAGCATCCAAAATATTAACAGAGGGGTAAACTTTCTTGGTTATAGGATATGGCCGACGCACAAACTTTTGCGAAAGGACAGCGTAAGGCGTGCCAAAAGGAAAATAAAACTTTACACTAAGAACCAACAATGGTTAGATTTAGAAAAGTTTAAAGCCAGCTTTGCGGGTCATGCAAAATGGGCAGATAGTTATAATTTAATTAGGCACTTAGAAGGAGTGGAGATATGTTCGCAAAACTAGAAAATGGATATGCTTTATGCCTGTCTGATTATGGCGATATTAAAAAGGGCGCCCAAGTGCCGCAAGTTAATGAGCTTTGGTCTCAGGTCGAGCAATGGCTATCTACAAATTCAGGTAATTTTGAAGCTTTACCAGCCTGGGGCGATAGGTTGCCAGACTCAATTTCTGATCGCCGCGACACTGCTAAAGAATTAATTGACCAGTCAGCCGGTAACGCACGGCAGCGTTATGTTAGCGTGGGGCCGCTGGTAGAAGAAGAGTACAGACTGGCCTTACAGCAATGTAAAGCTTGGCGCGCCGCTGGTAGTCCGGAGGCCAGCGTACCGGCTGCGATCAGTGATTGGGCCATTGCGTCTGGTATGACGGATGAACAGGCCGCAGCTAATATTGAGCAAACCGCTGCGGGTTGGGAGCTGGTGTTGCTTACGATTCGCCAGATTAGATTGTCAGGCAAAGCGGCGGTTGATGCTGCAACTGATCTGGGCACACATGATGACATGCAAAATGTGGCCCAGCCTTATATTGACCAGCTTAACTTAATGAAGTCGGGCTCATGATCATCTTGCAGTTTACCGCCCGCCGCAAAATAGGCTCATGGCTAATTAGGCAATTCACGTGGTCGGATTACAGCCACGTTGATATTGTTTTGCCGGACGGTAGGCTTCTTGGAGCAAGGTTAGACGGCGGCGTTTCTATTCAACCTACCGGCGATTTTGAAAAGTGCCTGCGCGTTGCAGTTGATGCACCAGATCACGTTATTGACATTGCTTTAACCCAGATTGGCAAGCATTACGACATATCCGCGATATTCGGCATTATTTTTAGGCGAGATTGGCATAAGCCTAAAAAATGGTTTTGTTCTGAGTTGGTCGCCTGGGCTTTTGAACAGGCTGGTACGCCTTTGTTACGCACGGAAAATTTTAACCGTGTAACGCCTAGAGATTTACTTATGTCACCACTAATAAAGCTTATTGAATAACTACGTTAAGTGCGGTTTTATTCGTATAAAAGCCACAAAAAACCGTGTTAGAATAAAACATATTTTAATTGGCAAAAGCAGTTTGGAGGTTTATCACAATGGTGATGGATGGATGGATGATAGCTGCGGCTAGCGTTATTTTAACCTGGGTTGGCACGTTCGCGGTTATGCGTTATCGCATTGACAATGCGGAAAAAACCAGCGAAAAAGACCAAGGCGAAGTGCAAAAGCGTTTAGATCGTTACGGTTTAAAAATTGATGACCACAGCGAGCTTTTGCGCGAGCATAGCGCCAAAATTGACCAATCTCCCACCATGAGCGAAGTAAGAGCTGAATTTGTGAGCAAGGAATTTTTTCAGCTGCATAAAGAACATATAGACAATCAGTTTAAAAATCTTAATCGGCACCTTGATAAGCACAACGCCGAAGTCACCGAAGCAATTAAGCACTTAGAAATGACGCTAAAATCCCAAAAGTGAAAGGATTGAACAACATGAAGATTATTGTATTAGATGCCGGACACGGTGGCCGCGACCCAGGCGCACAAGGTCACGACCTTAACGAAAAGGACTTGGTTTTAAACCTAGCCCACCGAACTGCTAAGGTTTTAAAAAAGAAATTTAGTGATGTAGATGTTCGGCTAACGCGAACCAATGATGAATTTATTGAGCTGTCTGATCGGTCAAATCGGGCGAATAGCTGGAATGCAGACGCGTTTATCTCGCTGCACATTAACGCGGCCGCAAGTAATGCGAATGGTTTTGAGTCGTTTGTTTATACCAGTGTTGGCGAAAAAACCGGGCGCTTGCAAACCGATTTGCACACCGCTTTAGCCCCGCTTTGGAAAAACAAGGCGCGGAAGGATCGGGGCCAAAAGCAAGCCAATTTTCACGTATTGCGAGAAACAAAAATGCCAGCCGTGTTGCTGGAATTCGGATTTATTAGCAATGCGATTGACGCTAATCTATTGCGCCAAACCAGATTCCTACAGGAAAATGCCGAAGCATTAGCGGATGCATTAGCCAGCCATTTTAATTTGCCTTTACGCAATAACAAAAGCGTTTATCGGATCAAGCAGGATGGCGAACAAATCGGCGCTTATGCTGAGGTGGAAAGCACGCTTAAAGTGGTAAGCAATTTGATGGGCCAAAACACCAAGAAAATTGAACTTGAATTGGTGTAACATTGTGTAACTAGTAAAATAAATAGTGTAAGTTTTACACTAAAAAAGGAGCGACAAAATGGACAATATTAACGATAAAAAATGGTGGCAGTCTAAAACTGTTTGGGGCGGCCTTGTGGCTTTAGGCGCGGGTATCGCTGGCGTACTCGGCTTGGCTATTGGTGCGGCTGACCAGGCTATTTTAACCGAGTCTTTAACAGCCATTGCCGCCGCTGTTGGTGGTTTATTGGCCGTGTATGGCCGATTTAAAGCCAATCAAGCTATCAAGTAGCCTTGGCATGGAAAAGATAATTGCAATAATCGCCGTGATCGCCAATGTGGTGTCACGGCTTTTGCGTAAAAAAGAGCAAGAGGAATACCAGCATGAATCGGACGCGATTACAAGCAGGCCTGGTGCTTGGTTTGACGATCATTTTAATGGCCGGGTGCACGAGCATACCGACTTGCCGACAGATGCCAACGACACCCGCCAAGCCGATGCTGCCAAGCTTAGAGATAAATGAGCAAGGCGGCATTACGCTAGACCAGATCGACACGGAGCGGTTGGGGCATTATATTTTAAACCTTGAACGAGGTTACAAATAGCGTTATAATCAACCCAGGAATGATTGAATTCCATTGCCTTTTAGTTTTAAAGTTAAAGCTAGGCTTTGTAGGTTGAGCCAAGAAAGTAAGTTTCCAAATCAACAAACCAGTCCTCAACCCGCTTCGGCGGGTTTTTTGTTGCCTAGTATTAATCCAAATCTCGCCGCGTGCCTTCGCTGTTAATCGTGCAAAACGGCACACTCCTTTATGTGGTATCAAAAGTGCTAGATCACCAACCAATAAAATCAACCGAACGTTATGCCAAACTAAGCCAAGAAAACATAAAGTCCGAAATGGCCCGGCTATGGTGTCAAGACTAAAAACTATAAAATAATTACAAATTCTGCTTTACATT
>JACUUF010000205.1 GCA_014859465.1 Methyloprofundus sp.
TACGGGGCTATTTCTAAATATGCGTATCAATAAATTCTTTTATCTTACGTTTAAAAACAAGACTCTCAAATTGCTCAGCATGCTTTCTTATTCGCTCTGAAGAAAAGGCTTGATAGTTTTCTTCAAACTTTTTTACTGCGCCATTCAAAGCCTTAACATCTGGCACATCGAAAAACACACCCGTTTCGCCATCAATCACAGTATCTAGCGCACCGCCTTGAGCAAGCGCAATAACTGGCCGACCACTGGCCATTGCTTCGACAGGCACCATGCCAAAATCTTCCACACCGGGAAAAATTAACGCCTTACATTGGGCATAATGCTGTTTAATCACATCAAAATCTTGATAGCCTAATAACTGAATATTATCTCCCGCTATTTTTCTCAAATCAAACAACTCAGCACCAGTACCAATAATGACCAAGCGCTTACCATTCTGATTAAACGCCTCAACCGCTAATCGGGTATTTTTATAAGCCACCAACTGCCCGACCATTAAATAATAGTCTTCAACTTGTTCCGCGATATAAAAATCCGCCGTATTAATAGGTGGATAAATCACTTCACTATCGCGGCGATAAAATTTACTGATCCGTTTTTTTACAAAAGATGAATTAGCAATAAAATGATCGACGCGAAACGAACTAGCCAAATCCCATAATCGTAAACGATGGAGCAACCAGGGCATAAGTAGTTTTTTTAATCGTGAACTATGCAGGTAATAGTCATGATACATATCCCACAGATAACGCATGGGGCTATGGCAATAACAAATATGCAGGCTATTAGGCGATGTAATCACGCCTTTTGCTGGCCCTGATTCACTGGATAAAATTAAATCATATTTCCTTAAATCTAATTGCTCTAAAGCCAATGGCATCAGCGGTAAATAAGATTGATAGAATTTATTAGCTTTAGGTAGTTTTTGAATAAACGTTGTGCCTTTGATACGCCGAGCTATTTTTTCTGAAATAGCTAACCTATCAAATACATGCGTATAAATATCCGCATCAGGGTATAAATCCAGCAATGCTTCGACGACCTTCTCGCCGCCGCGCATATTAACCAGCCAATAGTGAATGATGGCAACTTTCATAATCAGTTATTTATTTGCTCAATAGCTCAGTAGGATGTGGTGAGGCACGAAGCGCATCATTTGCGTTACTCCACCCAGGTGCAACAAGAAATTTAACATCATTCCCCCAATCCTTAAAATAAACGCCATCGCGGACGTATCGATGAAAGCTTGAATGCGGCCAATTTTTAACGCAGCTAACCCAGCCCTGTTTAAGCGGATTCCAATGGATGTAATCGATAGGTTATCGATAATTGGTTTCATCACGAATTAAATATTCCTAAAACCGCTGTTGCCAAAGACCTCTTTCGCTCTGCTAGGTTTACGGTAAAAAACCCCAGCTCGATCGTGGCGCTTGCTCTTATTTTCGCGATTGATGCGGTTCGTGCCTCGGAATATTTTACGGGCTGTAAGATAAAATATCAGTTTTCACAGTTTTTTAATACTTGTATAAAATTCTCTTAAAGGTAATTCAGCCGTATAAACATAAAACAACTTTAACAACGCAAAAGGTAAGTTAATTAATCGGTGGCGCAATGCTACTCGCACATCATTAATAGCAGATAATTTTTTTGCCATAAAAGGCATTGCGCTTCTATCTTTTTTCCAGCCTCGGCAATGGAAAACCTCTAAATCTGGATGCACTAACACCTTATAACCTAATTTTTGTATTCTTAACGAAAGATCAACATCCTCTTTGTACATAAAAAACTTTTCATTAAATACATATCCATCCGTTTTCAATAAAATATCGATAACTTCACGAGGAATAAGCATCAAGGCTCCACAAATCGCTTTGGGAAAAGCTGGCTCAGAATTTTTAAAAAAAGGCCGACCTTGACTTACATCAAACCATTTTCCATATCGAGTAACATTAATACCCAAACTATCTATTAAACCAGTCGGTTTTTTAAACTCAAAATCAAAGTGCAATAACGGTCCTGATAAAATACCGATAGAGTTATCATTTAAAATCGTCTTTGTTTTATCTAACCATAGATCCGTTAAAAATAAATCAGGGTTTAAAAACAATATCGCTTTAGGCTCTAACTTTAAAGCGCTTTTAAGTGCGACATTATTTCCTTTACAAAACCCTACGTTGGTATCACTTTTTATTAACGTCACATGACTATTTTTAACGCATATCTCCTCAATAATATCAACATCTTTTGAACAGTTATCTAATATAAAAACATGAAATGTACTTGATTGCACGGAATTATTAACACATTCAATAAGGTAATCAATATATTTTGAATTATTATAAGTAACGGTAATGATGCAAAAATCAATCATGGATTTATTTTTCTTCGATAGAAGTTTATCATTCCAACAAAAAGAAAAAAAATATTTAATGCTGCGCTTATATAGTTAGAACGAATTTTAAACATATCAAAATAATCATTAATAGTATCACCTAAGTGACTAATGCCTTTATCGCTGCAGATTGCAATTATTTCATTAACCTTCTGTTTTTTAATTTTTTTATTAAAAATAAAGTAATTCAATTCATAGTCTGAAACTATTTTATATTCAGTATTGTACCTAAAAAATCTAAATAAGTAGGAATTATAAAATGAAGATTGATGGTGACATGTGTTTATAAAATTCGTTTTAAATCCAATACTAGAATTAAAAAAATTACCCGATGAATATTTAATATTCCCATAAAATAACATGACTTCGGATTTTATATCTGAAGATATTAATGAAAATATCTCGTTTGAACAAACATAATCATCAGCACCTAAAAAAAACAACCACCTACCTTGCGCAACAGAAATCCCTTTATTCATCGCATCATAAATCCCCTCATCCCCCTCACTCACCCAATAATCAATCGCTCCCTCATAACGCCTAATAATATCCAAAGTCCCATCCGTAGAGCCGCCATCAATAATAATATATTCCACATTATCGTAAGTTTGTCCGATCACACTATTAATGGTTTGTTCTAAATATTGTTCGCCGTTAAACACCACGGTAATTACACTGATTAATGGCTTATCTGTTTGAGTGTGCTTAAAATAACCCTGAGTACGTAACCCCCCCTCGGCTTTACGCTCCGAATTTTTCGGTAAAAATAACACCGACTCAAACTTATCTTCTAGGTTATTAACTATCACAGGCGGTATTCGCATCACGCAGCGGGTGGTACTGTATTGACTCTCTAACTCAAAACTTTCCGAATTATTTTGATGCATATAAATATCTCTAATAAACATTTGACTACTTGATCAACGGTATGGGGCATTTACGCTAATCTCGAACAGTGCTTCCACCGTGCGGATAAAGTCCGCCCGACAAAGAATTATCTGGCCTTAAGTACGCAGCGAATACAAGCATTACTCGCGCACAGAACCTTCATTATCCAAATACCACTGATAAGTCATTTCCAGTCCAGCGCGTAAATCTATCCGTGCTTGCCAACCCAGAAAATTTAAACGACTCACATCTAATAATTTCCGTGGCGTGCCATCGGGTTGTGCGGTATCAAATTCCAAACGACCTTTAAATCCAATAACTGCACATAATAACTCGGCTAATTCAGCAATACGCACCTCTTGCCCAGTGCCTACATTTAAATGCGATAACCTAGGCTGAGTCACTGAACGATACTCTTCCGCCGCTAAATTCATCACAAAAATACACGCGTCAGCCATGTCATCAACAAACAAAAACTCACGCATTACCTGACCGCTACCCCAAATGGTCACTGATTCATCCTGATTGATTTTAGCCTGATGAATACGACGTAACAGAGCAGGAATCACATGCGAATTTTGTGCATGAAAATTATCCAATGGCCCATATAAATTGGTCGGCATAACACTGCGATAATCACGACCATATTGCCGATTGTAACTTTCGCATAATTTGATTCCGGCAATTTTAGCCAGCGCATAAGGTTCATTTGTTGGCTCTAAAGAGCCTGTAAGCAACGCAGATTCTTGCATGGGCTGTGCGGAATGCTTGGGGTAAATACAGGACGATCCGAGAAATAATAATTGCTGTACCTTATTTTGATGCGCCGCATGAATCACATGACTTGCAATAACTAAGTTTTGATAAATAAAGTCGGCAGGATAGGTATTATTGGCATGAATGCCGCCCACTTTAGCCGCCGCCAGATAGACTTGATCAATCTGCTCCGCTTGAAAAAAAGCCTCAACCTCGGCTTGTCGCGTTAAATCCAATTGTGCGCGCTCACGCAGCACCAATTCAACACTCGACTGCTCAGTCAACTGACGCACCAATGCCGAGCCCACCATACCTTGATGACCGGCAATAAAAACCCGCTTTACTTTAACCATAAAAGCTCAGTCCTCATGAGTTAGCGCAACATCATAACCTTGTTTTTTCAACAAGGCATGGCGCTTAGCTTGAGCAAAATCATGTGCCATCATTTCTTTAATCATCTCCACCAAACTGATTTCCGGCACCCAACCTAATATTTCTTTTGCTTTAGTCGGATCGCCTAATAACGTTGCCACTTCTGCTGGTCGAAAATAACGCGGGTCCACTTGAACAATCACATCACCTATTTTTACAGCTGGCGCTTTATCTCCCTTAATAGCATCCACAATGCCTTGTTCATCGACACCTTCGCCATCAAAGCGCAGAGAGATCCCTAATTCATTCGCAGACCAGATAATAAACTGACGCACTGAATATTGCACACCGGTGGCAATAACAAAATCTTCGGGTTTATCCTGTTGTAACATCATCCATTGCATCCGCACATAATCTTTCGCATGTCCCCAATCACGCAAGGCATCGATATTACCCATATATAAGCAATTTTCTAATCCTTGTCCGATATTCGCCAATCCACGGGTTATTTTACGGGTAACAAAGGTCTCACCTCGGCGCGGCGACTCATGATTAAACAAAATGCCATTACAGGCATACATGCCATAGGCCTCACGGTAATTAACCGTCATCCAATACGCATAGAGTTTAGCAACGGCATAAGGCGAGCGTGGATAAAAAGGCGTGGTTTCCTTCTGCGGTGTTTCTTGTACCAAACCATAAAGCTCAGAGGTTGAAGCTTGATAAAAACGTGTTTTTTTATCTAAACCTAACAAACGAATAGCTTCCAACAATCGCAGCGTGCCCATCCCATCGACATCCGCCGTATATTCAGGCGATTCAAAACTCACGGCTACATGTGATTGTGCGCCTAAGTTATACACCTCATCTGGCTGCACCTCTTGCAATATCCGTGTCAAATTAGATGAATCGGTAAGATCGCCGTAATGCAAAATAAAATTTTTATTATCAACATGCGGATCTTGATAAAGATGATCCACCCGTTGGGTATTAAACGACGAAGCACGGCGTTTAATGCCATGCACTTCATAGCCTTTTTCTAATAAAAACTCTGCTAGATAAGAACCATCTTGGCCTGTTACGCCAGTTATTAGTGCTTTTTTTGTCATTACTCACCTAAAATCATTTATCAGCTACTCTTAGCAAGCAGTACAACAGTTACAACAGGGTCAGGCCTTACATTTGACATTTCCACCCTCTTTTTCTATTTGTTTTACCGCTCGACTGACAGTCGCATAGCTTACATCAAAATAGTCACCGACTTGAGTCAGTGCATAGTGACCACTTAAATAGGCATACGCCATTCTTTCATTACGCGTTTTATATCGTTCAGCAAAATACGCCAATGGTTTTAGCGGTGCGTTTTTTTGCTTTTTAGGACTATCTTGTAGTGATTGTTCAGGGCCAATCATGCACTGCATGTTATTAATAAAGTCGTCATCACCCAAATAAATCTGGTTGTTTAATTTCTGCCAAGGACAAGAACGGCCTTTTCCTGCTTGTATAAAATCTCGGTAACGTTGCTGTGCCACCTTTTTGGTGTCTGCA
>JACUUF010000206.1 GCA_014859465.1 Methyloprofundus sp.
GACAACCCCATTATCCGGGTAGCAGGCTTTCTTTAAAACTGTCCGAACTATTGATCGACCAAATGAGGGATCCAAGTGCAGGCATCCCGTGCTGGACCGGCATTGCCTTCACGCAGCAGACCACCCAGGAGATCACCGGTTTCGGCCAGTGAGGCAATCAGTGGTGAGTAGATCCGAGCTCCAGCATAGCCGTTATACGATGAACCACTTTGATGACCAAACACCTCAACCGGAAGGCCGTCAATATCCAGCGTCAGGATATGAGGGCGCACGAGCTTGGGCTGTTGATTCCAGCGCCAGACCGCCAGTTTTAATAAACCTTCATGCAGCGTGTTCAGGTTGGAATCTGTTTGGCTCAGTGCAGTGAGTAGGCGTGACAGGGTAGCTTGTGAAGGACGAGACTGCTCCAGTGGTGTCAGCCCCCGTGCATCACTACAAGCCAGGTGCCACAGAGGATCACCGGCCAGAACCTGAGTATCGCTTTGGTCAAACCAGCCCAGAGCACGTTGCAGAATGACGGTACGCATCTGACTGGTGAGCGAGTGAACAATACGCGCAGGATCACGGGAGTCGGTGAGGTGATCAGCAAGAAAGTTCATCACCTGGCTGTTTTCCAGAGCTTCACGCACCAAAAGTGCACCGGCATCGCTGCTGTTGGCTTGGTTGCTGAACGAAAGATTCACGGAGGCATTGAATGAGGTTTTCATGGTGGTATAGTTTCACCCGTGGCTTTGGTTGTTGAGACAAACCGTTCTTGCAGGAACACGTTATATTTCAACAGCATACCAAAGCCACACCTACTTTTCAGCTATGCCTCATGAATAAGGCGGGCTGATACAGCTCGACGATGGTGCAAGTTAGCACTGTCCGTTTTAGCGAGGGAACTACAGAAAATCCTTGTTGATTTTTAGGAAAAATATATAATAGGAACAGGAATTATCTTCGCTACAATAGGAAAAAACCATAATGAATACGTCTATTTCTATCCAGTCATCTGCCATTCCAATGGATCTATCTTTCAAGGTTGTTAACGAAAAATTAGATTCAAATAAATATACCGCCACATGCTCTGGTTCTCGTAGTGACTGCTGTACTCGTACCTGTACACGCATTACTGAGAACACCTCAAGCATTGAGGCTTGGGAAAAATATTTAGAAATTAACGCCGGCGTACTGCAATACTAAACTAAATTTCCACACTTTCAACTCTTAGCCCTATCAGTTTGTAGGGCTAATTTTTATTTATGATTGATAAAAAATTAAAACTACAAGATACTTTAGATATATATATATCTGAACAGAAAGATGGCAAGGTTATAATAACTTTTAGCCGCATGACAACTCGTGAAAGAAAAGAGATTGTTACTCAACCATTTGTCGCTAAATTTCTTGCCAGCTTAGATGGTGAACGCACAGCCGGTGAGATTTTAAAAGGCCTCGGTGATTTTAGTAAAGAGCAGGCCTCAATATTGCTCAATTTTTTGAAAGACGAGCATTTTATTTATGAGGCCCATGAAGCCCCTGAAGATCCACGATATTTACGTCAAATCGCTTATTTTGAGGATATGATTCTTAGCCACTCAGGCATGGAATCTCAGCGATTATTGCAACAAAAACACATTGCAATTATTGGCTGCGGTGCAGTTACAGGGGCAATGGTAGAAATTTTAGCTCGGGCAGGCGTCGAAAAATTCACATTGGTTGATGCCAAAAAAGTACGTTATTCTGACTTAGTACGCCATTTATTTTGTCGTTTAGATGATATCGGGAAGTATAAAATAGATATTTTATCTGACTACTTGAAAAGAATAAACAATAGAATCAAAACTGCTTTATTTTATGATGAGTTAAATCCTAATACAGATTTGAACAAATATATCGGCACTGATGTCGACCTGGTCATTAATGGGTGCGATGAGCCTTACCTAGGTCATACTTCACTAAAAATTGGTCGTTTTTTGCAAACAAAAAATATCGCGCTGTATGTAATGGGCGGTTTCGATGCGCATCTAATGAGTTCAGGTGAATTGATCATTCCACCCAAAACACCCTGTATTGATTGCTGCCAGCAAACTTTCCAGAAGGCACTAACGGATTGGAAGCCGACTTATACTCAAGTAGAAAAACCTGAACAGCTAGTTGAATACAACAACCATAATTATACTATCAATAAGATGAATCATTTTGATATTGGAGGTTCAGGCGGATTATCTGTAATGTCACTATTTTCAGCCAATCTAAGTTGTATGCGAATCATTCAATTCCTCGCAGGTGATGATCGGCTTGACTATAAAACTGAGCGTTACGAATACTTGATAAACAAAGGGATAATGACATCATTTGAAATGGTAAAACAAAGAGCTTTTTGTAAGGTGTGCAATGAATAACTTGAGATTACGTCGCTCTATAGGCATAGTTATAACCGAACAGCATGTGGATTTCTTCAAATCAAACACTAGAGAAAGCTTGCTGCTTAAAATGAATAATAAAAAAATCGTGGAGTTGTTGCAAGATTTTAATGGCAGCACTACGGTTGATGAGATTTGTGAAAGATATCAACTTGATGCAACACAGCTAGAGAGTTTACTTACATATTTGCACAAGGAGCACATCTTAATCCAGCAAGATGCAAACTATCCCACAGAGCTTATTCAAAATAAAATCCGACTAGTTAATTTACTGGAAGACTACTGCCATTCTACAAGTGAAGTTATAAAAGCAATCAACAAACTAAGCCTTAAAAAGGTTATGATTATTGGTTTAGGTGCTGTAGGGAGTTTTGTGGCTGTACAGTTAGCACAACTTGGTGTCGGCAACCTTATCTTTGTAGATAAAGATAAAGTTGATGAAAGCAATCTACACCGACAATACTATTTTGAAGACAATATCGGAAAACTAAAAACTGAAGTTTTGAAAAATGAAATTTCAAAAATCAATCCCTGCTGCAACATTGAAATCATTCATTCTTATTTGAACCTTGACTTCTTCGATAACCATGATATTCCTATCGATATTGATTTAATTATCAATTGTGCTGATGAACCAAGCGTTGATGCGACAAGCAAAATCGTGTCAGAATATGCAATGAGAGCCTGTATTCCACATATTGTTGGCGGTGGCTATAACTTACATTTAACTTTGATTGGGCAAACAATTATTCCCTATAAAACAGCTTGTTTTGAGTGCTTTAATATTTTCCTAAAAAAAATCAATGATTTTGAAAATAAGAATATTAAAAAATTACATAGAGAAAATAGAAAGCTAGGTTCTTTTTCTCCGCTCTCTGGAATTGCATCTAATTTAGCTTCGTTAGATGCTTTTAAGGTTTTAATAGAGAAAACGGATAAATTGCAGCAAACAAATAAGCGAATTGAATTCAATACTGGCACTAACAATTTTACTGTGATGCAAGTTGAACGCTCGAAAGAGTGCAAATGGTGTGGCAATAATGTCGAGTAAATCAATTATTTTACGTGGTGTTTCCACCCACAATCTAAAAAACATTGATACTGAAATACCTATTAATAAAATTACTGCCATTTATGGACGCTCGGGCGCAGGAAAAAGCTCACTAGCTTTTTCAACTCTGTATCAACTGTGTAAAGATGAGTTTGATGCGCTAGAATGTGGTTATTTCGACACAAAAGATTATCGATTGACAGGATATGAGAATCTTATTCCTGCCGTTGCAATTCCACAAAAAAACACCAACAACAACCCCAGATCAACACTGTACTCACTACTGAACATATCTCAAATTTTACAATCAGCTATTGTACAACATGAAGAGATTGGAAATAAATTCGATTTATCCTTACTAAGGATTAATAAGCCAGAAAACAGTTGTCATTACTGCGATGGTCTTGGTGAAGTATCTGAGATTGCGCTAAATGATTCAATTGATAGAAAACTTTCTATCGAGGAGCATTGTTTTAAGTTATGGAAATGCACTAGTTATAGCGACTACCATTACAAGCTGTTGTTAATATTCTGCTCGGAAAATAATATTGAAATAACTATACCCTTTGATAACTTACCATCAAATCAACAGCAGATTTTGCTTTCACAGGAGAGCGAATACATATATAGATTCCGCGCAAAGCATGCAGGAAAATCTCGCAATAGAAAAGATAGATTTGTCGGTTACTTTAACTATCTTAACAACAATAAAAATCTGAAAGCAGTGGTTGAGCTAGCACAGAAGTGGGTTTGTCTACAATGTCAAGGCTCCCGTATTAATACGCATAGATACCAAAATGTATCGATTGGCAATATTTCATTTGATGAGTTTTTAACAATGCCATTTAATGAGCTTTTGCCTAAACTGAAAGACCAAAGCTATCATTTTTTACATAAAATCATACATGAGCTCTGCAATCTAAATTTGGGCTATTTATTTTTTTCACGCTCAATTCCAAGCTTGTCTGGCGGTGAGCTACAAAAAATTAAATTCAGTAGAATGCTTAACTCTGATATTTCGGGTGTGTTGATCGTTATTGATGAAATTTCATCCCAGCTTAACCCGACTGATTATCCAATGATATTATCATCACTAAAAAAACTTGCCAAAAGAAATACGGTTGTTTTAGTAGAGCATGCACAATTTTTTATCGACAATGCAGATATAGCCATACACATCGGGAAGTATGCGGGTAGAAATGGCGGACAGATTTACAAACAAGAAAAGATTAACCCTATCGATTCAAGAAAGCCACCTGTTAATATAAGATCTTGGATAGAAATTAAAAAAATCAGCCGAAATAATGTGAAAGATCAGAGTATTTCTATACCAACGCAAGCATTAACTGTGTTCACTGGTGTATCTGGATCAGGCAAATCAAGTATTGCTCTTTTTATCAAGGAAAAAGAAAAAGCTTTTTATGTTAGCCAAAAAATTAACAACTATACTATTCGCTCCACTCTGGCTGTCAGTTCAAAATTGCAAGAATTTATCGCACAATACTTTGCATCTAAAACAAAGATAGCAGAAGAATATTTTTTAACTACAAAAGACGGTGGCTGCCCGTATTGTAAAGGCATAGGAGTTATAAAATACGAACGCAGTTTTGACAGTGATATTTACATTAATTGTCCTAAATGTGATGGCAAACTATTCGATAAAGATGGTGCTAGTGCATCAGCCTTAGTTAATGGTAAGGCAATTATAGATATTTATGACATGGAGATTCAAGAGCTGATAGTTTATTTTCATGATGCACCTGCTGCCTTGAAGGTCATTTTGGATACCTTAATAAATCTCAGTCTCGGGCATTTGAAGCTTAATAGAAAAACTCAAACTTTATCAGGAGGCGAACTGAGGCGACTAAAGTTGTGCGAATATTTTGCTAGACAGCGTGAGAGTAAAAAAATTCTTATCATTGATGAGCCGATGTCAGGACTAGATGCCGAAACTGCAAGTAAAGTAGCAGATTTTATTAAACAAAAAACTGATTTATTTCAGGCAGTGATAGTGATTGAGCACCGCTCTGAAATTTTACCGTTTTGTGATTTTGAAGTTAAGATTGGTCCTTACGCAGGTAAAAATGGTGGCGTGGTATTATCGCAGACCAAATTGTGACGCAGTACGTATTTTATTATCAATACATGAGTCAACCATTAAGTGCAGCACCTGCAGCGTTCAGGGCTCCGTAAGATCCCGATAAACCTCATCTTGTTTACCCAGTAGAATGCCAGCAGAATTCACATCTAGCCCGGATTTCTCATAGCCCACTATCATCATCAGCATAGACCCGACAATAAGCCGATATTTATATTTTTAATTCTTGTGCTGGTCAATATTTAATCAGTTTACGAATATCAGATACAACTCCCCTTTTCCCCCATTGGATCACGCCGGGAGAGCCTGATCCCGCCTTATTCATGAGGCATAGCTGAAAAGTAAGCAATGGGATGGACTCCTCCTCACCTAACCGGCATCGATGTGCCAAAATGG